>JBDTAZ010000068.1:0-12658 GCA_039924325.1 Gemmatimonadaceae bacterium
TGCGCATGATCTTCGTAGGTGAAGATTTGGCGATGCGCCTCCTGTGACAGAAAGCCGGCTGGCTCGATCTGATACTCGACATCGACGAGGTTCGCTCCGGGAAGTACCACGACGCCGCGCCGTTCCAGCATCGCGAGTTGATCTCCGTAAGTCGCCTGTGATTGGTGCGGTCCCTCGTTGATCTTCTCCGTGACCTTTTCGAGGAGAAGATCGCCGCCTTTCTCGACCAGCGTTGACAAGCCTCCCGCGAGATCACTTACACCCGGAAGCACGAATGAGGCAGCTGTCGCGGCACCTTCGAACAGACGTGCCGCGTCCGTTTTTGCTTGATCGTAGACGTACACGTGACCGTACTTGAAATAGTACATCACACCGCGCTTCTGCATCGAGAATTGCACCCCTGCTTCGCTGCCGGCTCGAAATAGCGGCATCGCGTAACCTTCGACGCTCCCGTCGCGCGACTTCATCAGCGATCCGGAAATCAGGACATCAAGTGCCGACTGCTCCGGAATGATCGCATTACGGGGTATGGAGTACTTCTTCTCGGTTCGGGCCGCTGCAGCGCACATTCGATCTCCAGAGATGCTGGCCGTTGACCGCGCCGGATCGATCGAGCAGATGTTTCGATGCGGCGGACAGAGTATAGGATCGCGGCGCGCGGCGCGCAATGCGAGGTAATCGTGGGAACATTTGGCCAATCGAAACAATCCTCCTGGATGAGTGCACATTTCAGCTGAGTCGCGTGCAGCCGAATTGCAGCTTTAGCCTCCTCAGGAGAATCGCCACATGCCAAAGCTTCTTCGAAACGTGCTTGCCGTTCTTGCGGGGATTGCCATCGGCGGAACGGTCAACATGGCGCTTGTATTCATAAGCCCCTGGATAATTCCTCCTCCCGCCGGCGTGGATGTAAGCAACGCCGAAGGCATCAGGGCTTCCATGCACCTGTTCGAGCCTCGGCACTTCATAATGCCGTTCCTCGCGCACGCGATTGGCACACTCGTCGGTGCGTGGGTTGCGTACGTGATCGCAGCGAGTCACAAGTCTCAATTTGCGTACGCCATTGGTCTTGCATTCCTCTGCGGTGGTATCGCCGCAAGCCGCATGATTCCGGCGCCCGCGTGGTTCACTGCGCTTGACCTTGTGATCGCGTATCTGCCCATGGCCTGGCTTGCGACGTGGATCGGCACGCGACTGAATCCCGTCGCGCCCCATGCCAGCGCGGGGCCGCCCTGGGGCGACTGATTCGCGGCGAGCCGCTCCCATCCGCGCTCAAGAGCATCCAATAAGTCGGTAGTTGACGCCAGCGTAGTTGCAGTGTAACCTTCCACTAACCTAGTTAGTGGAGAGCGAATGCCCCAGGATGTGAGTGATCTGCTGCACGGTACGCTGGACGTGCTCGTGCTCAAGACGTTGTCGTGGGGACCGATGCATGGATACGCGATCGCAACGTGGATCGAGCAGCGCACCGATGGCACGCTCGAGATTGTAGACGCCGCACTCTACAAGTCGCTCCATCGACTGGAGCACAGCGGTGGAGTAGCCGCCGAGTGGGGTCTCTCGGAAAACAACCGCCGCGCGAAATATTATTCGCTAACGCCGCGAGGGCGGCAGATGATGCGCGCCGAGACAGCGACGTGGCGCCGATACGTCGTGGCAGTGTCGGCTGTCCTCGAGACTGCGTGACGTGAGTCCGCACGCAGAGTGTGGCGCGTGAGCCGCGACGAGAACCGGCCGGGAATGCCAGAAGGCGTGCGCCGAGCCTTCCGACTACCGTGGCGCGGCAAGGCACAAACCGGCAGCGATATCGACGACGAGGTCGCCTTTCATCTTGAGATGCGCACCGCCGCGTTGCGCGCCGCGGGCCTCACGGCAGACGCCGCGCGCTCTGAAGCGCTGCGTCGCTTCGGGGATCCCGAAGAATTTCGCGATTACTGCCAGACAATTGACGCGCCGTACGCTCGCCGCGCGCTGGCGTCGCGAAGGGCGCAGGGCTGGGCGCAGGATGTCCGATTCGCCGTACGGCAACTACGTCGTACTCCGGCGTTCACGGTCATCGCCGTTCTCACGCTCGCTCTCGGTATTGGCGCCAACACGGCCATCTTCAGTGTCGTGCAACACGTACTGCTCGCGCCGGTTCCATACCGCGGTGGCGACCGGATCGTGAGGATCCTGGAGTCCATTCCGCCGGGAAACCAGGCCTTCATCACGCCCCAAGCGCAGACGATCCGCATCTGGCAGGCACGCGCGCATACGCTTGATCAGATCGTCGGCTACTTGCCTGGCGAAGTCACTTTCTCCGATGGTCCTACTCCGGAAGCGATCGTCGGCGCCAGCATTGCAGCCGACATGCTTCCATTCCTCGGAGTGCGGCCGGCGCTCGGACGCAACTTTGCACCAGCCGACACATCGGCCGGTGCGGCTCCCGTCGCGATGATCGGGTATGGGCTGTGGCAACGCAGATACGGCGGACGTAGCGACGTACTCGGCCGGCTGGTCAACCTGAATGGCAAAACGTTCGTGGTGATCGGCGTGATGCCGCCTGGGCTCGGTCTCCCCTTCGAGCCCGCTGAGCCCGGGATCTGGATGCCGCTCCATCTCGCGACGCCCAGTGACCGTATGCAGGTCATGGGGCGGCTGCGGAGTGGCAACTCATCCCGAGATGCCACAAAAGAACTGACCGCGATTGCGGCGACTGCACCAGGTGTCAATCGAGGTGCCAAGCATGTTGGCGCGGCAATGGTTAGCACGCGAAAGGACATGCTCGGCGATAGTTATCGGCGCACGTTGATAATGCTGTTTGCTGCGGTCGGTCTTGTGCTGCTCATCGCGTGTGCAAACGTCGCCAACTTGCTCCTGGTGCGAGCCGGCAGCCGCGAACGCGAATTTGCCGTCCGTGCTGCGTTGGGTGCCGGACGTGGGCGTCTGGTGAGACAGGTGCTTACCGAGAGTATGCTGCTGGCGCTTGCCGGCTGCGCAGTCGGTCTGCTTCTCGCATGGCGCGGACTTCATTTGATCATTGCGCTATCGCCCGCGGAGCTGGACGGTCTCGCTGGCGTGCGCATGGAACCAACCGTGCTCGCATGGAGCATCGGCGTTTCCATACTCACCGGGTTGATTTTCGGACTCGCACCCGCATTCCTCGCTACAGAACGCACGATTGGCGAATCACTTAAATCATCCACGCGTTCCGCGTCCGGCAATGCGCGCGCACGTCGAGTGCGAGGCACGCTTATAGTCGGCGAAATAGCGCTGTCAGTCGTCCTGCTAGTTGGCGCGGGACTGCTTTTCCGGTCATTCAGCGCTCTGGAACAGGTAGATCCTGGCTTCGATCCGCGCGGATTGGTTGGAGTTTCGGTGGATATGCCGCGAGAGTATTTTGCGTCGGACGTATCGCGGAATGCTGCAATCACACAGATACTTGACGGCGTGCGACGCATACCGGGCGTACAGTCGGCGGCGGTCGGTTCGGATATGCCACCAAATGGTGGCGTCGCGTTCGGCGATCTGCAGATTGCGGGGCGCACGATTGCTACTTCAGCACAAGTGTCGATCGTCGGCTACGCCATGGCAGGCGAGAATTACTTTCGCGTTGTCGGTGTACTGCTGCGCGAGGGGCGTATTTTCACGCCAAGTATTCCTCCGACTTCAGCCTCCGGCACGGCGAAGTCCAACGGCGGCCCGCGTGAGATCATGATCAGTCAGCGCTTCGCCAAACGATTCTGGCCGGGCGGCGGCGCGGTTGGCGCGCGAATTCGACTGGGTGACACGGGTGACTGGTTGACTATTGTCGGCGTCGCTGGCGACGTCCAGCTTCCCGGTGACCTGGGAGCCGTATCCGATCTCCGCATGTATACGCCTTTCTCAGCGGCGATTTCGGGCGCGGAGATCATCGTCCGAAGCAAGCTTCCGTCTGGTACGCTTGTGCCGCAGCTTAACGCAGCAATCACGCGCGCCAGTCCCTACATTCGCGTCCACAAGGCGAAGTCGGCGGAATCGGTCATCGCAGAAGCGGTCGCGCAGCCTCGTTTTGCCATGACGCTGATTGGCGCTTTCGCGCTGCTGGCGCTGACGCTCGCCGTCGTGGGACTCTACGGTGTTATCGCTTACTCGGTGAGCCAGCGCACGCGTGAAGTCGGTATCCGCATCGCGCTCGGTGCGCAGCCACGCGATGTGGTCGCGCTCGTCATGCGACACGGCTTTACCTTGGTCGCCCTGGGTATTGCTCTCGGCGTAGCTGCCGCCATCGGAGCCACGCGCGTAATTCAGAGCCTTCTTTTCGGCGTGGGTTCGACAGACCTGATCTCCTTCGTAATCGCCGGCGCCCTTACCGCGCTGGTCACCTCGTTGGCGTGTTACATCCCGGCTCGACGAGCAGCGCTTATAGATCCGCTCACCGCACTCCGAGCGGATTGAGCGCTTGCGAGGCCCTTCGTGCTGGATTTTTAGCCTCTGGTCGACCCCTCGGACTGGCGACCACCTCCCCCGGGGAAGTAGCATTGTCCCATGCGATCACACCATCTCGTTTCATTTGCCGCGGCCAGCCTGGCGGCGAGTCTCGTCAGCGCCGCCCCTGCCCGCGCCCAGAATAATCCAACCGGCGATCCCATCGTCCAGAAGATCTACGACGAGGGTATGCACCACTCCCAGCTCGAGCGCTTTGCACAGCCGCTCATGGACTCCATCGGGCCCCGACTCACCGGATCCTCGGCGAACCGTGCGGCCAATGACTACTTGCTGAAGACCTACAAATCGTGGGGCATCGATGCCCGAAACGAGAAGTACGGAACCTGGCGCGACTGGACACGCGGCAAGAGCACGCTCGAACTCGTGTCGCCACGATATCGCGTTCTGGAGGCAACGATGCACGCATGGAGCGCGACCACACCCGCCGGTGGAGTCACCGCGGACGTCGTCATTATTCCAGCCTCCGGCCAAATCACAGACAGCGCAGGCTTCGCACGCTGGCTTCAGTCGGCGAAGGGAAAGCTTGTACTGATCAGCGAGCCACAAACTACCTGTCGTCCCGATGCCGACATTCGTGCATGGGCCGACTCCGCAACGTATCAGCACGCTGTTTTTCAGCGAGACAGTGCAGCCAGAGAATGGCGTGCACGACTCACCGCTGCGCACATAAACCTGCGTGCACTTCCGGCAATGCTCGCAAGCGCTGGTGTTGCGGGAGTGCTCTCGAACGGTTGGTCGCGCGGCTGGGGCGTTGACAAGATTCAATCGTCGCGCGGCGGTAGCGTTCCATCGTTCGATGTGTCGTGCGAGGACTACTCGCTCCTGGCTCGGCTTGCATCAAACGGCCAGGGCCCACGCGTCCGTGCAATCGCTGAAGCTAAAGTCGCGCCGACTGAATCGCCGGTGTTCAATACGATCGCCGAGATCAAGGGAAGCGAGAAGCCGAACGAATATGTCATGCTCTCCGCGCACCTCGACTCCTGGGACTCCGGCGACGGTGGTACCGACAACGGCACGGGTACGATCACAATGCTCGAGGCGATGCGCATTCTAAAGCAGGAGTATCCGCACCCCAAGCGCACGATCCTCGTCGGACACTGGAGCGGTGAGGAAGAAGGCGAGATTGGTTCGTCGGCTTTCGCGGCCGACCATCCGGAAGTGATCAAAGGACTCCAGGCGCTGTTCAATCAGGACAACGGCACCGGCGAGATCGACAGCGTTCAGACGAACGGATTCATTGACGCTGCGCCATCGCTCGCACGGTGGATGTCACGGATGCCATTGAGCGTGATAAGCAACGTCACGCTCGTGCTGCCGGGTGTCCCCCATGACGAGAGCACCGACAGCGATGCATTCGACTGCTACGGTGCGCCCGGATTCTTTCTGACGTCGTCAGATTGGTCATACACCGATTACACGTGGCATACCAATCGTGACACGTACGACAAAATCAACTTCGACAACGTGAAGCGGAACGCCACACTGGTCGCGCTGTTTGCGTACGAAGCTTCGGAAGATCCGAGTTTTGTTTCGCGCACGCGCGTAGAGGGTGGAATCAATCCGCGTACTGGACAGCCAATGCGCGCTCCGCGGTGCGAAGTTCCACCACGGAGCTGGGGAGCAACGCAGCGGCGTTAACAACGGCTGACCGGAGTAGTCACGTGGGCGCTGCGAAGCGCTGACGTGATTATCGCCAAACGCGATTGTAGCTCACTCTGACCTGACACACCTCAACTCGAATCGGTCATGCAGGCCGCAAGGACGTGACAGATGACCAGCAGATATCTCTCGCTCGCACTCTACATTGTTGGAGCTGCTTTTTTCATCTCGTGGTTCGTTGTTGCAAGCGGGCTCAGCCGCAACAAAGCCGACGGCGACGCGGCCGATCAGGGCCGGCGCAATCGGATGAATCTGCTACTGGGTCTCGGGTTCGCGGCACTCCTTGCTGGAGCGGCGGTCGCTTACTTTCGATGAAGTCACTCGGCCATCCATATTACCGCGCGTGACAGCGACTCGTCAGAGTTGATGGAGTCTGAAAACGACGCCCCAGTCATTACGCGCACCGAGCGGCGCTGGCGTCAGCTGCTGACGGTGGGGCTCGCCATGTACGGTGTCTGGTGCGTGGCATCGCCCGATCAGTTTCGCTTTCTCGACGGGCTCGATCTACCCATACACGAAACCGGTCACATCGTCTTCGGATGGGGCGGCGAGGTGATCACGGCTCTCGGTGGCACGCTGTTTCAGCTGATCGTGCCGCTCCTGTTCGTGATCTACTTCTGGCTGCGCGGCGATCGGCACGCGGCCACAATACCACTCTGGTGGGTCGGGCAGAACTGCTGGAATATCGCGCGCTACGTAGCAGACGCGCGCGCAATGGATCTACCGCTCGTAGGCGGGGGCGAGCACGACTGGAACTTCCTGCTCGGCGTCTGGGGCGTCCTTCCAAAAGATACGGCGATCGCACGCGACATCCGGTCCATTGGCACACTGATCGTTGCAGCATCGGTCTGTATTGGATGGTTGGCATTGGCCTCCACAAAAGCCGAAGTAAACAGCGACGTCGATGGCACTTCGATCGCGTAGGTTCTGCGCGGAACCATACGTTACCGTACATTTCACCCCTCACCCGATCGGAGCATTCTGAATGCGCGCATCAATTATGCTGGGCCTCGCTCTTGTCGCCGTCGCCTGCACCGAGAAGGTGGAGACTCCCGCGGCCGCGATCGCTTCCCCTCCCCTCTCGGCGGCGACGCTCGATTCCGTCAAGGCAGTAGACGCCGCATTCGCGGCCGCGATGAATGCAAAGGATACCGCGTCTGTGCTCGCTGTCTACGCAGACGAAACACACTTTATGCCGCCTGACTCCCCCGTCCTGGACAAGGCTGGCACGCGCACGCTCGTAGAGGGATTCCTGGCTGGCGGCGCCAGTGAGTTCGTACTTACCCCAACAACTGCATATGGAACCGGCGATCTGGCCTACATCGTAGGGACCGTATCATTCAAGATGAACGGAGTCGCAGAGACCGATAAGTACGCTGAGGTCCTGCGAAGGGGAACCGACGGCAAGTGGCGGTACGTCGTTGACATGTTCAACAGCATAGCGCCGCCACCAGCCCCAGCGACCAAGAAGTAGACGCGGAGGTAGCAGCGAATATGGACATGCAGAATATCCCATTCGGGACAACCGATTGGTCGGGTATCGATAGTACGGTGCACCCGGGAGAGTCGGGCGTCGCGCATTGGCGAACTCGAAACTTCGGTGGCATCCGAGTCCGAATGGTCGAGTACTCACCCGGCTACGTAGCCGATCACTGGTGCGCCAAGGGCCACATCCTCTTGTGCCTGGAAGGCGAACTCCGCACCGAGCTGAGAGATGGAAGAACTTTTGTCCTGACACCAGGAATGAGCTACCAGGTCGCCGACGGCGGTGAGCCGCATCGCTCCATCACAGCAGTAGGTGCGAAGCTGTTCATCGTCGATTGAGAGGAGAAAAAACGAGAGCGGGTCTTGCGCCGCGTTTGCACGGCGCAAGACCCGCTCTCGTTTCCTTAGACGCTATTGGTTGTGCTCGTAGACCGCACCTTCCTGATCCTGGTCTCCCAACAAGTGCCTGGTAAAGTACTCCATCATCAGCCGGTTGGTATACGGTACCATGTCACCGTAACCGTGAGGCTTGCCCGGTAGCACCATGAAGTCGAACCGCTTGTTCGCACGGATCAGCGCGTTCACCAGACGAATGGTATTCCCCGGGTGCACGTTATTATCCATCGTACCGGTTTCGAGCAGCAAGTTACCCTTCAGGTTCTTCGCAAGCTCGATGTTGGTCGGCACGTGGATGACGTACTTAAGGCTGTCGTCGGCAGTGGTCGTATCAGACTCACTCATGGGAGTGGCGTTCCGACGCCGTCCCGCAGTAGACGTGCCCGCGCTGTCTGCGCCTTTCTTTTCCAACTTGCCGCCCTGATTCTCCTCGCTCCAGTTCTGGTTGTAGATGTTGTTGTCGTGATTACCCGACTCGGCAACACCGACCTTGAAGAAATCATTGTACGGTGGCTGCATCATCGCGGCACCAGTGAGGAACCCACCGCCCGAGTGGCCGTAGATACCTACACGCTTGAGATCGATCCAGTGATGCAGAGCAGCAAGCTGTTCGATACCGGCCTTCTTGTCAGCCAGTGCATAATCGCGAAGGTTGCCGTAACCGTACCGATGGTACGCCACTGAGCGAATGGGACTACCACCACGGTTGCCGATCTGAATGACGATGAACCCGAGTTGCGCCAGCTGCTGCTCGCCCGCATCTCCGCGGAAGGAATTGTTCACCGACTCCGTCTGCGGGCCCGGATACACGTGAGCAATGATGGGGTACGTTTTCGTGGAATCGAAATCGAACGGCTTCCACATGTTGCCGTAAACATCAGTGGTACCGTCCGCCGCCTTGACAGCAAATGTCTCGGGCGACTTCCAGCCGCGCTGGATCAACGGTGAGATATCCATGCTCTCGAGCTGCATCACCACTGCGCCCGTAGCATCGCGAATCACGGACTTGGGTACGTAATCCACGCGCGAATAGTTATCCACCGAGTAACGTTTCGTAGGCGACAGTGTCTCGTCGTGATTGTAGTTTCCGGCGTCGAGCAGCACGAAACCCGTGCCGTCGCCGTTCACGCGATACAGGTGCTGCAAGTATGGGTTCTCACCCTTCTCACGCCCTTCTCCATTGATCCACACAACGCCGCGTACAGTATCGACTTCCGCGATCTTGTCCGCGTGCCACGGGCCCGAGGTGAGCGCCCGCTTGAGATGCCCGTCGGGGCTGTAGAGATAGTACTGCCCCCAACCAGAGCGCTCCGACCACCAGATCATGTCGCCGCCACGCTTTACGTAACGAACCGGCTGAGATTCAGTGACGGCGCGCTTGATGGACTCGCTGATGAGCGGCGTGACACTCTTGCTCGCGAGATCCACTTCGATCAATTCCAGATCACGCTGAAGACGATCGCGACGAACGAGACGCAGTTTCTCTGAGCCAACTCTCCAGTGGACGTCCATCAAACGCTGGTCCTTCCACTTGCTCACGTTGACAGGCGTAAGTCCCTTCGTGCCGCGACGATACACATACAGCTCCTGTTGCGGAACATTCACTTCGCCAGGCATCGCGTACTTGTAACTCATGAGAGTCGGCCGAGGCTCGGCCAAGTCGTTCACAAGATAAAGACTCTTGACCTTGCGCGAGTCGGTCCGAATGACCGCGAACGCGCGGGAGTCGGGCGACCACACAACATTGGCGCGCACACGGAGCTCCTTCGCGCGCTTACGTGCTGCCTTCTGAAGATTCTCGTCGAGCAACTGAATGCCAGTCGTGTCCTGGAATCCGAAGCTGTAGTCCTTCACTCCGTCCGTGGTGATCTGGGTCGTATCCTTGGTCGCCACTTCAACGAGAAAGAGATTGTGGTTTCGCGCGAATGCGAACGCGGTGCTGTCGGGCGAGTAAGCGCGGAAGTCCGGCGCTCCTCCACCGCCACCTCCGCGGCCACCGCGCACGTTCTCTTCGCGTTCCTCGTCGTGCGGAATCGAGTCCGGGTCCATGTGGCCCAAGCTCCTGAGCGACTCGCTCGCGAGATTCCAGTCGTAGCGAACGGAATCAACACTGAACCGGATCGACTTGTGGTTCTTGGTAAAGTTGAGCGTCTTGAACGGTAGATCCTGTGCATCGAACGCCCGATGTCCGATCTCGGTCAGCGCAGCAGCGAGCTTGACCTGGTCGAAGAGGGGCCGCTTTGTTTTCGTGGCAGGTACGGCGAGATAGAAATGCGAGCCCGTATGATCGCGCCAGTTGTACCAGAGCGAATCGCTCTTGCCCAGCCATCGCGGCTCTACAGCGGAGCTGTACATGACCGGCTTGAGAGTGGTGGGATTGAACCGGTCGGCGAGCGCCCAGTTAGCGTGGCCAACAGAGTTGCTGTTCAGCTGCTGTGGAGATGATGCCGTCTGCGCGCGTGCCGGTGCCGCAGCGGCACCGAGGAGTAACATTGCCGCAATTGTCGCAATGCTGCCCTGGCGACCGGCGCGGAGCGAGCTGTTCATGTGAAGCATTCCTCGACTCTCCGTGAGTGGCGTGGAAGGAAGCGCCACCACAGGAAGCGCTCCATGTCTGGGTGTCTGCGCAATACAATGTAGCATCGCGCAAGATTGTTATCTGTCCAGGTCGCCTCTGTTACGCCGCCGCCCTGCAAATCGTTGAGAGCCGAGTGCGATCCGCAAGAAAACTCCCCGTCAACGCACCGCACCAGGGGCACGAGCTACTCGCTTGACACTTGGGCAATCGTTGCGCCGGAAGTAGCTACATCGCGGTGTCGTGTAGCAACTCCCCGTTCGCCTTACCGTGAAGTTGCCGAACGCTACAGACGGACTGTCGCGATCAATCAGCGCCCCGCGCTTTCGGCACGATTACAGCCGCCTTGCCGCCGAGCATCGAGTTGAACGCGCTGATCTGCGCGCCAAGTAGATCGTCCATGCGCGAGTGCATCGCCTGCCATTGTTGTTGCAGATCCGCCAACCGCTGCTTCACTCCGCCGGTGACCGGCATGAATGATCCGTCAACGCTTCGCGCGAGATACAGCCACTCATCCACCACACCGTTCGGAAAGATGATAATATCCTGTCCGTTGGTGTGCATCGGTTGCACCAGCTCAACGCTGAGCGAATCGAGCCGCGCTTCGAGTCGTTTGCCGGTGGACGATACGTTGGCACTGTCAGGAAGATCACCAGCGTGCGCTACGATCAGCTTCACTTGATCGCGCACGTCGTCGAGCCGCGTGGCATCGCGGAAGATCTCGCTGGCGCGATCGGTGATCGTACGCATCGTCTCAACCTGCTCTGCGACCTGTGTGGCAGTGAGCTTGCTGCGTGGGTCCTCCAGCACTTGCAGCGGCGCTGAAAGGGTTCGGCCACTCGAGATGAGCCGAACGCTGTACGTGCCGGGCCCCACTATCGAGCCTGCCGTAGATCCGAAGAAGGTCAGCCCCTTTGGTGCGGCGAGCGGAGCGCCGCGCAGGTCCCAGACGATACGATGCATACCGGCTGTCCCTGGAATCGCGTGGTCCGGAGATCCTGGCTTCGTCTTGCTCGCATAAGTGCGCACCACAGCGCCCGATACGTTCACGATCTCTAATTTGAGTTTGGTTGAGTCCGTTCCAGTAGCGACGTGGTAGTAGATGATCGCGCCGCTGGGCGGATTTTCGCCTGCATCGCGTGCGTTGGTCGAGCCCCACGTCGTGAGATGTGCCGGTCGCGGATTGAACAATTTCGCTTCGCTGGCAGAGACGGATTCTGCGTTTTGCTCGAGCGGGGTGATATCATCCATGATCCAGAAAGCGCGACCTTCAGTGGACACAACCAGATCGCCATCACGAATTTGCAGGTCCGTGACAGGAACCACGGGAAGGTTCGCCTGCAAACTCTCCCAGTGCTGACCGTCACTGAACGAAACGTACGCGCCAGTTTCCGTTCCTGCGTAGAGTACGTCGCGGCGTACCGGATCGGCGCGTACCACTCGCACCTGGTCGTCCTCGCGAATTCCGTTTACGAGCTTCGTCCATGAGCGACCGAAATCGGTCGTCTTGTAGATCTGCGGTGACCAGTCACTCCACTTATATCCGTCGTAAGTGACGTATGCCGTGCCGCTCTCGAACGGTGAGATCTCGATCGCATTGACGAACCCGGGCCGCAAACCCTTTGGCGTCACGTTGGACCACGAGCGTCCGCCATCGCGCGTGACCTGCACGAGACCATCGTCAGTTCCGATCCAGATCGTGTTGGTGTCGCGCGGCGACGGAGCGATGTAATAGATGGTATTGTAGACTTCGCCGCCCGCGCCTTCGTTGGTGATCGGCGCGCCACCGGGTCCCTGGTGCGCGATTTCATTTCGCGTGAGATCTGGGCTGATAACTGCCCACGTCTGGCCGCGGTCGCTCGATTTGAAGAGGTGATTGCCGCCGTGATAGATGATATCGCGATCGATCGGAGACGTCGTGATCGGCGCGCTCCAGTTGAAGCGGTACTTCTGCAGCTCTGGCGAGGTGGAAAGCCCCAGCGCTGGATACTCCATGACGCTGCGCTCGTGTTTCGTTTCACGATCGAATTCGGTGATCGCGCCCTGATAGCATCCGGCATAAAGGAATCGCGGGTTTGC
>JBDTAZ010000069.1:0-3886 GCA_039924325.1 Gemmatimonadaceae bacterium
GGCTGTGTCACGCCATTACCGCCGAGCCGTTCGTTGGAGCGGCACCTCTATCAGTTTTTCCGAGCGTGCTTTGGAAGCAGTCAGCGCAAAGTCTCGTGGGCTTGCGAGTCGCTCATTCAGGTATGCAACGTAGCGCGCACGTGCTCCTGCCGGTGTATCTCCATCGGCCTGGAATGCTGGGTCGGAGAGCAATGCATCCGGCACTTGCTCCAGCACATCCGATACGACATCACTGGTGAGAGTTGCAGCCATCTGCTCGTCGACGGAAGCCACGTCGTTTGACTGAGCGAGCAACACGTGGTCACGGATCAGTGGGAACGGAGAATGCACGCGCGCAGAATTGACCGAAGCCCAGTCATGATGCGCGTACAGCGCAGCGCCATGATCAATGAGCCAGGGAGTGCGTTCCCAGATTAACATGTTGGTGTTGCGCGCTGTACGATCAGGATTGGTGAGCAGCGCATCCAGCCAGACGATGCGCGTCGCGAGTGGTGCGTCGATCAGATCACCAGCCGAGGTCGCATCAAAGTTGAACGCACCGTCGAGATAACGAAGCGCAACGTTGATCCCGTGACTCTTTCGGAGAATATCACTTATTTCGGGATCGGGTTCGCTTCTACCGAACGTCTCCGATACCTGAACGAGCGCAAGGTCCGGCACCGGCAGCCCGAGCGCCGTCGCGAGCATTCCACTGATGAGTTCTGCGACGAGCGCCTTGGCACCCTGACCAGCGCCACGAAACTTTACAACGAAAAGGCCGTCATCGGTATCGACGACTGCCGGGAGTGAACCTCCCTCGCGGAGCGGCTGCACATATCGCCGAGCCGAGAGAGTGGGGACTTTGCGAACGGGTGACATGCGGTGAGAATATAGCGCCGGTTGGACCTGGCAATCCGCGCGCTCAAACGAAGCGTTAGTCGTCGACTCCCAGGCGCGCTCCGCGAAAAACTAGCAAGCTGAACGCGGTGGATTCGAGAACATTGCCGGACGCTGCGATCGTTGGCACAAATATCTCGAGTTCTTCATACTCGGATATTCTGACGGACAGCTGGATTAAGCGAGGGAGTTCCCCGCGCATTGGAAATTCCGCACGGTGCACGTGTCGCCCGCTGCAGAGATCCCAATCCCCACAAGAGGCACCGGTCAGAATCGAACTGACGAATAGGAGATTTGCAGTCTCCCGCCTTACCACTTGGCCACGGTGCCGTGTGCCGCCATTGCCTGCCGGACGGCCAGTCTCCAAACCTAACCGCCTATCCCGCCGCTTCCCACCCCGTCACCGGGAAGTCGGCTCCTACTCCGCCATCAGTTCCCGAAGCATTGCCAGGTTCAGCGCGTGTCCGCCCTTGAAGGCACGCATCAGGAAGGGCACATCGCTGGCTTCGAGGATGGCGCGTTGCTCCTCGATGGCATCTTCGGCGATGAACCGGTCACGTGTGCCGTAAACCATGTCGATGTGCAGGTCTGGTCGACGCTCGCCCAAGGCCCTGACGTTGACGTCCTGGGGAATCGCGTGTGCCCACGGCACGAGATGGTCGACCACTGCCGACCCTTTGGCTGCCCAGCGCGACACGGCCGGACCGCCCTGGGAGAAGCCGAGTGCGTGGACCCGAATCCGATCCCGGGTGACGCCGTGCGCAGCGAGTTGTCCCAAAATCCGCTCGTATAGGGTGTCCAGATAGTTGACTATGTCAGCTATTTCGGCGTCCCTGTCCTCCCGCGTCATCCACAGCGCCCCGACCTTGCTGGCGCCCGTATGCCCGGGTGTGGTATCCAGATAGAACCGCGAAAGCCCCTCGGGCACCAATATCAACCTGGAGTCGTCTGCGAGGCTCTGGAACGGCACTGCAAAATCCGCCGCCAGTTGGCTGAACCCGTGACAGACAATCCAGACGTCTCGTACCAGGTTGCCAGGGGTTCCGATCTGGTAGTACCGCGCGGTCCTGGTGACTGGGATATGAAGCGGTGGTAGCTCTAACATGGCATGTTTTTGGTTAGGCCCAATTATAGCATTGCAAAGCCCGGGTCGGTCCGGCTCCGGCGCGCACGGTATCAAACCACCCGCCGAAGTAGAACATTTCGGCCCTTTCAATTTCAACTATAAGTGTCACTCCGTCTCAAGTTAACGGCCGCCCTTGGCGTAGCCCTCGTGATATTGCTGGTTGGCGTGGCCTCGCTGTACGCGCTTCTGGAATCCGGCAAGGCCGCAGATGCTGTCCAGCACTCGGAATCAGTGCGGGTCCAACTAGACCGCGCGATGGCCACAATCGTGGACGCAGAGACCGGCCAGAGGGGGTACATCCTGACTCAGGACACCAGTTACCTCGCTCCATACAACTCAGCGCGGACTGACCTCGACCATGAACTTGCGACTATTCGCGAGCTCTCAGTCAATAACAGCATTCGACGCGCGCGGATCGATTCACTCTCGCTGGTGGTCGACGCCAAGCTTGTCGAGATGAATGAGACTGTCGTCCTGGCACAATCAGGAAAGCGTGACTCGGCGCTCAAGGTCGTAATTGCAGGACGCGGCGCTCGGCTAACGGCCAGGGCTCGTCAGCTCATCTCCGAGATGAAGGACACGCAGTCCGACCTCCTGGATAGCCGCACAAACATCTACGACAGCAGGAAGCGTGCGGTAATACTGATCATCGTGATCGGAAGCTTGCTCGCGGCAGCACTTTCTGTTGTCACGATGCTCTGGCTCCGGTCAGGAGTAAAAGCCCTTGAAGACGCGAAAGACACAATCGAAGAGCAATCGGCGAAACTGTCCGAGGAACTCGGCAAGTCAACACTTCTGACCGAACAGCTTGGCGCGACCAACGATGGGCTTCATCGCGCGAATACAGCAGTGGAACGCGCGCTCATGCGCGTTGAGCAGTTGCTCCAATCGACCGAGGAAGGCATCTACGGCATGGATGAAGCCGGCAAGTGTACGTTCATCAACAACGCAGGCGCGCGGATGATGGGGTACGAACGCGGCGACTTGCTTGGAAAGGATATGCACGAAGCGCTGCATCATAGCCGGCCGGACGGCTCGCCGTACCCGAGCAATGAATGCCCTATCCACATTGCCACCGAATCCGGAGTACCAGCGCGCGTAGCGGACGACGTCTTCTGGACTGCGAACGGGCGAGCCATCCCGGTTGAGTTTGCGGCATCTCCAATTCAAGCGGGCGGACGCACGGTGGGGGCCGTCATAGCGTTCAGCGACATCACAGAGCGCAAGCGCGCCGACCGTGAGCGGGATCGACTGATTTCAGCGCTGGCCAGAAGCAACACGGAACTCGATCAGTTTGCCTACGTTGCATCACACGACCTCAAGGCACCGCTCAGAGGGATTGCAAATCTTTCCCAGTGGATCGAGGAAGATCTTGGCGATTCAGTACAGCCTGATGTGGTCGAAAAGATGGCGCTGGTTCGCGGTCGCGTTCAGCGTCTCGAGGCTTTGATAGACGGAATACTCCAGTACTCGCGCGCCGGCCGCGTACGTTCGCAAATCGAAACAGTAGATGTCGGCGTACTCCTCACGGATATCGTGGAGCTGCTCGCACCGCCACCGGAAGTCACGATCGAAATCGAACCCGCAATGCCGGTGATTTCGACTGAGCGAACTCCGCTCCAGCAAGTGTTCATGAACCTCATCAGCAACGCGATCAAGTACAACAAGCGACCCGGGGCATCGATTCGCATCTCCGCCCTGGACCGCGGCGACAAGTATGCCTTCAGTGTCTCCGATAACGGCCCTGGTATCGAACCACAATACCACGAGCGCATATTTGGAATCTTCCAGACGCTCGAATCCCGGGACCGAGTCGAGGGAACGGGGATCGGGTTGTCTGTCGTGAAGAAGACGGTTGAACTTCACGGGGGTTCCATCTCACTC
>JBDTAZ010000070.1:0-18542 GCA_039924325.1 Gemmatimonadaceae bacterium
GACTTTCGGATTCGAGATCGAGACATCGATGGAACCCATCGAGCCAACGGGGATCTTGCCGTCCGAAATGGGCACCCAGCTCGCTCCCGCATCCGTCGTCCTCCACAGTCCTCCACTCGCGACACCCATATAGAATGTCCGCGGCTCCGATGGCACGCCCATGACGGTAGTAACTCGACCACCGCGCGCGGGCCCGACCATCCTGTAGCGCAGATCGAAATGCGCGTTGTCAAAAGTCGGCGCTGATTGTGCGCCAACCGGTGACGTGCTGGCGGCCGCGATGGCAAGTGCGACTGATGCGGTGATCAACGACTGGAGACGGTACATGTTGGCTCGCTGACAGAATTGACTGTGTGGGCAAAATGCGTTCGTACGTTTTGTAAGTATGGAACGCATGACTCGGCCTGTCCATGCCGAGCCTGTTACGGGGCTACGACGTCGGCGACTAAAATGTTGTGCTGGGTCGCGACCCACGCTTCGCTGGCCACCGCGATCGATGCCACAAACCCGTCAGGTGCATCCAGGCTGCGAACGGTGCTCGCGGGATCTGGCGTCGCCGCCTCCCAGACGCTTGCGCCTCGGACCTTGACGCGCGCCTCTGAGCGAGTCCACGCTTCCATGAATCGAAAATCGCGCTTGTCGTCCGATAGAATCGCGTTCAGATCCTCGTGTGGGAAAAAGCGTCGAAGAATGGTCTCCGCGTTCGGCACCGCGCGCATCTGTTCGAGATCCACTCCAACAGCGGCAACACGCGTCACAGCGAGCATCGCGATCCCTCGCGAATGCGATATGGAAAAATGCAGCGACTCATCGTTCCGCAGCAGTGGTTTTCCCTTTGGCGCAGCGTATATATCGATTGCGTCGACTGCAACACCGGCCTGCGCGGCGAGAACTCGCTTCGCTACCTCCCGCACGACGACTCCGTCGCCGGTATCAATCGTGAACACGCGTACTTCGCAGAAACCGAGCGGAGTGGCAACGGATTCGGGAAGATCAGTCATTCGCGGGCAGGATCTGCATTACTCAAGCGCGACCAGCTCCACCGCGACGTGGCTTCCGGCGATCGTCATCAAAGCCACCGTCGGCGGCATGTTGAAACGGCGCTGGCCTGCGGAGCCAGGATTTACCAGCATCACGTCACCGGTCTTGAATATCAGTTGATGGTGCGTGTGGCCGTAAACGATGACGTCCGCATCAGGATACGCGGCAAGCAGTTGCTCAGGCTTCGGCCTGCCCAGCTCATTGCCGTGACTCATGTGGACGCGAACATCTTCGAACGTATGTTCGAAAACCAGCGGGAGGTTCGGATCGTCGATCGGATCACAGTTTCCGGCAACGGCGTGGACCGGCGCTATGGCGCCAAGTTCGAGCAGGATGTCGTCGCCGCAGACATCGCCGGCATGAAGGATTACGTCCACTCCCTCAAATACGGAATGGACTCTGGGGCGCAGCAGACCGTGCGTATCGGAGATGAGGCCGAGTTTGATCACGCTGACACGCCGTGCACCGTCATGATTGAAACTAGACAAAAGTGCGGCTCGCTGTGAAGGGCGAACTGCGTAGTAGGCGGTTCCGGCCGCGCACCGGCCGCCTAGATTGTTGTCATGTCCATGCTGAGACTGGCCGTCGCACTTGGCGCCCGTTCGATTCGCCACCCGTCGCTCGCGGTCGATCTTGCGCGTGTGAGCTGGCGCTTTCGGAACAGGCGCTGGTACCTGAGACCGCCATTTCTTCCAATTCCGGACAGAGACTACGTACGCTGGCGTATGGACACGGCGTACGGATCGCCGGACGCGATCCCGTCTGTCCTCGACGCCGAGCGGTATGTCCGCTGGGCAGCGAAGAAATGAGCGGAGGCGGGGCGACCGTAAGTCCGACGGTGAACTCGACCCTGGATCGCTTTGAAGATGCAATCAAGACTCGCGCACACGAGCTCGGCTTCGACCTGGTTGGAATCACAAGTCTGGGTAAGGTAGAATCCGCGGTGCTGTTCGACGCATGGATAGCCGCTGGTTACGCCGGAGATATGGGCTACCTCGAACGAGGTGCGGAGAAGCGACACGACACGCGGACTCCGTTCGAAGGAGTTTGCAGCGCGGTCGTTGTCGCGATGAATTATGGTGGCACGCAACCACCTGGTCCGGTCGCTCGATATGCGCGCGGAGACGACTACCACGACCTGATGGTTGACCGGCTGAACGAGCTGCATCGCTGGATCGAAGCTGCTGCGGGGCGCTCGATACGCGGCAAACCATACGTTGATACTGGTCCGATTCTCGAGCGTGATCTGGCGCAACGCGCCGGACTGGGCTGGATCGGAAAGAACACCAACCTTCTCAATCCGACGTTGGGCTCGTTCTTTTTTTTGGGCGAACTGCTGCTGGATCTTGAGCTTCGCGCCGACCAGCCGTTTGAATCAGATCACTGCGGGAGTTGCACGCGTTGCCTCGACGCGTGTCCAACGAACGCGTTTGTCGCGCCACATGTGCTGGACGCGACGAGGTGCATTTCATATCAGACTATTGAACAGAAGGGGCCGATCGACGAGACGCTCAAGGAGGCGATCGGCGCGAATTTGTATGGTTGCGATATTTGCCAGGACGTGTGTCCGTGGAATGTGAAGTTTTCGAGAGATGCAACTGAACCGTCGTTTGCAGCGCGGCAGGTGATCGCACTGAAGGGCGCACACACGCTGGCTGCTGAGGTAATCGCAATGGACGACGAACAATTCAGAGCTGCGTTCCGGAAGTCTCCAATCAAGCGCGCGAAGCGAAGTGGCCTGGTGCGCAACGCCGTCGTAGTGCTCGACAACCTGGGCGAATCCACTGTTAACAAATGAAAATTCTCTACTATACGCACTCCGGGCTCCGTTACCTGATACTGCTGGTTGCGGTCGCTGCAGTTCTGGCGCTGACATACAGCGTCGCAACTGGCCGCGTGGCGCCCGTAGCACGCAAACTTTCCACTGTATTCGTTGGTCTTCTGGACCTTCAAATCGTGCTCGGTATATCCCTCATGATGGGTGGCATTTTCCCCGATGCGGTAACGGGCCATCTCATACTGATGATATTCGCGGCTCTAGCCACACACGGCGCGTTCCTGATCGGTCAGCAGCTCGAAAATGTGAGGAGTGAATTGGCAGTGCGACTCGGCGGCATCATCGTAGCGCTTGCGCTGATCGTGGTCGGAATCATGGCGATTGGGAGAAGCGTCCTCGGCTCACTCCCTCCAACAGCGGCATACAGTTACCGGACTACAAGCCCACTCCACCAGACGGCTTTTGCGTTTGTCGCCAAGGTCTGAGCCGCGAACTTGCACAGCTTTCAAATATGAGTATGCCTCTGTTCTCGGTCCTTGATCTCGCTCCCATTCCCGCCGGCCTGACCCCTGCCGACGCACTGAAACACACACTCGAATTGGCGCAGCAATCCGAACGACTGGGATTCCACCGATTCTGGCTCGCCGAGCATCACAACATGATGGGTATCGCCAGCGCAGCCACCGCTGTGGTTATCGGATATGTCGCGGGTGGAACGAAAACCATTCGTGTTGGAGCGGGCGGAGTCATGCTGCCAAATCATGCGCCAATGATCATCGCGGAGCAGTTTGGTACGCTGGAATCACTGTATCCCGGTCGCATCGATCTCGGGCTCGGGCGCGCGCCGGGTGCGGACCAGGCGACAATGCGCGCGCTACGACGCGATCCGATGAGCGCGGAACGGTTTCCGCAGGATGTGTTGGAGTTGCAGGCTCTTCTCGCGCCGATACAGCCGGGACAGCGAATTCGCGCCGTACCCGGTGCGGGAACCAACGTGCCGCTCTGGATTTTGGGGTCAAGCCTTTTCGGCGCACAGCTCGCGGCGGAATTCGGATTGCCCTACGCGTTTGCATCGCACTTCATGCCCGATGCGCTGATGGATGCGCTCGATGTATATCGGTCATCGTTCAAGCCATCGGCGCAACTGGACCGACCGTATGCAATGGCAGGTGTGAACGTCTTTGCCGCCGATACGGACGCAGAAGCGCGACGACTCTTCTCTTCGGCACAACAGGCATTCACCAATCTGCTCCGTGGAACGCCGGGTCAGTTGCCTGCGCCGATCGACGATATCGAGTCCTACTGGAACCCGATTGAAAAGGCACAAGCGTCGTCCAGACTTGCTGCGTCGTTTGTCGGCTCTTCCAAAACCATAGCGCCCGCCCTCGCGGATTTCTGCAAGGCAACGGGCGTGCAGGAGATTATCGCTGCATCAATGATTTATGACCACGCGGCCCGCATGAAATCGTATGACATCCTGGCAGAAGTAGTTGCTGGACTTCGGGCAGACGGAGCGGCCCCACAGCGGGACTAACGGCCGCGCTGACCGGATTTTGAAGAAGCTGCCTGCGGCTTGGGTCGCGGCGGCGGTGCCGTGACTGTCTTTGCCTTCACCGGTGCGGACGCGTCAGGCGTCGGTCCTTTGGGCTTTCCCGAGTGACGCGAGAAATCCGGAATGCTCCGCGACGATTTCTTATTCATCCAACCTCCCGTCTTTAAGCGTTTGCGCTGAATCGAACCACGCCGAATAATACCCGATCCCGGCTCATAATTCACCACGTTGATGGCGGAAGCCACCTGGCTGCGTTCATCGGCGAGGGGCGTTGGAGCGATTGACCGGTTGCCGCCCTGACCCATGGGCCTAAGTTTACCGCTGCGCCATAACGACAGACGGAGGCCCGGATGAACACCGACAACGATGCGCTAGCCGAGAGGAGACGGGGATGGCGGCGCGCGATGCCGCTTCTGCTGATCATTCCATACGTTGGAACACTCTGGGTTTCCAGCTACACACTGATCAGGCCCGAGTTGCACGGCATACCATTCTTTTACTGGTATCAGTTCCTTTGGATCGTAGTCAGCGCCGCTATAACGATTCTGGTTTACGTGTCCGAACGCCCCGTACGTCCGCGTATTACGGACAGCAAACCATGACGGTGGCTCGACGTTGGATGTGGCAAACCCGGACGGTCGGGTGAACGTTGTCGCCCTCGCCGTGATGATCGCGCTGTTCGCGCTGGTCACCGGTATCGGATTTTTCTCCGCGCGGTGGCGACGCGGCGATATGAATCTGCTACACGAATGGGGACTCGCGGGCGGCCGCTTTGGGACGGTTGTTACCTGGTTTCTACTGGGTGGCGATTTGTACACGGCATACACGTTCATCGCGGTGCCCGCTCTTGTATTTAGTGCCGGCGCAATCGGATTCTTCGCGGTGCCATACACGATCCTTGTATATCCGCTCGTGTTTCTGATAATGCCAAGATTGTGGTCGGTATCGAAGGTGCACGGCTACGTGACGCCGGCGGACTTCGTGCGGGGGCGGTACGACAGCAGTACGCTTGCGCTCGCGGTGGCCGCGTCTGGAATACTCGCCACCATGCCGTATATCGCGCTGCAACTTGTCGGGATCCAGGTCGTGCTTGGAGCGGTAGGCATCGGAGGTGCCGGGTTGGCAGGCGATCTACCGCTCATCATCGCGTTCGTAATACTCGCGGCCTACACGTATTCCAGCGGCTTGCGCGCGCCCGCCATGATCGCACTGGTGAAGGATGCGCTGATCTTTATCGTCGTCATTGCTGCTGTAATCATCATCCCCGCAAGACTTGGAGGATACGGACACATCTTCGCGAGTATCCCGAAACAAAAACTGCTTCTCGCTCCCGCGCAGTACGGTTCATACGCAACGCTCGCTCTCTGGTCTGCGCTCGCGCTGTTCCTGTATCCGCACTCTATTACCGGAGTACTTAGCAGCAATAGCCGCAGCGTCATCAAACGCAACGCCGCCTTTCTCCCGGCTTACAGCATCCTGCTGGGCCTCATCGCGCTGCTTGGATTCATGGCGTTCGCTGCGGGGATTAAACCTGATCCTGTTTACGGTGCGCAGTATGCCGTGCCGGCATTATTCAACATGATGTTCCCACCGTGGTTTACCGGCGTCGCGTTTTCGGCGATCGCGATCGGCGCGCTCGTTCCGGCCGCGATCATGTCGATCGCCACAGCAAATCTCTTCACACGAAACATCTATCGCGAATATTTTCGACCGGATGCAACACCGCATCAGGAAGCGCGCATGGCGAAAATCTCGTCGCTGGTCGTGAAGTTTGGAGCGCTCGCATTCATACTTCTGCTTCAGAACGCGCGCCAGGAAGCAATTGATTTTCAACTTCTTGGCGGAGTCTGGATATTGCAGACCTTTCCTACTATCGTGTTTGGCTTGTACACGCGATGGTTCCACCGCTGGGCGTTGCTGAGTGGTTGGGCTGTTGGAATGGTGAGCGGAACAGCCATGGCGGCGTCGCAGCATTTCACCTCGATTTTCCCGCTGAAGATTGGGGGATTTCACCTTTCTGCATATTCAGCGTTCTACGCATTCATTGCAAACGTGATTGTGACGTGTGCGCTCAGCGCGGTATTCAATGCACTCGGCGTCGGTCGCGGAAATGACCAGACAACCGCTGCGGATTACACGGCTGAGGCGTGACCGTCTGGTAATCCCGCGAGGACACGAGCTCAAACGCAAAGGAGGCACCGGACGAGATCCGGTGCCTCCTTTGCGTTTTTCCGCAATTGTGACAGGTACAGAATTAGTTCAGCAATTCGGGCGAACAGTGCGATGTTACTTGGTCGCTGCGTGTTTGACGGCCCAGTCAAGAGCGTAGTCCGCGACGTGCTCCCATCCGGGCTGGCCGATCGTCCAGTGGACGCGGTCCGCAAATTCCTTGTAGTCTGTCACCGCTTTTGATTTCTTGAAGAGATCAAAATTCGCTTTCGTTACCGAAGCTGGGACTGTGTGGTCGTTTCCTCCGGCAATCAGCAATAGCGGAGGGCGATCGTCGTTGTGGAAGTTGACCGTAGTCTCGGCGTGCGGATTGAAGTTCGCCAGACTCGCCTGGAACAACACATGATTCGGTCCCGGAACCGCGTACCGCTCAAAAATCGGTGATGACTCTTCTTCGCTCAGGTAATTCGTGAACGCGTAGTTGAATTGCTCAAGAGTCAAGGCGACCGCGCGATGCTGTTCAAATGGGTTCTTGAGGCCCGGCAATGCCGATTTAAGTGCGGCGAACGGCAATACGAGGATCCCTTTGACGGGTGCCGGATCGATCGCCACTGCGGATACGCCGAGTCCGCGATCATTCAGAATCTCGGTGATGAGTCCGCCGAACGAGTGGCCCATGATGATGGGAGGCCGATCGAGTTCGCGGACGATTCGCTCGTAATGATCGACAATTTCCGTTACCCCGAGGTTTGTAATCGCGGATGGATCGCGGCGCAGATCATCGATGTTTCCCTCCATACCAGGCCAGCTGCGCGCGACTACGCGAAATCCCTTGTCCGTGTAATGCTTGACCCATTTCTCCCAGCTGAGCGCCGTCAGCCAGAGTCCGTGTATCAGGACTATGGTGTCGGGGGCTTTTGAATTGCGCTCTTCCATCTGCGAACCTCGCTTCTGTGATTATGGCCTAACTCGGCGTCCCCCAAGCAATCCGAATGATGCACGGAGAGTGCGCCATTCGGAAGTCAGCCGGCGAAGCCAACCGAGCTTGGCTCATTCAGCTATTGACATAGCCCCCAGGGGTATATAGAATACGGGGTGGAGGTATCGTAATTTCCCCTCCAAGAAACTTGTTTACGGAGGTTTCGACATTGGAATCACTGACGCTGGTTGTGTCCGGCATGAGCTGCGGGCACTGTGTCGCAAGGGTAGAGAATGCTCTCAAGAGCATCCCCGGCGTGACAGTCGGAACTGTCAGCATCGGGGCCGCCTCAGTTTCGTTCGACCCGCAGCAGACCTCGGCCACCGCGATATCGAAGGCTGTCGCCGACGCCGGATATCCGGCGCAGCCAGCCGGCCGCGCGGCCTGAGGCTCGCATAGGGTGATGCATGCTACAGACTGGCTTGTCATCGCGGCGGGCGCGGGGATCGTCACGTGGGTCTACTGGTATTTTTTTGGCGCCGCGCGCGGTACCGCAACTGCTCGCGCGGCCGAGAGCGGCGGCGCACCCGAAATCACGATAATCGTGAAGGGCGGATACGACCCGTCTCAGATTCGAGTAAAGAGCGGCCAGCCTGTGCGGCTCACGTTTGATCGTCAGGAAACGTCCAGCTGCTCGGAGGAAATCGTATTCCCCGATTTCGGCGTCAAGCGATTTCTGCCTCCGTTCGAGAAGACAACGATCGAGCTGACGCCACCGCGAGCCGGGAAGTATGGATTCATGTGTGGCATGAGCATGCTGCACGGTTCACTGATTGCCGATTAGCGAAGCGTCGGAGTGACCGCAACTCGCGAACGTTCGAGCGACTCACCGCCAGGGGCGAAGGCGGAGCAGATACGCATACCGGTGAGCGGAATGACCTGCGCTGCTTGCCAGGCTCATGTTCAGAAGGCGCTCCAGAAGCAGCCCGGCGTTGTCGATGCATCCGTCAATCTGATGATGCAGAACGCGTCGGTGACATTCGACCCGAAGATTGTCAAACCCGACGATCTGGTGCAGGCGATCCGTGATACTGGCTACGGCGCCGAGCTTGCTTCGCCAGATCAATCCGCATTTGAAGAGCAGGAAGCGCGCGATCGAGCTCAGACCGAGGAATTCCGTGATCTTCGGCTGAAGGCGATTGTGGCCGGCGTCATCGCACTGCTCGCGATGATCTTCTCGATGCCATTGATGGCGGCTGACGCGCGCGCCGTCGGTGGACCCGTGACAGATCCCTTCATGCACTGGGTGATGATGTCGCTCACCCCTGCGCTCGAACGTGTCACGCCGTGGGCATACGAGATTGACCCACACGTGCTCTCGTACATCTTGCTGGTTGTTACGGCGACAGTGATGGCGTGGGCCGGTCGCCACTTCTACGTCCGCGCGTGGGCGAGTTTCCGTCACCATTCTGCGGACATGAATACGCTCATCGCCGTCGGCACTGGAGCGGCATTCATCTATTCGCTGATCGCAACGGTTGTGCCCGGCTTTTTCATCTCGCACGGCGTGTCGCCGGATGTGTATTACGAAGCCGTGGTATTCATAATCGCGCTCATCCTCATGGGCAACGCCTTCGAAGCGCGAGCGAAGAGCCGGACTTCGGATGCGCTGCGATCGCTCGTCAAGCTTCAGCCGAAAACAGCGCGCGTGGTTCGAGATCAAGGTGAGGTCGATGTCCCCGTGGACTCCGTGCGGCAGGACGACATCGTGGTGGTGCGACCGGGCGAGCGGATAGCGGTTGATGGCAACATAGTTTCCGGCGAGAGTTCGGTCGATGAATCGATGCTCACCGGCGAATCACTGCCCGTCGGAAAAAAGCCGGGCGACCGTGTGATCGGCGGCACGATCAACCGAACCGGTAGCTTCCGCTACGCAGCAACCACACTTGGCAGCGATAGCGTGCTTGCACAGATAGTCAGGTTGATGCGTGATGCGCAGGGCTCACGCGCCCCGATCCAGAAGTTGGCCGACACCGTGAGCGGGATTTTTGTCCCCGTTGTTATCTCACTCGCGGTGATCACATTCGTCGCATGGTTCGTTGCTGTTGACGTCAGCGGTGGATCCGCTCCGCTTGTCCGCGCATTCGCGGCGGCTGTCGCGGTACTCATCATTGCGTGTCCGTGCGCAATGGGCCTGGCGGTGCCGACTGCAGTAATGGTTGCTACCGGCAAGGGCGCCGCACTCGGCGTACTTATAAAGGGCGGCGAGGTCTTGCAGCGAGCGGGAGATGTAACGACGGTAGTCCTCGACAAGACCGGCACTGTAACCGAAGGCCAGCCAGCAGTGACGGATTTTGTCACCGCCCCGCAAGCGTCTCGCAACGATGACGATGTATTGCGGATATTCGCATCTTTTGAAGCTTCGTCAGAGCATCCACTTGCGGAGTCGATAGTTCGCTACGCGAAGGAGCGCAATCTCGCACTTTCGACAGCCACATCGTTCACCGCAGTGGCCGGAAGTGGCGCAATGGGTACCGTGGACGGTATGACCCTGATCGCCGGTAATGCAGCCTTGATGCGTGAGCATGCCGTCGATATCGCGCAGATGGAATCACGCGGTGAAGAACTCGCGGCACAGGGACGTACACCCATGTACTTCTCGATTGACGGATCGGTCGCGGCTCTTATCGCTGTTGCCGATCCCATCAGGCAATCCTCGCGCGCGGCGATTGAACGGCTGCGTCAAATGGGGCTAGAAGTTGTAATGCTGACCGGGGACAACGAGCGCACCGCGCACGCAATCGCCCATGAAGCAGGAATTGATCGCGTCGTAGCCGGCGTTCTGCCCGACGGAAAGGTCGCCGAGATCAAGCGATTGCAGAGCGCTGGAAAGGTTGTCGCGATGGTCGGCGATGGAATCAACGACGCACCCGCACTTGCACAGGCCGACGTCGGCATGGCGATTGGCACGGGCGCAGACGTAGCCGCTGAAGCGGCTGACGTGGTGTTGATGCGTGGCGACCTTCGCGCCGCGGCGCAGGCAATCGAACTCTCGCGTCGAACAATGCGAACGATGAAAGAGAATCTTGTCTGGGCATTCGCGTACAACGTAATCGGCATCCCGATCGCTGCCGGTGTGCTCTACCCCTCGCTCGGAATCCTGCTGAGTCCGATACTGGCGAGCGCGGCCATGGCGTTCAGCTCGGTAAGTGTGGTCGGCAATAGCCTGCGATTGCGAAGCGCGCGAATCGCCTGAAAGCATGTGCAAGAATTTATAGGGATTTTATGAATGAGAATTTGGATCACATCAACGGAGGCGGCTGGAGAATGGCATCAGCTACGGCACCAACGGGCGAACCACGCAAGGCGGTCGGGGTCGACAGCGACTCGAAGGAGCGCAACCTCAAACGATTGCGCCGGATCGAAGGGCAAATCCGTGGCATCCAGAAGATGGTTGAAGAAGAACGCTATTGCGCGGATGTCATGACGCAGATATCGTCCGCTCATGAAGCCCTTCGCGCCGTCGGACGAGAACTGATGCGAAACCATCTCAAGCACTGCGCTACCTCGGCGATCAGAACCGGCGAGGAAGAGGCCAGCGCGATGTATGACGAGCTTGTGGACATGATGTACAAACACAGCCGATAATGGCGAGCCCGCCCGTGTTGCAGGCGCAACATTCACATGCAGGCCACAGTCACGCGGGCCATAGTCACGCAGGCCACAGCCATTCGCACGGGCCGGCCAACTACAACTCGGCATTCGCAATCGGGATATCGCTCAATCTTGCGTTTGTAGTCCTCGAAGTCGTTTTCGGACTCCGATCCAATTCACTCGCGCTTGTCGCCGACGCGGGACACAACTTTGGCGACGTGCTGGGGCTCGCGCTTGCGTGGGTCGCTGCGATTCTGGCAATGCGGCTGCCGACTCGCAAGCATACGTATGGGATGCGGCGCAGCTCGATTCTCGCCGCGCTCGCCAACGCCATTTTCCTGCTTATCACAGTCGGAGCAATCGCTTGGGAGGCAATCCTCAGGTTCCAGAGTCCCGACGTCGTTAACAGCAAAACTGTAGTCTGGGTAGCTGCCCTCGGAATTGCCATCAATCTGGCGACGGCACTTATGTTCGTCGCCGGCCGAAAAGGAGACCTCAACATTCGGGGCGCCTTCCTCCACATGGCGGCTGACGCAGCGGTCTCACTAGGCGTGGTGATCGCCGGACTGATAATAGGTGTCACCGGTTGGCTTTGGGTCGACCCGGTAGTCAGCCTCATGATCGTAGTTGTAATCACCCTGGGCACCTGGAGCCTGCTGCGCGAGTCGCTGCACCTCGCGCTCGATGCGGTACCTGAAAGCGTCGACCTGGCGAAAGTCGAGGAATATCTTCGTGCCATCCCCGACGTGGCTGACGTTCACGACCTGCACATCTGGGGTATGAGCACGACTGACGTCGCCCTCACCGCGCACCTGGTGAAGCCGAGTATTGGCGACGATGATTCAATGCTCATCGGCACATGTCAGGAATTACAAAAGCGCTTCGGTATCTGTCACGCAACCATCCAGATAGAGCGCGGCCAGGGGCCGCACGAGTGCATGCAGGCGTCTGCCGAAGTGATCTGACGTAGGTTATTCGCGCGCATTGAAGACGGGGATTCACGCTGAGCATTCGTCATTCCCGCGAATGCGGGAATCCATTCCACAGCGGACCCGGGGCCCGTCTGGCTATATTGATATTGAGCCATCTGGACGGCGCCATTCCCGCGCGACCGGGGATTCAACCTGTCCACTGAAATCAGTACTGTCCCACGCGCCGCCCGGCGCATTTCACAGGAAGTACCCGCATGTCGCCCATGGCGGAAGCAACGTCGCCTGATGCAGAAGCGTCGCTCGTCGATGCTCTTACACGCGTCCTCGCGCGCGCATGCCGAGAACTTGGCAACGCCGGTCACCCATCGGACGCCGCACGTCTCGCTGCTGAGGGTTGGTCAGTCCTCCGGCATCGCTTTCCCGACGACGCCGAGCGACTCAACGGCACTCTACACTATCTCTCCCGCGTCGAGCAGAAGCTCGAGACGATTGAACGTCAGCCCTGAACGAAATTCTCATGAAAACTCAAGACCGCATAATCGATGTGCGCCCGGAGACTCCAAAGGTGCGCCACGAAATAATATTTGACACGTTCGCCGCGCTTGAAACTGGTCGCGCGTACATCCTGGTCAACGACCACGATCCCAAACCGCTATGGTATCAATTCGCGGCGGAAAACGACGGCGAATTCACATGGGATACTATCGAGGACGGCCCTGAAGTGTGGCGCGTTCGCATTGGTCGCATCGCTCCGCCGAAATAGTTGGGCCGGGTGCAGCGATTTGGCGCCGGTCGATGGCTGCTTTCGGCCGGCACGCGTTGACCGATCGACAATAGGCTCGTTCTCACTCGTGCCTTATCGCATCGATGGGAGAAAGCCGAGCGGCACGAAGCGCCGGATACATACCGAATGTGAGGCCGACGGTCGTTGCTGCCAGCACTGCTGTAGCCAGCGTGCCCGTCGAAACCGCGGCATACATGGGTATTCCGGCTACGAACTTGCGCGCGACAGCAGCCAGTCCAAACGCACCGGCGAGTCCCAATACAGTGCCAAGACATGTGCCGGCGCTGGCGAGCGCCAGCGATTCCGTGAGGAACTGTAACAGTATATCGCTACGAGTAGCTCCAACTGCCTTCCGCACCCCGATCTCGCGAGTCCGCTCGGTGACGCTCGCGAGGAGCACATTCATAATCCCTACCCCGCCAACGACAAGCGATACACCGGCGAGCGCCCCCATGACGAGCTTGAACACGAACATTGCGTTGTTGACTTGCACGAGCCGCGCAGACTCCAGCTCTACCTCGACGACGCGCTCCCAGTGCGGAAAGCGGCTCGCAAGCCAACCCACAACCATATCGTGTACGCCGTTCACGCCCTCAATACTCCGAGCTCTTACCTGTATGGTAGGCGTCACCAAGCCTGCCGATTGGAACGTCGTCGCTGCCGCTCCAATGGGTACGTAAACGCCGAAGAACCTCTCGCCTACATAGGGAGGCATCACACCAATCACAGTTAACGGGCGATCGCCTACTCGGACGGGGCGGCCGAGCAGCAACGCCGGGTCCCCCGTGCGCGAGAGGGCCGCCGCGAGATTGTGCGAAAGTACTACGACAGACGCGTTGCGCCGAGCCTCTGCGTCAGTGAAGTATCGTCCGAAATCCACATCCTTTCGCCCGAATGTGACGAAGTTCGCGAGCGTCGCATTCACACCTACCGCGCGCGGCGCAGCCGGTGGCGACATTACGATCGCTCGACCCGACGCGGACATCGTAACCTCTCCCGAATCACCGACAATTCGTTGCAGCGCAGCGGCATCAACCAGCGTGAATATCGGGTAACCCGAAACGGGAAACGAAAAACCATCGCGGATTACCGATGTTCGCGATGCTACACTGACGGTCTGGACATCCGTGGTAACCGCGAGCGCATCGCGCGCGTAATTCCCGAGACCGTCACCAAGCGAGAGCGTCATGATGACTGACGCCACGCCGATGATGATCCCAATGGTCGACAGGGTGGTGCGCAACGGATTGATTCCGAGCGCGCCGATCCCCTGGTACAACGATTCGCGGAGTGCGCGTTGCATGAGGTTGCTTGTACGATCGTTGAGAGAAACTGCCTGTGCTTAAACTTGTCGGCGTGAACGCCTGCCACGCTATCGTCCGGATGGCGGCCGACTTCTACAACTTTTGATTGATAGAGGAGCGGGTTGCAGGATCGAGGCTGGTGGGAAGTCATGGCAGAAATCGGCGCGAGCAACGACATTTACGGCATCGTGCTTATTGCCAGGCTCCGCGCTCCCATCGAACCCCTCTTCGCTCGACATGCCAGAGTTTGGCTGCGCGTGTGGGCCGCGATGCAGTTGGTTGCGCTTGCCGCGGCCACGTGGACGGTGGCCAAGCGCGCTGGTTCCCTTGAGGCTGTTTTCCTCGGAGTGAATGGAACGAAGCTAGGCCTGGCGCTATCGCTCCTCGTCGCCTGGCATGTCGCCGGCTTCGCTCGATACGATTGGTTGGTCCGGGAGCGATGGCGCAGCGTATTATTCGTCGCTGGATGCGTCGCATCGATCGCGTGGGCATCCGCCTATGAGCGAGAATACACCTATCTCGTCCTGGGAGTGTTGTTTCAGACCTGCGTGTTTCTTTCCTTCCCGTGGATCCTCGCTGCGCTCATCGCAGCTGTCGCGGTCAATGCGCTTGCGCTTGCAGGACTCACGGGCGGTGCCGGCAACGTAAACATCCTGAATGCGGTCCCGATTCTGGTATTCGGCGTGGCAGTGGGGACTGTTGTCCTGTACATACATCGTTCCAATCGTGACGCTACGGTACAGGAGGATCTTTTGCGTCGCCTGGACGCGGCGCAGCACGATCTTGCCGCCCGGTCGCGCGAGGCCGGCGTGCTGGAAGAACGTCAGCGACTCTCCCGCGATTTGCACGACACACTTGCGCAGGACTTCACCAGCATCGTCGCTCAGCTGTCGGCGGCGGAACTTGCCCTGTACGCGCCCACTGAGACTGCCGACGCTGAAGTCGCGGCACACCGACTGGTGCTCGCTGCGCCCTATCTTGCTCGAGCGCAGGAAGTCTCACGAGCCAGTCTGACTGAGATACGTCAGCTGGTGCTTGCGCTGCGCCCGACCGCACTTGCGGATAACCCTCTGCCGGCAGCGCTACAGCGCGTCGTGCGCGAATGGTCATCGCTGCACGGTATCGATGCCTCGTTCGAAGCCCTCGATGTGCCGGCACTCGTTCAGGACGCCGAAGTAATGCTGTTGCGGGCTACGCAGGAGGGATTGGTCAATATTGCAAGGCACGCATCGGCAAGCAGAGTTGATGTGCGTCTATCGTGTGTCGATGATCTCCTGCTCCTGGAGATCGACGATGACGGAATCGGCATCACTGAAGTCGCGAGTGAACGTGGCGGGCTTGGCCTCGCGGGCATGCGGGAGCGCGCCGTAGCTCTCGGTGGCCGCATGATAATCGACACCAGTCCAAACATCGGCACCAGCATAACCCTGGCACTACCTCTTGCGCCGGTAACGGCACCGCCCAATCCACAACGCACGCCGACAACGTGAATCAACCAATTCGCATTGTCATCGCCGATGATCACCCGATAGTGCGCAGCGGCCTTGTTGGCAGCCTGGGCAGTCAGCCAGATCTCGAAGTCGTCGGAGAGGCCACTACCGGTGTGGAAGCTGTTGCACTCGCGACGACTCTGCGGCCCGATCTGGTCCTGATGGACATTCGCATGCCGGAGCTGGACGGTGCTTCGGCCACACAGCAGATCGTTGCGAACAATCCGTCGATACGTGTACTCGTGCTCACAACGTATTCAACTGATGGGGATGTCCTGCGTGCAGTCGAGGCCGGTGCAGTGGGATATCTGTTGAAGGATGTTCCGCACGACGAACTGTTCCGCGCAATTCGCGCGGTTGCGCGCGGAGAGCGATATATCGCGCAGACAGTCGCATCGCGACTCATGCAGCAGCTGTCGGATCCGCCTCACGAATCACTCACTCATCGCGAAACTGAAGTGCTTCAGTGGGTCGGGAGAGGCGCCAGCAACAAACAGGTCGCCAAAGCGCTTGGGATTGCCGAGCCGACGGTCAAGGCGCACCTCGTCCACATATTTGGCAAGCTTGGCGTGGACAGTCGTACGTCAGCCGTGCGCCTCGGATTGGAGAGGGGACTGATCGAGTTGACCTGAGCCGTGCTGATCGCGGCTCGCCGATGGCCGCATGTCGAATCAGCGGATGCGGGATTCGGACGAGCCTGTAGATTCCAGCCCGTGCCAGCTACACCAACGACTCCGTCGACCAACTCGGGCGTACCGCCGGTCCGCAAGCGAAACTGGTGGCGGACGTCGCCAGCCACGACAATACTGCTGGCGTTCGCGATTGGCCTCGGCGCTGGCGCCGCTGCGCCGCAGTGGGCTGATGCGGTAGGACCTGTGGGAACCCTCTGGGTCAAGGCGATTAGCGCTCTTGTCGTTCCGCTCGTCATCGCTCTTCTGATAACGAGCATCGCGTCGCTCTCCGACGCGCGCGACGTGGGTAGGATCGGCGTCCGTGCTGTCGCTGTATTTCTTGCGTTGCTCATCGCAGGCGCCGCGCTTGTCGCCTTCGTTACACCGGCTTTCCTGACCTTTCTGGACGTCGCGCGCGCTTCCGCCAGTGGCATAGCATCAAGCTCAACTCCAGTTATCACAGCCCAGGTTCCGCTGGGATTCTGGCAGTGGGTCAGCTCTCTGATTCCCGCTAACCCGATCGCCGCCGCCAGCGAGGGTACACTTCTTCCTCTCGTTGTCTTCACAGTTGCATTCGCGATCGCCGCCACGCGTCTGCCCGCGGATTCGCGCGCGTACATCGTGGGATTCTTCCGCGGTGTCTCCGGGATCATGCTGGAGCTTGTTCGATGGGTGCTCTGGATTGCTCCCATTGGCGTATTCGGACTCGCCTACACACTCGGTGCACACACAGGCCTGCAGGGCGCACACCTTATCGCTGCGCTGTGGATTGTCGTCGCAGCGGCGTGCACGGCGTACATCGTCGCCCTCTACCTTCTGGCTGTCTTTGCTGGTCGCGTATCGCTGGTGCGCTTCGCTCGCGCGATAGCTCCGGCGCAGATCGTCGGCTTCAGCTCGAGATCATCGCTGGCAAGTTTGCCGCCGATGATCGAGGCCGCCAAGATACTAGACCTCCCTCCAGCAATTACGGGATTCCTCCTCCCACTCGCCGTCTCCACCTTCAAACTTGGCGCCACGATTGCGATTACCACCAGCAGTCTGTTCCTTGCGCGAATGTACGGCGTATCGATCTCACCTGCGCAACTGGCGTCGATCGCGATTTCGGCGGTACTTCTCAGTTTCAGCGTGCCCGGGATCCCCGGGGGCGTCCTCCTGATCATGGTACCGGTTCTCAGAAGTGTCGGGATCCCTGCGGAAGGAATCGGGATTCTGCTCGCAGTGGACGTAGTCCCCGACATGTTCCGTACACTTACGAACGTCACTGCGGACATGGTCGCGGCACTGATTACAGCTCGCGCTGTTGACACACCCGCGCCAACACAACTTCCAGAGAATGCATAACCTGACCCGTCGTGACGCGATAAAAACAGGCGTCGGTATCGCAGTTGGCTCTACACTGTCGCCGTCAATTGCGCACGCTCTCGGTGATGTGCCTCAATCAAATGCCGATCGACTTCGCACAACCTCGCCAGCCGCTCCTGGCGGTCAGCGTGAGCGACTCCTTCTCGATCGTGACTGGAAGTTCCACCTCGGTCACGCGTCGGATCCCAAACGTGATTTCGGATTTGGCGGCAACGAAGCATTCGGCAAGGACGGCGAACTCTTTCCGGACGTCAGCGAAGCGAAATATGACGACTCCAAATGGAGCGCCGTCTCTCTCCCGCACGACTGGGCGGTCGAGCTACCCTTCGTGGAGGACAAGCATACTCGCGGACACGGTTACAAGCCACTCGGCCGCGATTATCCCGAAACGAGCATCGGATGGTATCGACGCAGCTTCGATCTGGCAGCCGCAGATTCCGCTCGTCGCATCTCGCTCGAATTCGACGGCGTGTTTCGCGATGCCATTGTAGTGCTGAACGGTCATCTCCTCGGACGCAACATGAGCGGTTACGCCCCGTTCACATACGACGTGTCCGACATCGCCAACTTTGGCGGAGCGAACACGCTCGTTGTTCGCGCCGACGCCACGGAATACGAGGGTTGGTTTTACGAGGGCGCGGGTATCTACAGGCATGTTTGGCTCGTGAAAACGAACTCGTTACACGTGCCGCAGTGGGGCACTCACGTCCAATCCGACGTGACGGCAACGAACGGTTCGGCGAAGTCCGCCACTCTCAACATCTCGACGGATGTGTCCAATGATTCCGACACGGCCGCGTCGTACCACGTTGTTTCAGAGATTCACGATGCGTCCGGCAAAGTCGTCGGCTCTTCGACGGCACGCGCGCAAACCGCCTCTCCGTGGT
>JBDTAZ010000071.1:0-23632 GCA_039924325.1 Gemmatimonadaceae bacterium
AACTTCGCGCAGCCCTTCCTTGATGTCGGACTCGGTGAGAACCCCGCGCCCGCGCAGCTTGGCGAACGTGTTCTCGAGTTTATCGGATAGTTCTTCGAACATTCCTGAAAGATAAGCGGGCGGACGATATGAATCGTCCGCCCGCTTCATACTGCGCCCATCAGCTCCAGCCGCGAATCACTTACCCCCAAGGGCCTTGCCAGGCTGGGTGGTAATTCCGAGGTCACGGTAGAACGCATCGTAGTTGAGCGGCCGACCGAGGAACGACCGAAGCAGGACGTCGGGCTCGCGGAGCCCACCGGGCTCCAGAATATCGTGACGATATGCCATGCCGGCCGCGGCGCTCATTACGCCGTCCTTCTCGAACCGTGTGAACAGATCCTGCGCATAGGCCTTGGACCACAGGTATCCATAATAGCCCGCGTCATATCCGCCCATCAGATGTCCGAAGCTGGCGCCCGGATACGCGCCGGTGAACGTTACACCCGGCAGCATCCTCGCCTGCAGCGAGTCCCATGTCACCTTGGTGTCGATCGGACCTGTCGCAGTGTGCAAGCGCATGTCGTACATGGCGTAAAACGCCTGTGCCGAATTGCTGTAGCCGTCGCCAAGCTGGCGTAGTGCAATCATTCGGTTGATGAGGTCCGCTGGCAATGGCTTGCCTGTCGTGACGTTGCTCGAGACGCGAGCCAGCACGGACGGCTGCCACATCCAGTTTTCCAGCATCTGCGACGGAGCTTCTACAAAGTCCTGCCGCAAACCGACAAGCGTCGGAAACGGAACGTCGACGAGTGTAGCGTCCATCAGGTGCCCGAACTCGTGGAAGAACGTGATCACGTCTTGGTGCGACAGCAACGCTGGCTTGCCCGGCGCGGCAGTTGGCCAGTTTCCGACAATCGCCGAGACGGGCCGGTCGACGGTACCGTCTGCCCAGTGGACCGCTGGCCGCAGCGGGAACGTCGCAAAGTGATCGTACTTGTTGGCGCGGGGGAAAAGATCGAGGAAGATCCAGCCGAGCGGTTTTCTGGTTGCCGCATCCACCACCGCAAACTCGCGCACTCCAGGCGCCCAAGCATCGGCAGGAGTTATCTCGTCAAACTTGACGCCGAGCAACTGTTCGTAGATCCCGAAGACTCCGCTGATGACGTGGTCCACGGGAAAATATTGCCTGATAGCTTCGTTATCGACGTTGTACTTGGTGCGACGCAGCATCGCGTTGTAATACGCAATATCGCTGCTCGCGAGTGGTGTGTTATCGCCATCGGCGCGCTTGACGGCGGAGAGATCGGCGAGTTCTGTTTTGGTCTTGGTGTAGAGCTCGGAATCGATCTGATCGAGGAACGCAATCACCCGAGTCGGGTCCTTCACCATGTGTGTGTCGAGCTGATACGCGGCCCAATTCGGGAATCCGAAGAGATGCGCGAGCGTATCGCGGATAGCGAGCGCGCCTTCGAGCCGAGTGACGTTTCCGGCGCCGCCACGTTGGAACATTGCAGTCTCGAAACGCGCACGAGCGGCCGACGACGCATCGGTTTGCAGGAAGGGACCAGCCGTTGATTCGTTGACCGGGACAACGTAGCCACCGCCCGAAGCCTGCTTGAGGTTGGCGAGCAATTGCGGCGCGATACCCTTCGACTCAGCTGCGGTTATTGTCAGCGTCGTCGAGTCGGCGGCAAGTGCCGATGCGTATTCTCGTTGTAGATCGTTCAAGCGATTGAACAACCCCTTGACTCGCTCACGTGTTGCTGAATCCAGGCCGGCACCGGCGTGTCTCCCCTGCTCTACATAAAGTTCGACGACCTTTCTCTCGGCGGGATCTTTCAGCACGCCGGGTTTGTTCAACGCAACCGCGTGATTGTAGATCCGACTGTCCGCGCCCGCATCGATGCCGACCTTGGCAACTTGCTGCGCACAGATCTGCGATGCCTGGCGAACCTCCTCGTCCGGTGACACGAGATACAGGTTGGCATAGCCCGCTGCGGAGTCGAGAAGAGCGGCAGTCGCGTGTTCGGCGCGGCCGATTGTATTTGCGAACGTGCGCTGGCTATCCTGCACGGAATCGATCGCGTGAAGCTCGGAGCGAATATGGTGCACCGCTGCCTTGCATCCCGTGATGAGCGAAACGCCCGTCGGATGGAAATCGAAGCCGGTTGCGGCGGGTAGCGGCGACTGCTGTGCCGCGAGAATCGCTGGCGTCAATAGCAGAGCCATGAGGCCGCGGGTGGCCGACCTGAGTAGTCTGGGCATGAGTTGGTAGTGTAGGGTGTATCTCTGGCTAAGTATCGGCGCGTAGGGCTGAATGCCCACGGGGCCCTTTAGACCCAGCAGAAGTCCGGGCGAACAGATGATTAGCTGCCCCGGTACGACCGCGGCGCGGCCATGCACCGAAGGCGTCGATCCGCTCAATCGGGGCGAGCGGCTCGCGGCTCGGGCAATTCGTAGCTGGGCAGCAGGGCCCAGCCTTAACACCGTGCGCTTCGCGCCCTAGATTCTCTTTCATGCCCAAGCCGCAACGAAAGGAAGAGATCCTCCGATCGGAGCTGCCGCCAACGCTTCCGCTGATGGCGCTCCGTTCGACCATCGTCTACCCGCTCGGCACGATCGCGGTGCAGATGGGAGCCCCGGAAAACTTGGCGTTGCTCAAGGCTCACGAAGAGCCGGGCCTGATCGTCGCACTCGTCGTCGCCACCGGGGATCACGATCAGGACTCGGATCTGACGCGATTCGTTGGCAGGGTCGGTGTCGCGGCGCGCATCCACGAACGCATCAATCTTCCCGGCGACACGGTTCAGATCACGCTGCAGGGACTGCGGCGAATCGTCGTTGACGGAATTACCGCGACAGAACCGTACCCTGAAGCGAAGGTCAAGCCGGCGCACGAAGTGCAGCCCGATGCGATCGAGGTCGATGACCTCGTGTCGCGTGTCGCAGCCGCAGCAGAGACGTTGGCGGAACTTATCGATCGCATTCCGGACGAAGTTCCCGCGATTCTCAAAATGAACATCTCGGATCCGGGTCGCTTCGCCGACCTCGCCGCGACGAACATGAATTTTCGGATCGCTGACAAGGATGAAGTCCTACAGAGACTCGACATCGGCCAACGTCTGCGATTCATACTCACGCGGCTCGAGCGTGAGGTTGCACGTGCGCGTGTAGTGGAAGACGTCAAGCGTCAGACCGAAATCAAGATCGAGCAGCATCAGCGCGAGTTTTATCTTCGTCAACAGCTCCGCGCAATCCAGACCGAGCTGGGCGAAACCGATCCGGGCGAGAAGGAATCTGCTCAGCTTCTTCGTCGCGTTGACGAGGCAAAACTACCGGAGAGAGCGCACGCCGAGGCGAAACGGGAGACCGAGCGACTGCGCATGCTGTCGCCGGCGTCGAGCGAGTATCAGGTAATTCGTACGTACCTGGACTGGATTCTTTCATTGCCGTGGAACGAACGCAGTGGTGCCGATCAGATCGAACTGAAAGCCGTTGAGGAGGCTCTGGATTCGCGGCACTACGGTTTGAGCGACGCCAAGGAGCGTATCATCGAGTATCTGGCAGTGCGAAAGCTGCGCGGCGGCGATCAACACGGCCCGATTCTCTGTTTCGTCGGACCCCCGGGAACCGGAAAGACATCGCTTGGCGAGGCAATCGCGACGTCAATTAGTCGGCAGTTTTATCGCATATCCGTCGGCGGAGTGCGCGACGAGGCGGAGATACGCGGACACCGTCGGACTTACGTCGGCGCGATGCCGGGCCTGATCATTCAGGCGCTGCGACGCGTCGCCGTTCGCGATCCCGTAATGATGATCGACGAGATCGACAAGATGACGCAGGGTGGCTCATCCGGCGACCCGACAGCGGCGATGCTCGAAGTTCTGGATCCGTCGCAGAACAAGACGTTCGTCGACCATTATCTGAACCTTCCATTCGATCTTTCGTCGATTCTTTTCATATGCACGGCAAACAACCTCTTCGACATTCCGCCCGCGCTGCGCGACAGAATGGAGATCATTCGTATCTCCGGTTACACGGTCGAAGAGAAAGTTGAAATCGCGTGGCGCTACTTGCTGCCGCGTTTGCTGGAGGACCACGGAATCAGCGACAAGGATCTCCAATTCACGGATGAAACTCTCGCGTTCATCGCGAACAGATATTCGCGTGAAGCGGGGCTCAGGAACTTCGAGCGCAATCTCGCTGCGATCATGCGCAAGCGCGCAAGGAAAAAGGCGGACGGCGAGGAGGGTGCATGGGTTGTCGATCTGGCCATGGTAAACGAAGTGCTCGGCGTTCCCAGATACACCGTTGAAGAAGCGGAGATGGAGCCGGAGATTGGTGCGGTTACGGGGCTCGCGTGGACCGCGACGGGCGGCGATCTCATGCAGATCGAGGCGCTTCGCATGTCCGGCACGGGACGGCTTATCGTCACCGGACAACTCGGCGACGTGATGCGCGAGTCAGTGGACGCGGCGTATTCGTATGTGAGAGCTCGCGCCAAGGTACTGGGGATCGCTACCGACGAGTTCAAGGACACGGACGTTCACATCCACTTCCCGGCCGGTGCGATTCCCAAGGACGGGCCCAGCGCCGGTGCCGCGGTGACACTGGCAATCGCGAGTGTGCTGAGCCGGCGACTCGTTCGCCGCGACGTGGCCATGACGGGGGAAGTCACTCTGCGCGGAAAGGTGCTCGAGATAGGTGGCGTTAAAGAAAAAGTGCTCGCTGCCTACCGCGCCGGCCTGCGCGAAGTGATGATGCCCAAGGGAAACGAAAAGGACCTGCGGGACATCCCCGTCGAGGTCCGCACGGCGATGAAGTTCACGTTCGTCGCGGATATGGACGACGTCCTGCGCGAGGCACTGTTACCAGCCGTGGAGGCTCCGGTGCTGGATGCGTTGCACGAACCAGCCACATCGTCAGGAGTCACAGGGCTTGCCGATGTCGCGAGCGCAGACGGACTGAGCGAGGCATCGGGATAACAAAACGCGCGCCCTTCCTCGTGCGCGCTAAAGCGCGCGAGTCAGTGCGTAGAGCGCGAGTCCGACAAGTCCGCCTACTATTGTGCCGTTGATACGGACGAACTGAAGATCGCGCCCAATTTGCAGCTCGATGCGACGCGACGTTTCCTGCGGGTCCCACGCACTGACAGTACCAGATATCAGCTGGGCAATCTCGGTGCGCGAAGCATCAACCACGGCGAGGACTGCTTCGTCAATCCAGCCGTTCAGCTTTGCTGAAAGAACCGGATCCTGCAGTGCGTTGTGCGCCAGATTCGAGATCGCAACTTCGAGGCGCCCGCCTTCGACTTGTTCATGCTCGGTTCGCACCGCGTATTCCTTCAGTTTCCGCTTGATATCCGTCCAGATCGTACCGAGAAATTCACGCATCGCTTCATGTTCGAGCAGTTCCTGCTTCCAAGCCTCTGCATGTGCGATCGTTTCCGGCGATGACTGCAACCGATCGATGAACTCACGTACAGCGTCGTCAAACCGGTGCCTGAGCGGATGATCCGGATCATTGCTGACCTCGGCGAGCGTGCGACCAATGCCGGTGACAACGCGATCGGATATCCGCTTGTCCATCATGCCGGGAACCCACCACGGCGTCTGCTCATGAACTTTCTCACGAATGAGCGTGTCGTTCGCCTCGGTTGCGCGCGCTGCAAGACGTAGTGCTTCGTCGAGAAGTTCCTGATGTCGGCCGTCGGCGGTGAGTAGGCGCAGTGCTCTTCCCAGCAGCGGCGCGACCTGAACGTTGCGGAGCCTCTCGCCGGCCGCCCTCTCGAGGAACGACTGGACGTCTTCGTCCTTCAGCACATTCGCTGCGGAGGTAAGGGCGTGCGCTGTTACGCGCGTGACGCTTCGTGCGTTCTCCGGATCGGAGAGCCACTGCGCTGCACGATCACCGAGCCGCAGTGACGCGAGTTTGTAAGCGACTACCGTTCGATCGAGAAAGTTCTGTTGTACGAAATTGCCAAGCGCGCGACCGATGCGATCTTTCCGCGCCGGCACAATGGCCGTGTGCGGTATCGGAATGCCCAACGGGTGTCGAAATAGAGCGGTCACAGCAAACCAGTCTGCAACGCCACCGACCACCGACGCTTCTGCCGCGGCCCGAACGTAGCCGAGCCACGCCCAGCTGTGAGTCTGACCAAGGACAAGAGTAACCACGAACAAGGCAGCGGCGACGACTAGGAGGAGAAGCGCGAAGCGCTTCATCCTCACCAGTCGCTCGCGCTTGATCGCCTCGTCCGCGATGGGTGGCGCGGACAGTTTGAGAGGCGCCGGCTGGCGCGAGGTCGCGGGGGTTCGGAGAGGCGGCTGTGAAGTCGTCACGATGGAATGTTAATGCCCAGTCCGCCGCATTCTTACATCACAATTATTGTATCCAGTATCCGAAACCCAACGAAAGGCACATCGAGTGCGTCTACCTACGGTGGGCATCGGACACTCGGTGCCTCGCCGAGCTCGGCTTCGGTGACACTGGCCGGGGGCTTGCAATTGCGCGGCAAGAGTTGGCGAACCTGGGCAACTTGGATTTGGCAATCAGGCTCCATATCGGTACAGAAGAATGGCAGTGACTCTCGTTCAAATCGACGAGCCGCAGGTTAGCGCTGACGGCCGCCTGTTTACGGCACAGGTTCGGGCACAGCAACTCCAGGGCGGACTTTGGGAAGCATGGCTCGAGTTCCAGCCGAGTGCCGGCGGCGACTCTGTGAGTACCGCGCCAGAGACCCAGCAGCTGTCGCGCAGCGATCTACGGTACTGGGCGGCTGGGATAACCCGCCAGCACCTTGCAACCGCCCTTGAGCGGGCGCTCCAATCGCACGCGAAACAATTGGCGCAGACAGTCTACGGCCGCTGGTCAAATCGCGGAGAATTTGCCAACGAGGCGCGGCCCGCTCGCTATGACGACGCCGTTCTGGACCCTATTGCGCTTTATGAGCGAACCGGGGAGTACGCGCTCCGTCAGGTACTCCGGGAACTCGACGCTCCCGAGCTAGCCGACATCATTGAATCGATGGGGCTCGATGCAGCAGACATGGAGGATCTCGCGCCTACTTTCGAGGACGCTCTAGCCGAGAGGATTGTGGTAGGCGTGCAACAATGTGTTGAATCGAATCGGACTTTTTCCCGCAAAACTGACGTCGGCCTTACAGACTGACTGTCGGATTAGAGGCCAGGTATTCCGCCGATCGTCCGCATTTTTTCCACATTGGGGGAGCGCGGCTATCAGCGTGACGGCGCTCCAATGCGGACGTCAGCCACCGAAATCGGTGGTGCGACCCCGCTCGGCGTAGCGACGTAGAGCACAACCGCACGACCGTCCACCTCGCCGGTGGTCACTTTTACGGACCGGCCGCGCCGTTCAGGTTCCATGGCCGTCACGGCTCGCTGAGCCATTGCATAGAAATTGGCCGCTGACGCTGGTGTGAGCCATACCGAGGCCCAAGCAATCGCCGGACCTCCGCGCGTATCGAAGGTCATGTACCGGTCCCCGTTCCAGCCGGAAGAGCCCTGCGCCGCCTGGTCCGTGTCATTGAGCTGCTGGTAGAGAAAGAGACGCGTCTCGAACTCGCCAAGGTTGTTCTGGTAAGTGGGCGTCACGCCCGCAATTGCCTTGAACGACACCGGAGTCGGCTCGACCCGCTTTCCGAAATACTCATTGACATTAAGTATTTGTGCTGTTGAAGTCGGCGGGTCGGTGAATGGCTGGCGGTTGGGTTCACGCGCGCGAAATGTGCGCACAAACTCGGCGCCACTGAGATACGGAAAGATCAACGTTTCCTGAACGACCATCGGTGCGCTGGCGTAAACCGGCATCGCCGCTTCGTTGTTGCGGATCGTCTCGCGTATCCGCTCCCAGCCCGCGGGCAGTCCGACGGCGAGATTGCCCGGTCCCAGCATGGCCTGAATTTGCTCGTACACCGCTTCACCCTCGAAGACGGCTTGGGCCGCGGATTGCCGATCGTTGTTTCCGGTAATCTTCTGAACAGAGTCCAGACTCACGTATTGATCCTGCAGCGCGTGTACGAGTTCGTGTGTTACGATGACCTGCGTTTCATCCTTCGGTGAATCCTTGACGATGTAGAGGACCTTGGTTGCTGGATCGTAGTAGCCAACGATCTGTTCCTGCAGCAAACGCGTCATCAAGTCGGCCATGTTCAGCGTATCGGGAATCATCCCGAGCAGCTTGTACGCTGCGGACTGGCCATCGATCTCGTGCCTGGTGGACGAGTCTGTGATCTGCTTTAGCAGATATGCTCGCACCTGATCCTTGCTGCGGACTTCTATTTTTGGCGGCGTCTTGAAACGCAAGCCGACGGCTTTCTCGACTGCGGGAATTGCCTTCGCGACAATATCGCCGTAGGGACCGCCGGTGGATTTCGGCGGCTGTCTGCACGATGCAACGGACAGGGCGGCGGCGAACAGGAACAGCGTTTTCGATGCGCCCGCGCAGCTTGGAGTATTGCTCAATTTCATGAAGCGATGAATCGGGAGAGGTACCAATGAATCAGAGGGTCGCCGTAAAACAGCGTGAGGACCGCGGCAGGTGCCAGAAATACACCGAACGGGACAAGAGGCAACGAATCGTCCTCACCATCAACCGCAGACTGGTTGTGTGCGCGTAATCGACCAACTGGCAGGACGACTCCGAGGAAGACGACCACCCCGAGAGCAGCGCCAATGAATATCGTGAGAAGCGCGCGTTGTGGTCCGAGCGCTGCGCCGACTACGGCCATGAGAGTCACATCGCCGAACCCCATAGCCTCACGCTTTAGCGCTGCCTCGCCCAGCCAGCCCGCGATGGCGATCGCACCCGCACCAGCGAGTGCGCCCATCATTGCGTCGTATGGCGCAGCGAATGCCGAATCGGAATGTGTGAATGCCGCTACAAGCGCGGTGATAATTACCCAAGCGAGCCCGAAGATTGTGAAACCATCCGGAATCACGTAGTGCTTCGCGTCGGTGATGGCGATGCCTATCATCAGTGTGACAAATACAGCAACACGAAGCGCGAGGAGCGTCGGACCGAACATCACGCTGGACGACAACCAGACGAGTGCAATGAGCAGTTCGACCAGTGGATACTGCGGCGATATTGGAGCCGCGCATCCTGCACAGCGGCCGCGGAGACCAACCCAGCCGAGGATGGGGATGTTCTCGTAGGCGCGAATCGGGCGTTCGCAATTCGGGCAGCGGGACGGGGGCCGGACGACAGACATTCCTGCAGGCCATCGTCCGATGCACACGTTGAGAAACGAACCAATGCATGCGCCAAACAGAAATGCAAACAGGCCAGTTACCGCTTCATTCATGCTGCTGTGACCGCATAGAGAAGAATTCCGGTGGCGACTGCGACGTTGAGCGACTCGACACCGACAATCGGAATCGCGACCGTGCGCGCTGCTGCGGCGACGAGCTCTGGAGATACTCCGGCTGCTTCATTTCCAACGACGATCGCGAGGCCTGAATCGCCACTCCGCTTCGCCACTCGCCCTCCCGTCGCACTCGTCGCCCAGATAGGCATTCCGATTCCATTGAGAAACTTCAGCGCGTCCTCGGTGCTCGCGTGGAAAGCGTTGTGATTGAATAGAGCGCCCATCGCGGAGCGAACGACCTTGGGATTCCACAGATCCGCTGTTCCCGTTAGCGCTACCGTGGCGCTGACGCCGAACGCCTGCGCAGTTCTGAGTATGGTTCCAACGTTCCCTGGATCCTGGACGCCGTCCAGCAGAAGCACCAGACCTCGCGTGTCGATATTCGTGTCGATATTACCGAACGAACGTTCGGGTTGATCCGCGATCGCCAGAATGCCTTGCGGGGTCTCGGTATCCGAAACTGACGCGAGTTCCGAGTCCGTAACTTCGTCGATCTGCAGGTGACGCTCGGCCGAAGCGTTCCGAATCAGATCCAGGAGTCGCGCGCCCCTTTGAGTTTCGTTGATTCCCGGGGAAACCAGCACGGAACGAAGCCTCAGCGGCGAGGCCATCAGCTCTTCGACGCAGCGGACGCCTTCAGCCAGGAATTGTCCCGTGCGCTCGCGCGCGCGCCGGCGCTGGAGGTCGCGAGCAGCGGTGAGCGACCTCAAGAGTGAGATTTTAGGGCTTGTTGGGGTATATGCATGGAATAGCTTTTGCCTTTGACAGGCGAGAAATCTACAGCGAGAGCGTGAATGAAACGAATAGTCATCCTTGCGGCGGCCCTCGTGCTCGGCGGATGTGCCGTGAGCCAGCAACAGGAAGTTCAGATGGGGCAGCAATACGCTGCACAGATATCGCAGCAGCTCCCGCTCATCAACGATCCCGAAATTGTACGCTACATAAATGTCCTCGGAGATTCAGTTGCGAACGTGACGAGCCGTCGTGACCTAGACTGGCACTTTTACGTCGTAAATAGCTCCGATGTCAACGCGTTCGCCGTACCAGGTGGATATGTGTACGTAAACCGTGGTTTGATCGAACGCGCAACAAGCATGGACGAACTGGCTGGCGTTCTGGGTCATGAAATCGGTCACGTAGTGCGCCGCCACAGTATCAAGCAGATGCAACAGCAACAGGGGGCTAACGTCGGGATTACGCTTGCGTGCATACTGACGTCGATCTGCAACAATCAGGCGACGGGTACCATGGTCAACGTCGGCACCTCGGCGATTTTTGCAAAATTCAGCCGAACGGATGAGGCACAGGCGGATGAAGAAGGCTTCAAGAACGTGGTGCGCGCGGGAATTTCCCCAGAAGGTCTCGTGACCATGTTTCAGAAGTTGATCGACGAACGCAAGACCTCTCCCGGTGCGGTGGATTCGTGGTTCGCCACGCACCCGCTTGAGGAGGATCGCATTGCAGACGTTCAGCGATTGATCAACACACTGTCTCCAGCGCAACTCGCCGGCCTTACGAAGGACACGAAGAACTTCCACACATTCAAGTCGCGACTTGCGACGCTGCCAGCGCCACCACCGACGCGCGCGCAGTAGTGGAGGAAGCGGTCGAACCGGCTTTCTTGTTACGTCAGACTTACAAACTCGCGGACAAGAGATTGGAACTGTAGCGCCACGCGTGAAGTCGTATCTAGGACTTCGGCGTGATCCAGCGGGATCTTGTCGATGCCGGCCGCGAGGTTTGTGATGCAGCTTATTCCAGCGACGCGCATGCCGAGCATACGGGCCATCGTGACCTCTGGAACGGTGGACATTCCAACCGCATCCGCACCGAGCGTACGTAGCATCCGGACCTCGGCTGGCGTTTCGTACGCCGGGCCCGGCAACATAGCGTACACGCCCCCTCGTAGAACCATTCCAAGCTTCCCAGCCGCCTTCCGGAGCGTGGTTCGCAAGCTCGGGTCATACGCATCCGACATGTCCGGAAACCGCACTTCACCGGGCTCGGCAGCACCAGTCAGCGGCGACGCAAAAGTGAGGTTGAGATGGTCCTCAATGACCATCAGATCGCCAGGTTTGAACTCGGTGTTCACACCTCCGGCCGCGTTTGAAACGAACAGCGTCTTCGCGCCAAGTGCGTGAGCAACGCGGATCGGGAAGGCGGTGAGCTGGAGTGGATATCCCTCGTACGAATGGAACCGGCCCGCGAAGACTGCGACAACCTTTCCAGAAATCTTTCCAACCACAAGCTTGCCGGCGTGCCCAGCGATGGCAACGTCGGGGAAGTCAGGAATTTGGTTGTAGGGAATTGCGACTGACTGTTGCACATCGTCGACGAGACCGCCGAGACCAGACCCGAGCACGATGGCTACCTCGGGTACAGCGTCTCCCATCAGGGGGCGGATCTCTGCCGCAGCGTTCCGCGCCGCTTCGGCGCCGTATAGTCTCATGCCTGATAACCCCAGTCGCGCAGGAGCTCTGCGCGCACGTCCGCGACGAGTTTGGTACGCTGTTCGAGCGGCAGAAACGAAGCTTCGCACGCGTTGATCACGCAAGTACACAGTTCGCTTATCGTGAGACCGAGCTCGTTGACAGCGCGCGCGTACTCAGCGGTAAGCGTAACTCCGCTGATCAATCGGCTGTCCGTGTTGATCGTCACACGAACACCGGCCTGAAGATAGCGTCTGAGGGGGTGCTGCGCATAGCTCGCAACCGCGTGCGTCTGCTCGTTGCTGGTAGGGCACATTTCGAGTGTGATACCTAGATCGCGGATGTACTTCAATAACGCGGGATCCTCTTCGGCGCGGACACCATGACCAATCCTGGATGCGTTGCAGTCGAAGAGGGCCGTCTCGATTGATTCCGGTCCGGCGGCTTCGCCGGCGTGACAGGTAACCTGAAGAAAGTGCTCGCGTGCGTATGCGAAGGCAGCCGCGTGATCGACGGCGGAAAACTCCGCCTCCGCGCCGGCGAGGTCGAAACCGACGACGCCATAATCCTTATGTCTCACCGCCGCCTGGGCCGCTTCTAGGGATCGCGACGGATCCCAGTGGCGTAGTGAGCAAGTAATAAATCTCGCGATCGTGCCGAATTCGGCTTCGCCGCGCCTGAGCCCGCGCATGGTCGCAGCCAGTACTTGATCGACAGTCAGACCCCCGCGGATGTTGAGATGGGGTGCGTTGCGGACCTCGATATAGCGAACCCCATCAAGACTCGCGTCTTCGACGAGTTCGTACGCCACGCGCTCAAGTGCCGATTCGGTCTGCAGAATTGAAATCGTGGTGTCGAAGCGATGGAGATAGTCGGCGAGATCCGCGACGTTATCCGCGCACATGTAGTGGCGTAAATCTTTCGGATTTTCGCGCGGGAGAATGATGCCATGCTCGCGCGCGATGTCCAGCATCGTCTCGGGGCGCAATGAGCCATCGAGATGACAGTGCAGCTCGACCTTGGGCATGCTGCGTAACTCGTCGATTGTAACCCGTGTCACTTTAAGTTGGTTCGCGGTTTAATAGATGGATTAGCGAGTCGGCGGGGTTCTGACGAACGACCAGTTGTTCGTGCTATAGTCCGACTGGCGTATTTCGTGGAGATTTTGGACTTCTTCAATGAGAAGCTGCCGAATGTCCTGTTGCTTGTCGTATACGACGGGCGCGTCGCGGAGCATGGCATACCCGCCTCCACCACTCTGCCGGTAGTTGTTGAGTGCCATGATGAAAGTATCGGTTGGCGCGACGTTCGTGCCATGAAACGTAAGCGTACGGACGCGCTGCCCAACAGGCCGGGTGACGTCGACTGTATAATTCACACCGCTGACGACGTCGAAGTTATAACCAGCCACGCTCGTATCCGGGAGCAACGCTCCGGCGGCGTTCGTCTTGTAGTACTTGTTACTGTACTCAAGATACGCCTTGAGCTGAGCACCTGTGATGCGAATTGCGCGGAGCGTGTTGTCATACGGATACAGTTGCGCCACTTGCGCCACCGTAATCGGGCCCGGGCCGAGGTGCGCACGCAGATCGAACGCTGCGGTGGAGGCGATATCGGCGTGTGCTCCCCTTCGTTCCACGTCCATGATGAACCCAGTGAGCCCGGTCGGCGCCATTCGGGCGGAATCGGACCGCCAAGCATCAGGCGTCGTACCTATAGTAGAGCTGACGTAAGCAATTGTCTCTTCGTGCGACTGCTCCACCGCCGCCTTCACGGTGTCCTGCTCCGCGTGACCGAAAGACTGCACGAGCGTTGAAGCAGCGGTAGACGGGATCCAACGTCCATCTGTTCCGCACGTAACCGGAACACTTACGACAGCCACGCTGGTCGCCCAGTTCTTCGGCTGCACTACGAGAGTGCGACCAATCAGCTGACCGCTGTTTTCCCGATGCGAGTGGCCGTAGACCAGCACATTGATTCCAGGAATTTCTGCTGCAACGCGAGCCGAAACATTTTCACCCGGCAACTTCGTGGCGGCCGTGTCATAGCTGGATGGCTCGTTCAGTCCCGAATGCAGAACGACAACAATTACATCTGCACCGCTCTGCTTCACCGCGGCGACAGCGGCGCGCACCGCCGGCACGATGTCTTCGACTTGAACTCCGGCGTGCCCGAGGTTCGAGGCGTCCCACAGATTCGAACCGGGGGTCGTTGCGCCAACAATGCCTACCGCGACACCATCGCGGCGCACGATTGTAAAAGCCGGATACGCCTGGGAGCTACCGCGGCGTGTCGCATTTGCCGCAAGGAGCGGAAAGCGCGCCTGCGCGGCGGCGGTATCCAGATACGGCACACCGTAGTTGAATTCGTGGTTCCCGATCGTGGCCGCGTCGTAATGCATCGCGTTCATCGCGGCGACTATCGGATTGATTCGAGTTTTTGAAACGCGTGCCGCGAAGTATGTAAGCGGTGTTCCCTGAAGCATGTCGCCGGCATCCACAAGAAGAACCCTTCCCGGGTTGGCCGTCCGTACCGAGTCGACAATCGTGGCGGCGCGCGCAAGCCCGCGGAGGGGATCGGGGCGATTATCGTAATAGTCCCAGCCTCGTATGTGTCCATGCACGTCGGTCGTCGCCGCGATCCGGAGGCTCACGGTGGCACCTGGACTGCACGCCGCGAGCGATCGTTCAACGTCGGGAGAGGGAGAGCGACTAGCGGGTGGCGCGGCGGCGAAAAGAAGTGCCGCGACTGAGGTAAGTCCCAACATCACAATAAGTTACCACTCCGCGGGAGGTCTGGCACCGTCGTCCGGTACCGGATCGTGACAATTCGGCGCTCCCGCTCGAGGTCTCAACGGGTGAACTTTCGTCACGATCATGATATCAGGAGAAGAGACCGGGATTCCCGCTGAACGAATACTGGTCGTCGACGACGAGCCGGATATCGTTGCGCTTGTAGCATACCATCTTGCACGTGCCGGGTACGGCGTCTCGACGGCGAGCAGCGGTCCTGAAGCGCTGGCCAAGGCGATCGCTGAACTTCCGTCCCTGGTTGTTCTCGATCTAATGCTGCCGGGTATGTCGGGATTTGATGTCCTGGAACGGCTCCGCGCGGATCCTCTTACCGCAAACATCGGAGTGCTTACTCTGACCGCTCGCAGAGAGGAACCGGACCGCGTGCGTGGGTTGACGCTTGGCGCGGACGACTATCTCACAAAACCATTTTCTCCGCAGGAGCTTACGCTGCGTGTCGGCGCGATACTTCGGCGGCTGCGCGCGCCAGAAAGCGTGCGGAGAGATGTTCTGAGGATCGGGGCGGTACAGATAAATCGCGCCGGGCACGAAGTACGAGTTGATGGTGCCCTCGTGGAGCTCACCGCAACGGAGTACAAACTCCTCCTCACGCTCGCGGAACGCAAGGGCCGTGTGCTCGCGCGCACTCTACTGCTGGAGACGGTATGGGAAGCGGCGCCCGATATTCAGACACGGACCGTTGACATGCACGTGCAGCGGCTCCGCGCAAAGCTGGGGCCAGCCGGTGACATGATCGAGACTGTACGCGGATTTGGCTACCGTATAAACGTCGGAGCGCACAAGAGTGCATGACCGCGCGCGCTTTCGTCGCGTCCAACTTTCCCTCCGCGTGACATGAAACTCGCGAACCGCCTGCTGCTTTCATCGCTTGCGGTGATCGCGGCGCTTACGATCACCGTCGCTCTCATTCTTGACCGCCAGCTTCACCAGCGAATGGGACGCGATAACATCTCGGAGCTTGCGCGCGAGGCGCAGTTTGTCGCTTCGCAGTGGACGCCGACCGTCAAACCGCTTGAGCTCGCACATGTGGCTGGACGATCGCTAGGACACAGAGTGACGCTGATCGGCCGAGATGGCGTTGTACTGGGTGATTCACAATTCGACTCCGCTGGAATTACAGGCCTGCAGAATCACTCGCATCGCCCGGAGGTGATGGTCGCGTTCGGTGGAGCGGTCGGTTCGTCGCGCAGAACGAGCCCGTCAGAAGGTGACGACGAAGTGTATGTCGCCGTTCCCGCCGCGCTGGGCGTTGCTCGGGTCTCGCAGAACACAGCCGCCGCGGACGACATGTTCAACAGCGCTCTCGGCGACATCGCTGTTGCCGGCGTTGTCGCCGCGACGATCGCGTTGCTGCTCGCAGCTCTGTTTGCACGATCGGTTTCGCGTCCGGTCGTCGAGTTGCGTGACGCTGCGCGTGCGATCGCCAACGGTGACCTCTCCCGTCACCCGCCTATATCGGCACCGGGCGAAATTGGCGACCTTGCAGCGGCACTTTACACCATGTCGGAACAGCTAGGAGCGCGGCTCAAGGGACTTGCGGACGACGAGTCACTAGTGTCCGCAGTCGTCGAATCTCTGAACGAAGGCATCCTCGCAGTAAGTGCGCGACGCTCGGTACTTCGAATCAACACGGCGGCGCGGAACATGTTAGGACTTCGTGAAGCAGTTCCTTTTTCTGCGGATCACATTCCGCGCGAACGCGTGCTTCACGACGCGCTTGAGACCGCGCTAAATGGGGCGTCAGCCGACGACCATTCGGTTGACGTGGCCGGAAGGACAATTGCCGTCGCTGCCCGGCCGCTTCCCGACGGCGGCGCGGTTCTGGCTCTCACTGATCTGACCGCAAAACGAAAACTGGAGTCGGTGCGGCGAGACTTTGTCGCAAACGTCTCGCATGAGCTACGCACGCCACTCACTGTGATCGGCGGATTTGCGGAAACGCTTACGGAGCCATCTGTTTCTGACGAAGACCGCACGCGTTTCGCCGCGTTGATTCAAAGCAACACTGCACGAATGCAGCGTATCGTTGACGAACTTCTCGATCTGTCACGCATAGAATCCGGCGGGTGGGTGCCACGACCGGAGAACGTCGACCTCGCGGCAATGGCGGCGGAAGCGATTTCGTCAGTAGCAAGAGTTGCGAGATCCAACGATGTTACGACGGAGGCCCAGGTGGCGGAGGACGCCCGCTGGGTGTACGCGGATCGCACCGCGCTTCGCCAGGTTATCGGCAATCTGGTAGAGAATGCGATCCGCCACACCGCACAGGGCACCATCACGGTCTTTGCGCAGCGAGACATTGATGGTTACACGTGGCTTGGAGTGCGCGACTCTGGCGTCGGGATAGCACCCGCCCACCTGCCGCGGATATTCGAACGATTCTACCGCGCAGATTCGGCTCGGTCACGCGAAAGCGGCGGGACGGGGCTTGGCCTCGCCATTGTCAAACATCTTGTGGAAGCGCACGGCGGCCAGGTTCGCGCCGAGAGCGTGTTGGGCCGCGGAACAACGGTGAGTGCATCGTTTCCGCCCGCCGTGTCGATCGCGGGCGACCTGTGACATAGCCGTTACCCAAAAGCGGTGGGTTCCGTGATGATGGCATGCGAACGTACGGTGTTCGCAAAAACCTTCACGGAGAAATCAGTGATCAAAGCAGTTCGTATATTCGCCATCGCAGCTGCAATGTTTGGTGCAGTCGTCTCGCTTGCGTGTGCGCAGGCAATCGATCTCACGGGTGCCGGATCGAGTTTCGCATATCCGATCTATTCCAAGTGGGCGTCTATGTACGCCGAGAAGACCGGCGTACACGTCAACTACCAATCGATCGGTTCCAGCGGTGGCATCCGCCAGCTTTCGGACGAAATCGTCGATTTCGGCGCGACCGATGGACCGATGACCGATGAACAAATCGCGAAAGCAAAGGGCGGCCCGGTGCTGCACTTCCCGACGGTGCTGGGTGGCGTTGCGGTTACATACAACCTTCCTGGTGTCAAGCAGCCGCTGAAACTGACCGGTGATGTGATCGCCGAGCTCTTCATGGGAGCCATTACCAAGTGGAACGACGAGCGAATCGGCAAACTCAACCCCGGTGTGGCTCTACCCGCGAGTGAAGTGATCGTAATTCACCGAGCGGACGGCAGCGGAACCACTTACATCTTCAGCGACTACCTGGCGACGGTGAGCAGCTCGTGGCTCTCGAAAGTCGGGCGCGGGCAGACTCTCAACTGGCCCGTGGGTCTTGGCGGAAAAGGTAGCGAGGGAGTTACTGGCCAGGTCAAACAGCTTCCCGGCGCGATCGGTTATGTCGAGCTGTCTTATGCAAAGAAGAACAATCTGCCCGTCGCGCTTGTACGTAATTCGGCCGGGACATGGGTTGCTCCGACGCTGGAGTCGGTCACCGCTGCAGCGGCCGGTGCTGCCGCAAAACTCCCTGCGAAGACCGACTATCGCATCTCGATCGTGAATGCGCCTGGCAAGGACGCATATCCAATCTCCTCGTTCACATGGATCCTCCTCTACGAGCACCCGCAAAACACTGCAAAGGGGAAAGCGTTGGTGGCTTTCCTGCAATGGGCTTACAGAAATGGAGAGGCAGTCGCGTCGTCACTGGACTACTCGCCGCTACCGCCCGCGATGATCAAGCGGCTCGAAGCACGTCTCTCCACCCTGGGGGGAGCATGATCCGCTCAACCCTCGTAGCCGGCGCCACGGCGCTGGTGTTTGTCTCTTCGATCGCCGGTGCGCAGGCAGCTACCGCGTCGGATACAACCAAGCCAGTCGCGAGCGTTACGATTCCGATTGATTTCTCGGGCGTCGTCTTCGGCAACTACCAGTATCAAGGAGCCGCGGGGCCCAACAAGGGACAGAACAAGTTCGACGTGGAGCGCGCGTACCTCACTTTCAAGATGCCAGCGGGCGATCGTGCCAGCATTCGCATAACTGGAGATCTTTATCAGCAGACAGTCCCTGGAAACGACAACTATTACAAGGGCTGGATGCTGCGCGCGAAGTACGCGTATCTGCAGTATGACTTTCTCAAAGCTACAAAGCCGGGGGACTTTGCGTTCACAAGCCGGATCGGCTTGGTGCAAACGATGCTCATCGACCATGAGGAGAACTTCTGGCCGCGCTGGATGTCGCTAACCCCCGTCGAGCGCGCCGGTTTCTTTTCGTCGGCGGATGCGGGAATCGCGGGGATACTCACGCTGCCCAACAAGGCCGGAGAGCTATACACGGCGATTACAAACGGATCTGGCTACGCTTCGCGTGAAACAGATCGATTCAAGGATTACCAGGCTCGCCTGACACTGACGCCGCTTACGAGCACCCAGATGAGCTATCTTCGCACGTTCGCGATCGACGGTTGGGTGTATCGCGGTGCACTCGCAAGCAAATACGTAAACGGCGGTACGGGCCAGATTGGACCGGTCGGAAGTGGTCTTGATCGCAACCGCTACGGTGTGTTCGCCGGAATCAGGGATCCGCGCCTTGTGGTCGGAGTAGACTATGCGCAACGCAGCGACGGTGGCGACACGGGTGCAAACACCGTTGCGTCACCGCGCGGAGTCGCAGACAGTACCGGCCGGCTCGTTTCCGGTTACGTCGTCGCCAAGCCTTTCAAGATGCTTGACGCCACCTCAACGATTCCCCTTGGTGTCGTAGTGCGCTACGACCAGGTCACTCCGAACACATCGACGAGTCCGAAGGTCAACACGTTCATTGGTGGGTTGAGCTGGGACCTGAACAAGAAGTCGTCCATCTCGTTCGATTACCAGGAGGTGACGCCGGCGAACGGCGCCATCGTCGCACCCACAAAGACATACTACATGCATTGGGTGGCGAACTTCTAAAGCTTGAGGCGAAGGCTCGGGACTGAGTATCAGTCCCGAGCTTTCGCCTCGCCGCTACACCGCCTTTGGCGCAAGAGCCTGGAGCAGCGGCTGAATAATATCGAGCGGCAACGGGAACACGATCGTTGACGACTTGCCGTTGGCGGCCATGTCCGACATCGTCTGCAGATACCTTAGCTGCAAGGCCTGGGGTTGCTGTGAAAGCATCGCCGCGGCATCACGCAACTTCTCGGCGGCCTGCATTTCTCCCTCTGCATGAATGACCTTGGCGCGACGTTCGCGTTCCGCCTCGGCCTGACGGGCGATTGCGCGCACCATCGTTTCGTTGATGTCCACGTCCTTGATCTCGACGTTCGCAATCTTGATTCCCCATGGATCGGTGGCTTCGTCGAGGATGGTCTGCAACGTGTGGTTGATCGAGTCACGCTGAGACAGGATCTCATCAAGCTCGTGCTGGCCGAGAACAGAGCGTAGACGCGTCTGTGCGAGCTGGCTGGTAGCCTGATAGAAGTCCGCGACCTGCAGTACTGATTTGTCCGGATCCACGACGCGGAAATAGACCACGGCGTTGACGCGCACCGAAACGTTGTCGCGCGAAATGACATCCTGCGGTGGAACGTCCATCACGTTAACGCGGAGATCGACGCGGATCATGCGCTGCACCATCGGCACGAGGAGGACGAGGCCGGGTCCCTTGGTGCCAGTATATCGGCCGAGCGTCAGCACGACGCCTCGCTGAAATTCCGGGAGGACCTTGACTGATGAGAACAGCAGGAATGCCAATATGACAATCAATGCACCTGTGAATCCCAGCATGATGATTTCTCCCTAGAGTGACAAAGATTCCGGAATAACCCAGAGCTGCAGGCCGTCGCGCCGGACAACGCGAACGTGGCTGCCGGCAGCGAGCGGAGAATCCGCAAACACCTGCCACCTTTCACCATTGATCTGCGCCCAGCCCTCGCCGCGCGCGTTAGTGGGGCCGAGGAGCATGCCACCGGCACCCAGCATTTCCGGATCGCTTGTCGGCCGCCCGGTGCGTCGCGCACGCATGACGAGCCAAAGTATCATCGCCAGCACTCCGATGCCGGCGAACGCGATCCCGGCAATAATACCGAGATTGACCGAAAAGCCCGGAACATTCGTGTTCATGAGCATGACAGAACCGAGTACGAACGCAATGACTCCGCCGACGCCAATAACACCGATAGTAGGCGAAACCAGCTCTGCGATAAGCAAGCCGACACCAAGAGTCATGAGTGCCAAACCTGCGTAGTTCACCGGCAGCATCTGCAGCGCATACATACCGATCAAAAGACAGATCGCACCCGCAATGCCCGGGAACAACGCCCCTGGGTGAAACGCTTCAAGTATCAACCCATACAAACCAGCCAGGAGCAGAACGTATGCGATCGTCGGGTTCGTTATGATTGCGAGAAAATTGGTGCGCCAGTTTGGAGCATAGTCGTGAATCGGCTGGCTCTCGATCGAGAGAGTTACCGCTTGCTCCCCAACACGAACCTGACGGCCACTCGCCTGCTTCAGTACGTCAGCCGCGTCTGAAGCAACAAAATCGATGACGTGCGCCTGTGCAGCTTCCGTCGCCGTCAAAGTCGACGCACCGCGAACAGCCTGCTCTGCCCAATCGGCGTTTCTCCCACGCAATTGAGCAAGCGAGCGAATGTACGCGACGGCATCGTTGAGGACCTTGTTGGCTTCCGCATCCCCGACAGGTGTGCTTGACGCCGTGCGTGCGACTGCTGGTACCGCGGTCGCAGACTTGCGCGCGGAGTCAAGCAGCGCGGGCCGTGGCATGGGCGTGGAGCCGGTAAGTGACACAGGCGTCGCCGCACCAAGATGCGTCGCAGGCGCCATCGCAGCGATCTGGCAAGCGTAAAGGATATATGTACCAGCAGACGCGGCGCGCGCTCCGCCTGGCGCTACGTAACAGAGCACCGGAATTTTCAACCCGATGATCGTGCTGATTATCCGGCGCATCGACTCGGACAAACCACCCGGCGTGTCGAGGCGAAGAATAATTGCATCGGCGCCATCCTTCACCGCGCGCGACGATGCGTCGTCGAAGTATTCGGCTGACGCTGGCCCGATAACACCGTCCAGGCTTACTTCCGCAACGAACTGTGCCGGCCGCGCGGTCTGCGCCGCCGCAACACCGCTGAACGTCGCCGCCAGAATCACTACGGAGAGCGCAGAGAGCGTACCCTTTAATGCCTTCCATCGTTTCATCTCGGACACCCTCCTGGGCCGACCGTATTTGCCGTGGAGATGGCTTCGATAGTGCGTCCATTGAAGATACTCAATGTCACGGCCCGTCCGCGGCGGAAATAGCGTCGAAAACCGCCGGATAGTTGCCTGTTTCCCTGTAACGGCTGTTTTGCTCACCATGTCGGGCCCATCCAAGCGCTGTCCCACCAAACTTCCGATCCGTCGCGTGGACATCCGCGCCGTGATCGAGAAGTGCACGAAGCATTTCAGTATTCCCGTGGAATGCCGCCCAGTGTAGCGACGTGACACCCACGTCGCTCGCGGTTGTCGGGTCCCACCCGGCGTCCAGCATGAGATTCACACCGCGTGCGTTGTTCAATTCAGCGGCGGCAGGAAGCCATCTGAGCAATTCGCCGTTCAGCTGATCACGGATATGCGGATTTGCGACCGTGAGCCGCGCAACGCCGGCATCGTCCCCCGCCTCGCAAGCAAGAGCGAGCAACAACGGCGCCGGCGTGTTCTCGAGTAGCAGCGCGACGACATCCTCGTGTCCAAATTGCCTGGCGATTGCGTGCGGCGTTTTTGATTTGCCGAGTGACCAGATATAGATCGTTCCGCCGGCTCGCGAATCCTGCATCGGAAAATCGTGTGGAGATACCGTAGTGCAGATCGCCTGTGGGTTCGCGTCCAGTATGCGCCGAACGAGTTCCATGTCGCCGACCGCAGCTGCCATGAGAATGTCGGTCTTGCAACCCCTTGAAATCAGGAACCGGACGACGTCCTGGTGATCGCCAAGCAGATATTGCGCGGGGGTCGACTCGTGATCGACGTCGAGCGAATCGATCTGAGCTCCGTTCTCGATAAGGTATTCTGCGATCTCAACCGACGTGGCAACGTGCAGCGCCGTCTGGCCATCACCGAAGCGCGTGGCGACAACCGAAGGGTCTTCCGTTACCAACTCTCTCAGCCGATCGAGCAGACCGAAGCGTGCAGCGTCGTAAGCAGTAACAGTCGCACCGCGCGAGACCAGATGCTGATCGAGTTGCGGAGCGCTATCCAGGGCGCTGAATCCGCCGGCCCACCAGTGCGATCGCTGATTCACGTCTGCACCTGCGTCCAGCAGCACGTCGATCATGTCCCGGTTGTGCAGGTTGGCGGCAGTGATCAGCGCGGTGGCGCCGAAATCGCCACTCGGGAGGGCGTCATCCAGGTGGGCACCGAGGGACGGGAAGCGCGCTAGAACATCGCGCACGCGTTGGGCATCATCAAGCCGGACTGCCGCTTCGAGTGCGGACGGACCATCAGCGGCGCTCAGTGACAGCACGTGATTTCGGAGCCCAGGCCAATTCAGAAAACCGTATTCGCGCGCGATTACGTGTTGAGCGTCCGAAAGCTTGGGGACCGAATCGCTCACTTGTTTGCCACCGAACTCCCTGAATGCCGCGGCCGCCGCCGGGGCGCCATCCTGATACTGGCGCAGCAGACTCTTGGCCTGCTTTTTTACGTGCTCGAGATCGGGATGCGCAGGTAAGCTACGAGACATTGCTCCTCCTTCCGTTACGCCCGACGTCCGCTTCGTCAAGGCAGAAGAGAGGTTAACGCTCAGTAATGCGTAAAGCGTTCAGGTGGGATAATCCCTTTCCGCGGACGGGGTGCAACCTGCATTGCTACCGAAATCTGAACGGCCCAGGGGCAAAAAGCAATTGGATGGAAACGGTCGCCCAACCGCGGCCCCATCCCCAACCCCATCCCCGGCCCCAACCGCGTCGCCGACGAGTAAAATTCATGTTATGAACCATCGCCTCCGCGCGTCGTCCGCTGCTGCGCTTGCTGCTGCGCTTGCTACTGCGCTTGCTACTGCGCTTGCTGCTGCGCTTCTCGTCTGCGCCAATGCCGCCGTCGTCTCCGTTCGTGCCCAGGAGCCGCGGATGCGCGCACGGGCTC
>JBDTAZ010000072.1:0-4119 GCA_039924325.1 Gemmatimonadaceae bacterium
CACACGCTACATCTTCACCGCGCTGCATCGGGATGAAGCCGACGTCGAGAACAACAAGACGTCAGGCTGGCTGCAGGGGACCGAGATCGCGATGGACCAGTTTGTGGCGCATGTGGCGTCGATGAAATAGGGATTTGCGGTCAGGTCACGCTCCATTCAGCTCGTGTGAGCGCATATAACGCGACTCGACTGCCACGTAGCTGAATCTCGCTCTCGAAGGACTCGCCCAGGCGGCCCGCTAGGCGGATGGATCGCTGGTTTGAAGGATCGATCAGGCTGACGATCCGCGACCAACGGAGGTCGACGAACGCGATGGTCAGCGCCGCTTTAGCGGCCTCATACGCGTACCCGCGTCCCCAGAAACTGCGCGAGAGCGCCCAGCCCAATTCATGGTCGGGCCATCCCTCAGGATAGTGCAAACCAACGCGCCCGACGAACGCTCTTGTTGCGCGCTCTTCGACCGCCCACATGCCGTATCCACGCAGCTCCCAATGCCCACGCCACAATGACAACTGGCGCCAGGCGTCTTCGCGGGACAAGGGTCCTTGCGGCCCCAGATAGCGCATGACCTCTGGGTCGGCACAAAGCTCGGCATATGCATCGATGTCGGACGCCTGGAATTGGCGAAGGCGAAGACGCGCAGTCTCGAGGATTAGCGTGACGACAGCTCCCTGTACCGAGGTCGTCGAAAAAGTCCGGCGCCTGTCGACAACACTACAGATTGTTGACACCCCATGCTGAAGCCGCTCCGGTGAAAACCCAGCCGTTCTTCGTCTTCTTCAACGTCATTGTCATGGTTCCTTTGTACACGACCGATTTGCCCTTCTGTGTGTCGGAAAATGTTGCCGGATAGATTATGTACGCGCGGTTCCCATTCAGTTCTTCGTAGATGAGTTTACCGAGTTCAAGTTTGCTGTCCGTGCCTTGAATGGCCTTGTTGTTTGCCTGATAATCGCTCCACCAGTCAGCGCAGGTCTGCCAGGCATAGGGCGGAAATCCATCAACGATGGCCGCATGAGGTGCACAAGCAGCAATGAGTGGCTTGGATTCACGCTTGTTGAGATAGGCTATCCATTTTTTGACGGTGGCTTGCACATCCGCCGTATCCGACGGCGATGCAAAACTCGCGTGGACGGGGAGCAGCGCGCACGCGACGACGGTTGCAAGGCAAACGAGACACTTCCTGATAGTGTTCATGCACATCTCCTATTGGCCCTTCAGTTCTACCGCAAATAGATGCAGCCCCTACGCGTGGCTAGTCGATATTGGAGCTTGCTCAGCGGGCCAGCCTTGGATCGAAATTGTATTCGGAAACAGACTCAATCGAAATGCGATCAAACGTCGAGTGCGCCGGATTGATCAGGATGTTGAATCCAGCATCAACTATCACGCTCGGTACACGAAGCGCCAGCGAACGTCCCGACTTGACCCATTCGTCGCCTACTCGCTGCACGGATGGCGGAACCGGCGAGACATTCCAATCCTTCGGCAATCGTGAAGTCGAAAGATCTTCTACGAGCGCATCCGCGATCGAAGCCTGAATGAGGGAGTATTCCATGAGTGGCCCACCGCCCATCACGTGCACGAGTACCTCCAGAACAGCAAGAGCGGAATTGTTCGATGCATAAGCAACCAGCGTGCCTGGACTGTTCCATCTTGCTCCGTAGACGCGCGCACCTTCGCCGTTGAAAGCAGCATCCACATATCGAGTCTTTGTGAGACGCCAAACGTGCATGGACTAGGTCGGTATTCCGTGAGCCAGTCGACCAATCAAATTCTCGACTTCAATTGCACCGACGCCGGTCGAAGCAAAATCGATCGGCGTTCGCCCGCCGAGTGCGTTGACGGGGCTGGTGAGCCATCGTTGTGCATGTTCGGCGCTGCCTTCGAAGAGTTCGATCGCTCGCGCAACTATTCTGGATGTGCGAACCAGGCGATCCGTTTCGTCAGATCCAAACCGTCCGCTCTTCTTTCGCCGCGCAAGCGTTCGCTCGGGAATCTCGGCGACCTGGGCGAGAATCCTGTACGAAAGCTCGGTGTTGCGATGGAACCTCTCGAAGGCAGCGTACGACAATCCACGACGGATATGACCGACGACGCTGACGGGGTCGTAGTTGCGCAACCCAAACAGCGCAACGTAATAGTGCCCCTCCCGATGCCCAGATCGAGAGTGGCTCAGCAGTTCTGCAAGGTCGGCGGATGTCTTTTCGGCCACTCTAGCCACACAAACGTCCTGTCTGCCACATGGCGGAATATAATACGCCATGTGGCAGATATCAATCCTGCGGACGACCCCAACTCCACTATTCTCATCAATCATGGCCGAACTGGCACTTTCGAACCTTGCGCAGCCTCGAACCCAACGTATCGTTGTCAACGCTTTGCTCGGCAGACCGACGCCATACCGCGCAACCATCCCCAGGAGAGCGAATGACTCAGCGAACGCGCAACATCATAGCCAATGCCCTGCTCGGCTTGACCGTTCTCTTTGCGGTCACGTTTGTCGTCCAGCACTTCATGACCCAAACTCGTCCGTACTGGCACAACGACCTGGTTTGGTTGGCGCTGGCATCCGTGATCGCGTCCGATCTCGTGCGCGGCCGGTTTCAGCGCACGAGGCAAAAGCTGGACTGACTGGCCTCGCGGCGAAACCGTTCACCTATTCCAGGAGACTACCATGCCCGCCCGCAAGACAGCCAAGATTTCCAAACCCGCAGCGCGAACATCGACCAAGCCCACTGCTGCACAAGCCAAAGTCGCAACGAAGCTCCCGGAGGCCATGACCGGCAAGGCAAGTCCCGCAAAGGCTGCCGTGGGTGACAAGCCGGTCTTCGCCTACATCGCCAGCCTGCCGGAGCCGCAGCGTGGTATCGCCGAAAGGGTCGATGCCCTGGCGGCCAGCACCCTGCCCAAGCTGCAGCGCTCGGTGAAGTGGGGCATGTCGTATTACGGCGTCGGCGACGGGTGGTGCTTCTCCTGCGGCGCGTTCGCCAGCCACGTCAAGCTCATGTTCATTAACGGCACGGCGCTCAAGCCGGTACCGCCGGTAACGCCGGTGGGCATGGGCAAGTCTACGCGCGGCGTGGATCTCAAATCCGTTGACGACATCGACGAACGCCAAATAGCGAAGTGGATGAAGCAAGTCGCGGCTGTGCCGGGTGTCGGTGGCAAGAAGCCATAAGTCCTGGTTGCGCGACTACGCAGGAACGTATATCAACCTGATTACATCCTCGGCAATTCGATCATTCGTCACAAGGCGGAGCGGCGGCCGAGGCCCAGCGAAATATGGCGTTCCGTGACCGAGCACAACTGGGTGCAGGTAGATGCGATACTCGTCGATCAAGCCAAGTTCGGTGAGACTTTGCGCCAGGGTAGGCCCTGCAATTTCGATCTCTCCGTCATGCTCGGCCTTCAACTCGCGAACCGCACGCTCGAGATCACCATCAACAAGCGTGGCGTTCGGGCCGACCGACTTCAACGTGCGCGAGACGACCCATTTCGGGTGGCTTCGCCACGCCTCGGCGAATGCTTGTTCCTCTGCATCCCACTCAGGCTGTGCGTCGTCCCAATACCGCATGATCTCATACATGTTGCGACCGTAGATACTGCCCGCTAGGCCCCGCGCCTCTTCGATGAAGTGGCGGAAGAGCGCGGGACCTGGCGCAAACGCAGTATGGTCGACGTAGCCGTCCAGTGACTGATTCATTCCAAACACGAGCTTAGCCATGCCGATGCCCTTTTCTCGGGTTTACGGTGTCGGTTTGCATCGTTCCCGCTTGCATGCGGTTGTTCGGGATCACCCTTTTACGCCCGAGCAATCAAGCAACGAAACGTCGCACCAATCCGGTAGCTTCCGTCAGCTTGGCGGAACGGGGCCAACGCATTCGCGTGCGCTTCATCCACAGCCGCCTCGCTCGAGTTCTCCATCGCGCGAAAAGCCACGCCGGATGATCTGAGACCACGCAACGCAGTTGCCACGTCGGCGTAGTGCCACGGAGAATCAACATCGAGCACTTCGATTGGTTCAAGGCCAGCACCAGTCGCAAAAGCGCGAATCGCTGTTTCGTCGGAGAGTGCAAACGGGCCTGGCGCCCCTGGCGGAGGCGGCGGTAGCAAAGG
>JBDTAZ010000073.1:0-12545 GCA_039924325.1 Gemmatimonadaceae bacterium
GCGTAATGATTTGTGAAGGCAAGATCGGAGTTGGTGCTACCGACAAACTTTGTGGATGGCGGCGTCGCGGACATGATCTTCATGTTCCACGCGGCCTGGCCCGCATCGTAGACGCCGGCCTTGAGACCAATGCGCGGATCCGGATTGGGTGCGCCAGGTGCCAGGTTCGAGGACTGAGCGCCCGCGGCGGCTGCCGAAAGGCCGGCGGCGACCGAGAGCTTGAGCACCATGGCCATGGTGGATCGCGCTCGAGAACGGAGGGTCTTATGCAAAAGGGACATTGCGGGTTCCTGGTGTGGAGTGGAGTGGGGCAAAACTCTGGTGAACAACGGGTCGATCACTGTGATCCGTTCGTGAACATCATTGCAACCAGCATCCGCTTCATCCGTGCTATCTCGGTGGTCTGATCCACGTTGACGTCCGAAGCATATTTGAACATGTACAGATCCTGCGCCGCTCCGTAGGAGTCGAACAGGGTTCTCACCATGGTAAGAGCTCCCGTGTGGTGCTGAATCATGAAAGTGAGAAAAAGCCGATCGAAGTCAGGGCCACGGGCGGCATCGAGCTGTTTCAGCTGTGCCTGAGTCAGCATACCCGGCATCAGCGCCGCGTGCGACGTGTCGCTCATGTCCATGTTCATGCCAGAGCCACCCATGTCCATTCTCATTGGAGAATGGCCGTCAGGAGCGGGCTGATTCCGGTCCACCAGCCACTGCTGCATGGTGTGGATCTCGTCCCGCTGGGCATTCTTGATGCGGTCGGCGAGCGTGAGGACGGAAGGGCTCGCGCCGTGGGTGGGAGCCATGTCGGCCATAACGATGGCCTGGGAATGGTGGCCGATCATTCCCGTCATGAAGTCGATGTCGGCTTTGGTGTAGGGATAGCGGGCGCTATCGGTACGCGCCTTGGCGCGCGCGGCAGCCTCGCCCGGCATGTCGGCCGAAGGGATCGCGACGATCTGTGCCGCGGCCGGTCGAGCAGTGCTGACGGCGGCGAGTGCAACGGTGGCCAGTACCGTGGCGATACCGGCGATACGCGAGGGGGTCATTTGATCACTCTCCCGGGACGAAAAAAGCGATCGTCCCACCGTGAAAAGCATGCTTCGAACGATACCAATACTAGCACTGTGGAATGGCGTAATGAAGCCGGAGCCAACGGCGGCTTGTAAACGTTCTGCGTTCGTCAAGCGCCGGCGCGAGTATCGCGACCCTATTGGCAAGTGATACGATTCGTCTATGGACCATTTAGAGCGGTATATGGTTGCCGCCGGTCGGCATCGGGTTGAACAGTCGATCCAGCGCAGCCGGTTCATCGGCACCCTGGAGCGGGTGCGGGAGGGCGCCGAGGCACAGGCGTTCGTGCGGGCGATGAACGCGGAGTTTCCGGATGCGACTCACAACTGCTGGGCGTATGTGGCGGGAGCGCCGGGAAACACGAATGTCGTCGGGCTGAGCGATGACGGGGAGCCGCACGGGACCGCTGGGCGACCCATGCTGACCGTGCTGCTGCATAGCGGCATCGGGGAGATCGCGGCTGTTGTAACGCGCTATTATGGCGGGACGAAGCTCGGAACAGGCGGGTTGGTCAAGGCGTATGGCGGGACGGTGCAGCTCGCCCTGGAGGATCTGCAGGTGATAGAGCGGGTGGACTACGTGAGCGTTTCGATTTCGGTTGCGTATACAAGTATCACCGCGATCCAGCAGGCGATCGTTGAGGTCGGGGCAGAAGTTGTGGAGGAAGAGTATGGAATTGACGTTTGCTATCGGCTCAGAGTTCCGCGCAGTCGAGTGGACGACCTGGCGGTAATTGTGGCGAACGCGACTCGTGGCGACGGGAGATTCAGTCTTGAGTAAGGATTGTATTCCCCTATCCGGCCGCGAATCGAAGGCGTAGTTTGTCGGGAAGTTGGCCCCTCTTGCAGGAGCACTTCATGGCGTCTGAAGTGGTGCAGTTGACGCGCCGTAGTTGGGGAGAGACAATGCGGCGCGATGTGTGGTGGCTTCAACCGCTCACGGTCTTCGTGATACTGAGCGCGTTCCTGGTGTACGCCACCTGGGCGGCGTTTCAGAACGCACACTACGAATACGGCCCGTATCTCTCGCCGTTCTATTCGCCGTTGTTGTTCGCGAATTCACCTCATGCGTGGATCCAGGGTTCGCGGCCGTCGTGGATTCCGGGGTTCATCCCGTTCACACCGGCCCTTTTGATCTTGCCGTTGCCTGCCGGCTTCAGGCTAACCTGCTACTACTATCGGGGCGCATACTACAAGGCGTTCTGGGCGGATCCTTCCAACTGTGCAGTCGGCGAACCGAGAAGCAGCTATCTCGGTGAGCGGCGCTTTCCGCTCATACTGCAAAACGTGCATCGCTACTTCATGTACGTCGCGCTGGTGTTCATCGTGATCCTGGCGCACGACGCATACGACGCGATGTGGTTCCCCGATCCCACGACCGGCACAACGCACTTTGGCATCGGCGTTGGTACGCTCGTACTCACGCTCAATGTCATCCTCCTGGGCGGCTACACATTCGGATGCCACTCGTTGCGTCACCTAGTCGGCGGATACCTCGATCGAATGTCAGGCGCTCCTGTTCGAAAAAAATGCTACGACTGTGTGAGTTGCCTCAATCGCGGACACATGCGCTGGGCATGGATGAGCCTCTTCTGGGTGGCGTTCACGGATCTCTATGTGCGACTGTGCTCGATGGGAATCCTGCATGATGTGAGGTTCTTCTAGATGGCGGAGTACGAAACACACAGCTACGACGTGCTTGTTATTGGAGCGGGAGGCGCGGGGTTGCGAGCCGCGATCGAGGCAGCAAACGCCGGCGTATCCGTCGGGCTTGTTTGCAAATCGCTGCTGGGCAAGGCGCATACAGTCATGGCGGAAGGCGGAATTGCTGCTGCGCTCGCCAACACGGACGAGCGCGATTCGTGGCAGACTCACTTCGCCGACACCATGCGTGGTGGGCAGTATCTGAGCAACTGGCGGATGGTAGAACACCACGCTCGAGAGGCTCCAGACAGAGTGCGCGAGCTGGAAGCCTGGGGAGCAGTATTCGATCGGACTCCGGACGGTCGCATTTTGCAGCGCAACTTTGGTGGACATAAGTATCCGCGGCTTGCGCACGTCGGTGATCGCACTGGGCTGGAGATTATCAGGACGCTGCAGGACCATGTGATCTTTCAGCAGGTCGACGTGAACATGGAGTGCACGGTGGTTTCCCTGCTACGTGATGGCGACCGCGTAACCGGCGCTCTGGCTTACGACAGGGAACGCGGCCGCTTCAAGATGTTCACGGCAGGCGCTGTTGTTCTTGCGACCGGAGGAACGGGGCGAGCGTATCGCATTACCAGCAACAGCTGGGAATACACCGGCGACGGACAATCGCTGGCTTACAATGCGGGTGCCGCACTGCAGGACATGGAGTTCGTGCAGTTTCATCCGACTGGAATGGTATGGCCGCCGAGTGTTCGCGGAATACTTGTTACGGAAGGTGTAAGAGGCGAAGGCGGAATTCTCGTGAACAATCTGGGGCATCGATTCATGTTCGATGACATCCCCGAGAATTATCGAACTCAGACCGCCGACAACGAGGAAGAGGGTTGGTGCTATACGCAGGGTGACAAAAACTCTCGGCGTCCGCCGGAACTACTTACGCGCGACCACGTTGCGCGCTGCATCATGCGTGAAGTGCGCGAGGGACGCGGCAGTCCGCATGGCGGAGTCTTTCTTGATATATCCTGGATCGGATCAAAACTGCCGGACGCGGAGGCGCACATCAAGCGCAAGCTTCCGAGCATGTATCATCAATTCAAGCAATTAGCGGACATAGATATCACGAAGGAGCCAATGGAAGTTGGCCCGACGACGCACTATGCGATGGGCGGAATTCATGTGGACGGCGACACGCAGATGACAACGGTCCCTGGCCTGTTTGCGGCGGGGGAGTGCGCCGCTGGATTGCACGGCGCGAATAGACTTGGCGGAAATTCGCTGTCAGACCTGCTTGTGTTCGGGAAACGCGCTGGGGAGCACGCGGCTATTTTCGCAAGACAGAATCCAGCCGTTGCGCCGAAAAAGGAAGCAGTTGATGCAATTGTAGCGTACGCGCTCGAACCGTTCGGACGGAATTCGGAGAACAAGGAAGGACCTTATCAGATTCAGCATGATCTGCAGGGGATGATGCAGGACAATGTCGGAATTGTTCGGCGCGAGGCGGAAATGCAATTCGCTCTGGATGGCCTGGCCGGCCTCCGTAAGCGAGCGGCAAGCGTAGCTGTTCCCGGCAATCGGGAGTTCAATCCAGGATGGCACACCGCTCTCGACCTGTCAAACCTCCTCAATATCTCCGAAGCGATAACCCGCTCAGCGCTGGAACGGAAAGAGAGCCGCGGTGGCCATTTCCGTGACGACTATCCGGCCAAGGACGAAGCGTTCGCCCACTTCAACATTGTTGTGAGTCGTGGCACGAATGGTGAGATGACAGTGAGTCGCGTTCCGTTGCCCGAAATTCGTGAGGACCTCAAGCAGATAATCGAGGAGGAAAAGTAGTGGCTTCAGACACGCTCGCTCGAGACGTCGCTGGCAGTGGTGCAAGGGCTGCCGCAAGAAGTAATCAAAGTGCCGGAAGCACTGCAACCAGCCTCACGTTCAGGGTATGGCGCGGTGACGCAACGACCGGGCATTTCGAAGACTACAACACGCAAGTCTCCGACGGCATGGTGGTGCTCGACGCCATCCATCAGATCCAGTCGGAGAGTGCGAACGATCTTGCCGTTCGCTGGAATTGCAAGGCGGGCAAGTGCGGCTCCTGCTCCGCCGAAATAAACGGGATGCCGCGTCTGATGTGCATGACGCGACTCAACGAGCTGGATCATGAGAAGCCGATCACGGTTGAACCGATGCGCGCCTTCCCGTTGATGCGGGATCTGGTTACCGATGTCTCATCCAACTTCCGGCAGAAGAAGAATATTCGACCGTTCACGCCGAGGCCGCCCGACAATCCGGACGGCACCTGGCGCATGGCACAGAGTGACGTGGACAGGGTACAGGAATTTCGCAAGTGCATCGAGTGCTTTCTGTGCCAAGACGTTTGTCATGTGTTGCGCGACCACCATCTACATGACGAGTTTGTGGGACCGAGACTGCTTGTGCATGCCGCGCAGCTCGAGATGCATCCGCTGGATATCATCGATCGCACCGGGGACCTCAAGGACAAGCACAACATCGGCTATTGCAACATCACGAAGTGCTGCACCAAAGTATGCCCGGAGAATATCACGATTACCGACAATGCCATCATACCGTTGAAGGAACGGGTGGTGGACAAGCATTACGATCCGCTGCACATGCTCGTGAATCTTTTTCGTCACAAGGACCCGGGGAGTGCAGAGTCATGAGCGAAAAATTCGAGTTGAAACCCATTTCCCGCGGAGCGATTCCGCAGGCGATCAAGAAGGCTGAACATTACAGGCTGCTCAATCAGTCGTGGGCGGCCGAAAGCATCTGTCGGGACGTCCTGGCGATCGAAGCCGACAATCAGCAGGTGCTGGTCATGCTCGTCCTGTCGTTGTCAGATCAACTTGCATCCGGCCATAAGCGCGTGATGCGTGATGCTCGTGAAGCTCTATCACGGATGACCGACGCATATCAACGCGCTTACTATACCGGGATTCTATCAGAGCGACACGGACAGGAACTGCTGCATCGTGCAGCAATGGGAAGCAGTACAATGGCGTACGATGCATTTCGCGAGGCGATGGACTGGTATGAAAAAGCCGAAGCGATACGTCCGCACGACAACGATGAATCCATCCTGCGCTGGAACACATGCGTTCGGATACTCGGGCGCGAAAGTCACCTGCGTCCAGCTGTGGCTGGTGAATATGAACCGGTACTTGGAGATTGAGGCGAGATGTCGTACCTATTGGCTTTATGCGCTTTGGCATTCGTAGCATGCGGGGGAGCACCAACTGTGCGTCAGGCGTCGCCGTTACCCGATTCAACGGTGACGACCGCGCCTCCGCCTCCGGCCGCGCATCAGGACTGGACACAATTCGGATTTGATGTCGGTCGGTCGAGCAACAATCCCGCCTCTACCGGGATAACCGCGAGCAATGTCGCTTCGTTAAAACGACAGCAAGTTGCCATAGACGGAACCGTCGACGCGTCGGCCCTGTACTTTCGGTCTGCGCATGTATCCGGCGGAACTCACAACTTATTCGTTGTGACAACGACCTACGGAAAGACGATTGCCATAGACGCCGACAGCGGCAAAGTGTTGTGGGAGTACACGCCAGCAGGTTACAGTGGGTGGGTCGGATCGGCGCAGATAACTACCGCAACGCCGGTCGCGTCGAGCGATCATAATTTCATCTTCGCTGCGTCTCCAGATGGGCACATACAGGAACTCGCACTGGAAGATGGGAAGGTAGTGTGGAACACGCCGATCACGCTTCTGCCCTCTCGCGAGAAAATTGCCTCATCGCTCAACTATTTCAAAGGAAATGTGATTGCGACGACCGGCGGTTACATCGGCGATGCACCGCCGTACCAGGGGCACGTAGCTATCCTCGATGGAGCTACCGGGAAACTGCTGCATATCTGGAATTCGTTGTGTAGCGATCAGCAGAAGTTGATTGCTCCTGCGAGTTGTCCCGAAAGTGCTTCGGCGATCTGGGGCCGAGCCGGCGCGGTCATCGACTCCACAACCGGCAACATCTATGTCGCCACTGGCAATGCCAAATGGGACGGCGCGACGTACTGGGGCGATGCGACGATCGAGTTGGACCCCACCGCAACAACGATACTCGGCAACTATACCCCTTCGAATACCGATCAATTGAATGCGGACGACGCCGATGTAGGATCGACATCACCAGTTCTTCTCGGTGGCGGATTTGTCGCGCAGGGCGGCAAGGATGGGACGATCCGGCTTCTTGATCCGCAGGTTATGGGAGGCTCAGCGCCACATAAGGGCGGCGAGCTGCAGGTCGTGGCGACTCCATCAAACGCTCGGCTTTTCACCGCCCCGGCGGTGGTCCACAATGCGTCGACAACTGTGATGTACGTCGCCGATGGTAATGGAACAGAGGCCTGGTCGCTGGCTGACAACCAGTTGCGATCAATCTGGAAAAACGGTAATCCAGGTACGAGTCCCCTCGTGTCAGGTGGATTGCTGTACGTGTACAACCCGAAGGGTGGACTACTCGTTTACAATCCAGCTACCGGTGAGCAGATCGCCAATCTCTCAACTGGTTCCGGTCACTGGAACAGCCCGATCGTCGTCGATGGCAGGATCGCGCTTCCCGAAGGGAACTCCAATGACCACGCGACGACTGGCGTACTCGACATATGGCGAACTCAGTGACTCGGTAGACTACTGCTTCGGTGAAGTCCGAAGCCCGCGTCCCTCAAGCATTGGCTGGATCTGTGGATCGCGACCGCGGAACTGGCGATACATCAACGCAAAATCCGCGGTATTGCCACGGGAAAGGATTGTAGCACGGAAATGATCGCCGTTCGCACGCGTTAACCCACCGTTCTCCTTGAACCACTCGTACGCATCAGCGTCGAGCATCTCGGCCCACAGGGATGCGTAGTACGCAGCCGAATAGCCGTTGGACCAGATGTGTTGAAAGTAGCTGGAACGATAGCGCGGCGGGACACTACGCAATCCAACGTTATTGTCTGCCAGCGCCTGTCTTTCGAAGGCGTCCACATCGAGGAGCGGTACACCAGCTGGAAGCGTGTGCCATGCCATGTCCAACAACGTCGCCGCGAGTACTTCGGTCAACCGATAGCCCTGATTGAACTTGTCCGCCTCGCGTATCCGGTCGGCGAGTGCCTGTGGCATTGGCGCGCCGGTGTCGTGGTGGCGTGCGTAATTGGCGAACACCGTCGGCTCCGTCGCCCAATGCTCATTGAATTGCGACGGCAACTCAACAAAATCACGTGCAACGCTGGTGCCCGACAGACTGGGGTATTGCTGATCGGCGAAGATGCCGTGCAATGCGTGACCAAATTCGTGAAACATCGTAGTCACGTCGTCGATGCTCAGGAGCGCAGCCTGACCAGGTGCTGGCTTGGTGAAGTTGGCAACATTGTAGATGACCGGCTTCGTACCAAGCAGCTTTGATTGCGTGACAAGGTTGTCCATCCAGGCACCACCGATCTTGTTCTCCCGCGAGAAGAAGTCACAGTAGAAAAGCGCGAGCGGACTTCCGTCTGAATCTGAGATCTCGAATACGCGCACATCTGGATGGTAAACCGGAAACTCGTGTCGCTCGGTGAACGTGATGCCATACAACTGGGTCGCGGCGTAGAACAGGCCATTGGTCAGAACGCCGTTCAGATCGAAGTATTGCTTGATCTGTTCCTCATCGAGATCGTACCGCGCCTTGCGCACCTTCTCAGCGTAGTGATCCCAATCCCACGGCTCCAGCTCGAACGATTCGCCGCATGCTGTGATCATCTTCTGAATCTCATCAGCTTCGGCGCGCGCATTCGCAGTCGCCGCAGGAACAAGATCACGGACGAACTTGAGTGCAGTTTCCGGATTCCTCGCCATCTGATCTTCGAGTGCCAGCTCCGCGTAATTGGCATGACCGAGCAATCGCGCCTGTTCCGTGCGGATCTGCGCCAGCCGTGCAACGATCTGACGCGTGTCGTTGGCGTCGTTTTTTTCAGTACGGTTCCAGGAAGCCTCAAAGAGCCGGCGTCGCATCCCGCGATCGGCCAGAGAAGCGAGGGGTGGCTGTTGAGTCGTGTTGTGAATTGGAATCACCCACGTTGCGCTACCGTCCGTATCGTCAGCAATGGATCGTTCTGCAGCCGCGATCTCGGCATCGCTCATGCCAGCAAGCTTGGTCCTGTCGTGAAGCACGAGCGCGCCGGACTTGCTTGCCGCGAGCAACTTGTTGGTGAAAAGCGCTCGGAGTGTTGACTCTTCCTCGTTCAGCTTCTTCAGTGCAGCCTTGTTGTGTTCGGGAAGCCGCGCACCCTTGCGCACGAACTCGTCGTAATACCAATCGAGAAGGTGTCGGGACTCACCATCGAGTTTGAGCGAGTCACGCGTGTTATGGACGGTCTCAATGCGTTTAAAGAGGCGCGCATCGAGATGGATCGCGTCGTCGTGCGCAGCCAGTCTTGGCGCTTCGTATTCCTGTACCCGCTGTAGCGTTTCGCTTGTATTGGCGCCTGTAAGAGCGCTGAAGACGGGAAGAACGCGATTCAGCAATGCGCCAGACTTCTCCAGCGCGACAAGAGTGTTCTCGAACGTTGGAGCAGCGGGGTCGGCGATTATTGCTGCGACTTCGGCCAGTTGCTGCTTCATCCCCTCTTCGATCGCCGGCTGGAAATCGTCTTCCTTTATCAGATCGAAGTGAGGCGCCTGGAATGGAAGTGAGCTTCCAGAAAGAAAGGGATTGGTGGATGCCGAGGAATTAGTCATGTGTATTCTTAATTTATCAATGATTGGCTGTTCCGCCGAGCCACTCGCGGGGAACATTAGCGCAGGCTATGATTGGCTCCCATGCATCGCTCAACCATCGGCCCCATGATCCTTCTATTCCGCGGCAAACTGACAACGACGGTTCTAGGCATGTCAGTAGTCGTCATTGCAAGCGTGACGGCAACGAACGTTGTCGAGGCACAGAGCAGCTCCGCTTCCCCGGACGCTGCGGCCGTCGCGTCCTGGCTCGCGTTCGACGCGCCACCAGGAGAGGAGCGCAACATTACAGCAACCATCATGAAGACCGACTCGCGATGGCGCCGAGATGCCATCGGCAACGTCATCATGACGGTCGGGACTGGGCACCCGCGACGCCTCGTTGCGTGCGGCCTGGATCACGTTGGATACGTGGTAAGCGAGATCACAGAAAGCGGCTACCTCCGGTTGCACCGCGCAGGGAATGCGCGCGCGCATCCGCTATGGGATCAGTTTCACGAGGCGCAGCAGATTAACGTACTGACGCAAGGTGGGGACATTCCCGGAGTCGTTGCGGTTTCCAACGTGCATTTCAACCGGATGCACCTCGGCGACACCACGGTTGTCAATGTGAACGAGCTCTGGGTCGATATCGGGGCGCATTCACGACAGGAAGCGCTGCATATCGGAGTTCGCCTTCTCGATCCAGTGGCGCGCCGAGTAAAACCGTGGCAGTACGGCGATTACGTGGCCGGTGCCGACGCCAGTGGACGCGCTGGGTGCGCCGCGGTTGCAAGCGTCGCGCACTCGGTGCAAGCCACCCAGAGTTCCGGCCAGACCGTCTTCGTCCTTTCGGTGCAGAAGAGTTTCGGTTGGCGCGGACTGCAGGCCGCGGTGGCGGAACTTGGTTCGTTCGACGAAGGCACTGTTGTCACGTCGTCGGAACAGGAGAAGGAGCACGGGAGCGGAACGGCGGTTACAACTGCACCCTTGCCACGCGCGGCAAACCTATTTCCCGATGCTGGGTTGAGTCGCGCAATGCAACTGGAAGTTCGCGCGCGATTTGACGGGTCGCTCGTTGAGAGCGTCGAGTCAGCGGATCTTGATGCATTAATGGGAGCCGTGCGCAAGGCAGCGGGTGTGGATCAATCGACGGCGTGGGTATCGCTCGCTGCCCGAAACACGAGTCGTCGCGCGGTTAATGACGGGTTTTCCGCTGCGGCAAGCCTTTTGACAACGCTGGCTGAGTTGCCGGGCGTGTACCAGTTCGAGCAACCGGTTCGCGATGCCGTGCGCGCCGCACTACCGGGATGGGCACGGTCAGCAGTGACGCAGGATTCTACCGGAAACCTTATACTGGCGATGGGCCCCGATCGCGATACGACTGTATTTCTTGCGCACATGGACGAAGTGGGATACACAGTCCGATCGATTGCCAGTGACGGTATGGTAACGCTCGATGCAGCTGGTGGAGTGATGCGGTCGTCGTGGGAAGGCCAGCCAGCGCAGTTGTATTTGGACAACGCTTCGGAGCATGGCGGCGTCGTGAGTCCTTCTGCGATAGACGGCGTCTTCGTCCCTCGCGACGACGCGAAACGCAAACAACCTGACGACATGCACGCGTGGTTCGGGATGGACTCGACAGCGCTTGTCGCGCGTGGTGTCCATGCAGGATCGCCGGTCATCGGGTACAAGCGTGGAGTGCGTCTAGCTGCGACGCGCTATACCGCTCGGTCACTGGATGACCGTACTGGTGTCACCGCGCTGCTGCTTGCGCTGCGAGATATTCAGCCGGCGACACTCCGACACAAGGTCATTTTCATCTGGACAGTTGGCGAGGAAACGGGGCTTCATGGTGCCACAGCGGCCGCGCTCCGAATCGGTCGGTCGGTACACGAGGCGTATGCGATAGATACGTTCGTATCCTCAGACACGCCGCTGGAGTCACCACTCTTCGCCTACGCGCCGCTTGGGTCGGGCGCGGTATTACGCGCAATGGATGATGGATTGGTAGTCTCGCCGTCCGAGCGCACGCGCATCATGCAGGTTGCTCATTCAAACGGCATACCACTGCAAGTTGGCGTGACGCGTGGGTCTACAGACGCGGTTCCGTTCGTCGCGCGCGGCGCCTTAGGCGCAGGACTCTCGTGGCCCGGCCGCTATAGCCACTCACCCGCGGAGGTGTTGGACCTGAATGATCTCAACACCCTCGCGCGGTTGATAGTGGCTCTGACTCGCTGATTCAGGCGGCTACCTGGAGGTGGAGTTCCAGCTGTTGTTGCTCGTGTCGGCATCCATCCAGATGCCGCCGTCGAGCGTAATGGAACTGACTGCCTTCCTTGTCGGAATGACGACTGTAGCCTGCTTCTGATTGGCTTCCCAGATCGCGGGGGTCTGGTGGAACGAGGTGGTATCACCATCGGTGTATTTCACGTGGACATCCACTGGAGCGTCCATGCCGCCGATGTTGTCGATCTTGAGCGAGTACCCGTTGCCTGTCTTCTTCACGCTCGACAGCGCAAGGTCTATGTAATTGTTGCTAAAGAACCAGTCATTCCAGAACCAGTTCAGGTTCTTGCCAGAAACATTGCTGAACGTGTTGAAGAAATCCCAGGGCGACGGGTGCTTGCCATGCCAGCGGTCCATGTATGCATGGAGCGCGGTTCTGAATCCTGCATCACCGAGTAGATCTTTCATCGCCAGATATCCGAGTGCCGGCTTGCCGTAGGCGTTACTACCATAAGCGGCTCCCTTGAGAACGTCTCCCGGCGTTACGATCGGCAGGTCCTCAAGTGGTGACGGGTCGTGTATCCAGCCATTCACGCGGAATTGTTTGAAGAAATTAGTTGCGTAAGCCTTGCCCATGTCGGCCGTTCCAACGAGGTACTCGAACGTCGTCGCCCAGCCCTCATCCATGAAGCCGTAACGAGTTTCGTTGGTTCCCATGTAGAAAGGGAAATACGTGTGGGCAAGTTCGTGCTCGACCACGAAGCGCGAAAAAACGGTGTCCGGAGTACTTCCGTCATTGACCATCATGGGATATTCCATGTCGGCGGACCCCTGTACGATGGTTGTCTTTTCGTACGGGTATGGAACGCCGGGCCAGTTGTGTGA
>JBDTAZ010000074.1:0-8635 GCA_039924325.1 Gemmatimonadaceae bacterium
TGCTCGAACTGCCAGGACGCGGCCGCGGACCACCGGGTGTCAGCGGACGCGGAGGTGTCGCACTAGCGCGCGGCTGCAACGGAGGCAACGGCGTTGGCCGCGGACGATCGGGGCGTCCTGACGATGGCCGCTGCGTTGCCGGTGTGGGCGCTGAATGCGCGGTTTGTAGCTCTGGCCGCGGTGCCGCCGGCGGCGCCGGTGGTGGCATCGGCGGTTGCGCCGGTGCGGGAGCTGGCTTTGCGGCCTCGATCGGAGCCACGGGCTCGGGCTTCGTCTCCACTACCGGAGCTGGCGCGGACGCAACAACAGGCGCAGGCTTCGCCTTTTTAGCAGGCTTCTCAGAGGCCGTTTCCGATGAAGTTTCCACCTCGGCCGACTGCGTGGCCGCTGCGGTTGGTTCGGAAGCGGACTCCGCAACTGGCGCTGCCTTTTTGGCGCGAGCAACTGGCGCTGGCTCGGCCGCGACCGACGGGGTCTCGGCAACGGGAGCAGCCGCAGCTGTCTCCAGCTCTGGCTCATCATGATGTACATCGGCAGCACGACGGCGCCGCACTGTTGGTGCGGGCGTCGGCTCTGGTTCCGGCTCCGGGGTTGCCGGTGCAGCGGTGCCGCGACGCCGGCGGGTGGCGCCAGCGGGAGCGGGCGCGGCAGAGCGGGCGCGTTTTTCACGCTCCCAGCGCGCCCTTGCTCTGGCGACCTGATCGTCGGTTAGCGGACTCACGTGACTGCGCACCGGAATATCCATTTGGCGAAGCAGATTGATCACTTCGTCAGCGGGAATTCCGAATTCACCGGCCATGTCCGTTACACGCAGCTTACTCACCCAGTTTCTCCCTGTCCCCTGTGCGCGGCTCTTACACCGCGCGCCAACTTGACATCCAGCACGCCGACGACAGCCGTCGCCGCGCGCCCAACAGCCTTGCCGAGCTCGTCGGCAGAGGCCGTCTCAATCATACTAACACCACGCCCTGAAAGGAGCGGTACGATCTTGTCGCGGCTATTCGGTGACGCATCAGCGGCAACTATCGCCAACCGAAGCGTCCCCTTGAAAGCCGCCTCCCTCGTCCTGTCCACACCCACCGAGACCAGTCGGCCGCGCATGCCAAGTCCAACCAGACGCAACACCGCGGACGTCGAATCCATTACACCGCTGATGGCGGCTCCGCATCGGCTGCATGTGCCGAAGCGGGAGTCGCGACGACTCCTGCATCGGCCGGCGCGTCTTCATCTGGCGCGTCAGTCGTCAGCTCATCGATGATTGCCATCAGCCGATCGGCGTCGTCCTTCATTATGCCAGCCAGCTTGAGGAAATCCTCGCGTTCGAGATCAAGGATGTCGTCAAGACGACGGTAACCAGCGTTCTCAAGAATCGCGACCGTGGCTGGCGGCAATCCTTCGATAGCCGTCAGTTTCGGATTCGTAGTATCAACCGCATCTTCCAGCGGAGCGAACGGGAGCGTCTCTGCTGCACGCTCCATCCACTCCCTGCTCGAGTACAGGTCGATCTTCCATTCGGTGAGCTCCGATGCGAGCCGGACGTTCTGGCCATTCTTGCCAATCGCGAGGGACAGCTGGTCTTCATCGACGATCGCCTGAATTGTGCGCGTCGTGGCATCGCTGAATACACGAGCAACCTTCGCGGGCGCCAGGGCGAGTCGAGCGAATCGTTCCGGGTCGCCTGACCACGGCACGATGTCGATACGCTCACCACTCAACTCATTGACCACTGCCTGGACACGCGCACCCTTTACACCGACGCATGCTCCTACCGGATCAACCGCGTCGTCGCGGGAGAAGACGGCGATCTTGGTGCGACTGCCGACCTCACGCGCGACCGAGCGAATCTCAACGGTGCCCGCCTGAATCTCGGGAACCTCAAGCTTGAACAGCGCCTGGACAAACAGACCGTCGGCGCGGCTCAATATGAGTCGTGGTCCCTTGGGAGTTTCCTCGACCTTCTTGAGTACCGCGCGAATGGGCTCGCCCTGATGGTAGTGCTCGCGGTGATTCTGCTCGCGGTAGGGCATGACGGCTTCTGCCTCGCGGAACCGATTGAGCATTATCACGAGCTTGCCGCGCTCGATCTGCTGCACCTCGCCGCTCAATAGCTCGCCAACTCTGGAGGTGAACTCGTCGCGAATCTTGGTACGCTCACCTTCGCGAACCCGCTGGAGAATACGCTGCTTGGCTGCCTGAACCGCTGAGCGACCAAACTCTGCGAAATCGGTCGGAATTTCCATAACGTCGCCGACCTGAAATTCCGGATCCTCGAATCGCGCTTCCTCGACCGAGACTTCGCGCGCAGCATCCTCGACCTTCTCGACCACGGTCTTGAGAAGGACGATGCGAATCGTGCCGCGTTCCTCGTCGATGTCCACTTCTGCCTGCACGGGCCCACCGTGCTTTTTCGCAAGCGCAGCGAGTATACCGTCCTGCAGAAGATCGCGCAGCTCCGAACTCGCCATTGATTTGGTGTTCGTCAGCTCGCGGATCGCTGTCAGGATGTTCCCAGATTCACCTGCCATGGTACCTACCTCTTCCAGTTGATTTCCGCGTCATCGCGGATTCCTGGCGACGACACTTCGAGCGTATAGAACTCGCCGAGCGACTTGTCGGCATCGAGACGTTCCTCGATGGCACGAGACGCACGGGCGCAATCACCGGCAGTGATCCCCTCACCGTCGTGCCGAGTGATTCTCACTTCGAGCACAGAACGACTCCGGGTGCCCCGCTGCTGGACACTAAAAACATCAAACCCAAGAGCCGCAATCGCTTGTGATACAACGTCTTGCAAAGCTGGGTTCATGTGATTTCTAACTGACCTCTATGAATAAAAAAATGCGGGGGACAACCCCACATTAAAAGCGCCCCCAAAGTTCGGGGCGTGCAAGGAATCTATACATTTGACGGCAGAAAGCAACTCTGTGAGTTTGCCTGCAGTTGGGTGGCCGACGGGCGCGCCCACCGGGGATAGCGATGCCGGTCGCCGCTCTGCGGTCAGTGCTCCGCGGCCAGCGCTACGATACGCTGGACTTGCTCCTCCTGGGTCAGGTAGGTCGTGTCAATCAGCACCGCGTCGCGCGCCTGAAGGGTGTTGGTCGCATCGCTCGCATCCCGCTCGACCAACCGACGCGTCTCATCGGCTATCTCGGCATCGGATGCGGCGCGCTCGAGCTTCTGATGCAACCTTCGTCGCGCACGTTCCCATGGGTCGGCGACCAGAAAGATCTTGAGCTGCGCATCCGGGAAGACTACGCTCCCGATGTCACGCCCATCGACCACCACGTTTTCTGTCTCGGCGATTCGCCTGAGTTCCGCATTGACCGCCTCCCTGACGGCCGGGATCTGAGCTACCGCCGATACGTTCGCAGTTACCTCGGACGAGCGGAGGTCCGCGATACCCAAGCGGCGCCCAGTCTCGGCGCGATAGAGCATGCCGGAGTCGAGATGTCGGAAACCAAGCTCGCGGGCGACCCACGCAGCAGTGGACGATTTGCCCGAGGCGGCTGGTCCGTCGATGGCGATGACCAGTTTATTGCGCGACACGGCGAAGATCACTCCAGAAGGCGGGATACGAGACGTCGACGCATTCGGCATCTACAATATGAATGTCGTTCCCGGAAGCAGCGGCCAGGACGCCGAACGCCATGGCGATTCTGTGATCGCCATGAGTTTCGACCGTGCCGGATAGTCGAGAACTGCTGCCGAGAATTACCATCCCGTCCGTGCGCTCCTCGGCGTCCACGCCGACTGCCTGGAGATTACGAACCATTGCGGCGATCCGGTCGCTTTCCTTGTGACGCAGTTCACTCGCGCCACTGATGACGGTTTCGCCATCGGCACGCGCGGCGAGACAAGCGAGCATCGGAATCTCGTCGATCATGGACGGCATTTCGGCGGCGCCTACGCTCACCGAGGCGAGAGAGTCGGGGCCGGTGGCGCGGATGGTCGCGACGGCCTCGCCGGCGGAGTCGTTGCGTGAGATCATACTGACCGTCGCTCCCATACGCCGTACGACTTCCAGGAAACCAATCCGAGTCGGATTTACGCAGACATCCGGCAAGAAGATGTCGCGTCCCGGAAGCAACGCTGCGAGCGCGACGAAAAAGGCGGCCGACGACGGATCTCCAGGCACGTGCGAATTGATGGCCGGCATGGAACGAGCGACGCCGATTGAAATCGAATTTCCGTCCACAGTCACTGGCACGCCACGCGCTTCAAGCATGCGCTCCGTGTGGTCGCGTGACTTCACCGGTTCCGTGACGTTGGCGCTTACCTGCGCGTTGAGCGCGGCAAGAAGTATCGCGCTCTTGATCTGGGCGCTTGCGGTCGGACTGTCAAAGCCGATGCTGGACAGCGTTCCGCCGTGGATGGTGAGCGGAAGCCCATCTGCAGCTGAAGCGAACGTAAAGTGCGCTCCCATTCGCTCAAGCGGATTAGTCACACGCCGCATCGGCCGCCGGCTCAAGCTAACGTCTCCGTTGAGCGTGCTGTCGAATGCATGTGCTGCAAGAACCCCGCACATGAGTCTCGCGGTTGTGCCGCTATTGCCGCAATCCAGCGGACCTCTCGGCACCAGCAGACCGCGCAGGCCGCGCCCGTGGACGACAACGACTTCGCCGTCTGGCTCGATGCCGACCCCAAGAGCCGCGAGCACTGACGCAGTGCTGTCCACGTCAGCGGCGCGCAAGAGGCCGCCGATGCGACTGGTACCGTCTGAAAGCGCGGCCAGAATCAGGCTGCGATGCGAGATCGACTTGTCGCCCGGCACTCTTACCGTATCGCGTATCGAGCTACCGGGAGTCATCTCAAATAGTCTTCGAGCGCTGTCGCAGCGTCCGTACGTTCATCGCGATATTTCACGATTATCGGTGTAGCGATCGACAGTTTGAGTTCCTTTGCCCACGCGGTTGATGCAGGCCGCGATCCCGGTACAACCACGGCACCCGTCGGAATCACGAGGGGGCCAGCAGCAGATGCACGATGAATCGTCTCGTTCACCAGATCATACACCGGCGTCCCGCGAGTGAGTATCACCCCAGAGGCGAGTACTGCGCGGCGCCGTACAACGGTTCCTTCGTACACACCGCAATTCCCGCCAACCACAACATCATCTTCGATGACAACAGGTGATGCATTGATGGGTTCGAGGACGCCACCAAGTTGCGCTGCAGCACTGAGATGTACACGTTCGCCGACCTGGGCGCATGATCCGACGAGTGCGTGCGAATCAATCATTGTTCCGGAGCCGACGTAGGCGCCGACGTTCACATAACTGGGTGGCATACAGACCGCACCGCGAGCGACGAATGCGCCGCGACGTATTGTGGTTCCGCCGGGAACGATCCTTACTCCGTCGTCAAGCGCGAGGACTCGTGCGGGATATGTATCCTTGTCGAAAAAAGAGAACCGCGCGGATCCGTCGTCTGACGCGCCGAGCGACATGTCAACGATCTTCCCCACGCGGAATCCGAGCAGAATACCACGCTTTACCCAGGTGACAGCGTGCCAGTCCCCGGCAGAATCTGGTTCGGCGGCGCGCACCGTACCGGCCTCGAGGAATTCGAGCAGTTGCTCGACAACCTTTCGCGCGCGATCGGGTTCGGGAGCCGACTGGGTGAAGAGTTCGTCGATCGACTTCTGAAGGTGATCGATTGCGGAAACGTCACTCGTCATTCAGAGAGCGCCCCGGCGGCAACGAGTGCCGCGCGCACCAATGCGTTGTGTTGAGGGGCGAGCGGAACGAGCGGGAGGCGCAAGTTGTTGCCCATCATTCCCATCATTGCCATTGCGGCCTTGACCGGAATGGGATTCGATTCGATGAACGCAGCGTGCGTCCAGCCAGCAAGCCGACTGTCGACCGCGCGTGCATCGTCGTAGTCGCCCTGATGCATTGCGGAACACAGCCGCGCGACGAGCGATGGTGTTGCGTTAGACGTGACCGACGTGACACCATCGCCGCCCGCCGCCATGACAGCAAGCGTTATCGTATCATCACCTGAGAGAACTGAGAAGCCACGCGGCCTGTGCCGAATGATTTCCGTAATCTGCTCCAGATTTCCGGAAGCTTCCTTGACAGCAACGATGTTGGGATGTTGCGCCAGTTCCAGCGTCGTCTGGGCCGTGATGTTGCTGCCGGTGCGCCCCGGCACGTTGTAAACCACTATCGGCGTCTCGACTGCGTCTGCTATCGCGCGGAAGTGCGCGATGATTCCGCGCTGGGGCGGTTTGTTGTACGCGGGAGAAACGTGCAGAAGGTGCGTAGCGCCCGCGTCACACATCATTCGCGACGTCGCTATCGCGCGCGCGGTATCATTCGAGCCAGCTCCCGCCACAATTGGTATGCGACCAGCGACCACGTCGACCGTGATCTCGACGACCCGTCGCTGCTCGTCAGCCGTCATGGTCGCGGCCTCACCGGTGGAGCCGCATGGAACCAGATAATCGATTCCCTCTTCTACCTGCCACGCAACGAACTTGCGCAGCGCCTCCTCATCAACCGCACCAGAGGCGGTAAACGGCGTGACGATGGCAGTCCCGGCACCGGATAGCATGCGGACGGGAGCTTTCATTGTGTCTCCTTGTCTGACTTTTGGGACAATACATCGTCGAGTGTGAACACTCCATGACGACCGACCAGCCACGCGGCGGCAAGCAGTGCACCTTCGGCGAATACACGACGATCGCGAGCTTCATGCGTGATGACTATCTGCTCGAACTTACCGTCAAGAACGAGCGTATGGGTTCCAGGAACGGAACCCAGCCGAATGCTTGTGATTGGGGCTTCCCTGCCTGAAGTGGCCGCGAAATCCTGCTGAAGCATGCGCGCGGTTCCGGACGGGGCGTCCTTCTTCATTCCATGATGCGTCTCGATCAGCTGCGCATCGAAGCCCGGCAACTGTAGGAACTGTTCGCCCGCGCGTCTTACAATCGCAGCCAGCGCGTGGACGCCGAGCGAGAAATTTGCAGACCACAATAATGCGCCGCCCCTGCCTTCAACGAGTTTCCCGATCGCAGGCAATTGGTCGTACCACCCGGTAGTTCCGACGACGACTGGACAGCCCGAGAGGACGCACGCTTTTACGTTCGCCGCGGCGGCGCCCGGATCGGTGAATTCGATCGCAACGTCAGCGCCGTTGAGAGAGTCGGCGTCGATAGGCATTCCGTCAGCAATTGTCGCGACGACGACGTGCCCCCTTGCCGCAGCAAGTTCCGCGACGGCTGACCCCATCTTGCCGGGGCCGATAATGGCGAGCCGGAGTGCACTCATGCAGAGCTCACTGGTGTAAAGAATTCGGTATGGAGAGCAATCATTGCATCGCGCATGCGATCTCCGTCGACTACGAGCGTCAGGTTGATTCCGCTTGCGCTAAGGGACAGCATGTGAATGTGCATGTCACCAAGCGCGCCCAACGCGCGCCCCATACAGTCCCCTCGGTCACCAATTCCAGACCCAACTATGGCAACAATCGCACGGTTGCGCTCAAGAGCGACATCGCCAAGCATGCGAAGGTCAACGACCAACTCATCCAGATGGCTGGCATCGTCGAGTGTGACGGATACTGACACCTCGGACGTGGATACGACGTCCACCGAAGTCCTGTGCTTCTCGAATATCTCGAACACGCCACGCAAGAAGCCCTGCGCCAACAACATTCTCGGCGCGCTCACCTTTACCATTGTGACGTCGCCCTTCGCAGCTATGGCCGTCACAGAGCGACGCGGCGCGTCGAAGGTAATTCGCGTTCCGGATTGACGAGGGTTGCGCGTGTTGTAGATGTAAACCGGTATCCCCAGCCGGACCGCAGGGGCGATAGTGTTGGGGTGCAGAACCTTTGCACCAAACGACGCAAGCTCGGATGCCTCGTCGAAGCGAATCTCCGGGATCAACTTCGCGCCACTTACGACTCGGGGATCGGCGGTAAGCATCCCATCGACGTCGGTCCAGATCTCAATGTCCTCCGCGCCAAGCGCGGCGCCGAGTAGCGATGCAGTGTAGTCAGATCCGCCGCGTCCCAGCGTAGTCGTGATTCCAGAGGTCGTGGCGCCGATGTAACCACCGAGCACGGGGACCTTGCCCGAGCTCACCAGCGGCGCGATAATTTCGCGTGCGCGTTCAGCTATTGCGTCGGGGCGGGGTTCTGCGGAGTTGAAGTGTTCGCTGGTGATCATCACCTGTCGCGCTTCCACATGTACGGCGGGAACTCCCCGCGCACGAAACGCTTCGGTCACAAGCAGCGACGACATCTGCTCACCGAACGACGCGACGGCGTCAAGACTTCTGGGCGTCAGATGTCCGAGGGTATTCAGTGCTTCAGCGAGACTTGCAATCTCGTCACACATCGCAGCGATTTCAGCTGTTGTATCGGCGCCGTTGGGGACGTTGCGCAGCAATGCATCGCACATCTCAATGTGGCGCTCCCGTATGTGTTCCACCGAGCGTAGTGCGCCAATAAGCTGACCTCTCGCAGCCTGCTCGGCGAGTTCGAGCAATTCTGTAGTGGTCCCACTTGCCGCAGAGACAACCACGACCGGAGCGCGCCGTCCGCGACTTGCGACAACGTCGGTAGCGCGACGTATTGCGTCCGCGTCGCCAACAGAGGTCCCGCCGAATTTGACGACTATCACGCGCCGG
>JBDTAZ010000075.1:0-27943 GCA_039924325.1 Gemmatimonadaceae bacterium
TTCGGTTTTTAGGTTTTCAACTCCGCGCGACTTCAGGTGCCGGTGCCGGAGCTTTAGCCATGGCAGCGGATCCTCGAAGTCGCGCAATCCCTTGTAATTTACTAGGACATGCCCCCGAAGCAACTGCACTACCGTACGCGACTGTTCCTGATCCTCTCCCTATTCGCGCTGGTACCGGCGGCTCTACTGACGGTATTATGGGGCGTAACGATTGGGAGCGCTCTCCCAATCGTTACCGGGCGCGCAGGCTGGGACAGTGTTGCAGCAACTGGCCGCCGAGCCATCGCGGCGGCTCAAACGGCCCCCCTCAACCGTACCCAGCGTGCGGCGTTCAAGGAGCACGAGCGTGAACTGGCCAGCTCGCTCGAGCAGGCGGAACGGTTCAACTATCTGGTGCGTCGTGGCGCAGAAGTAATAGTCCTATCGTCGGTCGTCGTTCTCGCCGCGATCGGCTTTGGCGCTTCCCGGGTAGCTGGCCACCTGAGTCGACAGCTAAGCAGGCCTATAGATGAACTAGTGGACTGGACAGAGTTGATCAGGAGAGGCGAGCAATTACCCGTAACGCCCAGGAAACGCGGTGCGCCCGAATTCGAGACGCTCCGTCAACGCCTCAAGATGGCAGCCGTAGCACTCGATCTTGGACGCCAGCGGGCGGTGGAGGCCGAACGTCTCCGCGCGTTCCGCGAAAGTGCGCGGCAGGTTGCTCACGAACTGAAAAATCCGCTCACGCCAATCCGTTTTGCTATCGACCGTCTGAGACGCGGCTCACCGCCCGAACTCGCAGAGACGGTCGAAGTGCTTGCGACAGAGACCGAACGACTCGAACGCACCGCGCGTAGTTTCGCGCAATTCGGTCGCCTCCCCGAAGGGCCCGCATCACAGATAGACCTCGGCGAACTGGTGCGTTACGCGGCGACTGCAACTGTCCCTCCGACAATGACGCTAAGCCTGAATGTCGCGGACGATTTGCCGATGATTCTGGGCTACCATGATGCCCTTTCCGGGGCGGTCTCGAATGTCCTGCTGAATGCGGTCGATGCCTGCAACGGCGACGGCAAGCTTACCGTGGCCGTTGCCTTGTCGTCACTGCAGGGCAAGGACGCTGTGCTTATAGCAATCGAGGATAACGGGCCAGGAATCGGATCACAGCAGTTGAAACGTATCTGGGAGCCTTATGTGACAAATAAAGCGGGTGGTACCGGACTCGGCCTCGCAATTGCGCGGCAGGCCGTTTGGGCACACGATGGGTCCGTCTCCGCACACAGCACTTTGGGGGCAGGTACCAAAATAGAATTCACGATTCCCATAGTATCCGCAAGTACGGGAGAGGCCTGAGCATGACCGAGGACATTGTTTTCGAGATAATCGCCGGAATTTGCATCTTCTCGGTGACGACCATATTACCGCTCTGCATTTATTACATGAAGCGCACGGAGCGTATGCTAACGCAAAATCCGCAGCCTACGCTGCCGGTTCCGGATATCATTGCAAGGCTGCAGCGAATGGAAACCGGGATGGAGTCAATGTCTGCGGAGATTGAGCGAATTGGTGAAGGACAACGGTTCACAACCCGGTTGTTGAGCGAGCGCGAACCGCGCCAGCTGGAAACCGCGGATGCCAAAAACAGGAGCGCGTGACATGGGGCCAGAAATCATAGTACCGGTGAGCGGAATGCTGATGATACTTGGCATTGTACTTGGGATCCCGCTGGTAAGGAGTTATACGAGACGCGTCGACGCTCGGCCTCGCGAGTCGCTGCCGAGTGGTGAGCTGATCACGCGATTGGATCGGATTGAGCAGGCCGTGGAAGCGATGGCAACTGAAGTTGAGCGCATTGCCGAAGGGCAGCGTTTCACTACCAAACTGCTTTCGGAAGCCCGTCCCGCGGCGCCTCAAGCGCTCGCCGCTCCGCAGCCGACGACGCGAGCCGACGGAACTGTTTTGACTGACGCTGCGCGGTCGAGCTGACCTGACGTGCAGCGCGTCCTGATCGTTGATGACGAGCCTAACATTCGCCGGATGGTCGGCGCGCTTCTCACCGCGGAAGGCTATGAAGTACGGGAAGCCGCGGACGGTGCGGCGGGTGTCAAGGCAGTCGAGGACGAAGAGCCAGACGTTGCGCTGATCGACCTCATGATGCCAGGCGGCATGGATGGGATCGCGACGCTCGCAAAAATCCGGGAACGGTGGTCCGATCTCCCCGTAATCATGATGAGCGGCCGAGCGTCACTGAGCGACGCGGTGCGCGCAACGAAAGTCGGCGCCGTGAACTTTCTCGAAAAGCCGCTCGCTCCTGAGACTGTACTACTGGCCCTTGGCTCTGCTCTGGAATTGCGGCACGCGCGCCGGGCTGCTCGAGTATTGCGTGCGGAGTTGGGCCGGACGGGTGAGATGGTCGGCTCAAGCGATGCGATGGTGCGCGTACGGGAGTTGACGACTCGCGTTGCGCGCAGCGACGCACGCGTGCTCATCACGGGCGAATCGGGCACCGGCAAGGAGCTTGTGGCAGTGGCGATCCACGAGCACAGCCCACGTCATGAAAAACCTTTTGTGCGCGTCAACTGTGCCGCGATCCCGCGCGATCTCGTCGAGAGCGAAATGTTCGGCCACGAGAAAGGTTCGTTCACGGGCGCCGCGGAACGTCGCATCGGCAAGTTTGAGCTCGCTGACACTGGTACGTTGTTTCTCGATGAGATAGGCGACCTGAGCATGGAGGCGCAGGCCAAACTCCTGCGCGCAATCGAGGCAAGAGAAATTCAACGCGTCGGCGGCAACAAGACCATTCGCGTGGATGTCCGCGTCATCGCGGCAACCAATCACGATCTCGCAAAAGCTGTCGGAGACGGGCAGTTCCGCGAAGACCTTTTCTTCCGACTCAACGTAATCCCAATCGCTCTGCCACCTCTCCGGGAACGTGGGAATGACGTTGTAGAATTGCTTCATCATTTTTCGGACATGCAGCACCAGCGAACCGGTCGCCACAAGCTGACGTGGTCAACGGACGCCGAGGCTCGTATGAAATCGTACTCATGGCCCGGCAACGTGCGTGAGCTTGCGAACATCGTTGAGCGGATTGCGATCCTCAACAACGACTCCCGCGTCACAGTTGATGACATCGGCGCAGTGCTCCCACCGCCGCGGGAGGCTGCGGTAACCAGCGCGGCGGCCGAAGATCGAGGCCTTACCGACACGCTCGACGACATCGAGCGCAGGATGATTTCCGACGCGCTGGCCTGGGCATCGGGGAACGTGGCCGAAGCGGCTCGCCGACTCCAAACCGACCGCGCGAATCTTTATCGTCGCATAAAACGGTTGGGCATGACTGCACTCACCATCGCGCTGCTTTCGACGTCGCTCCTTGCCGCCACGCTGTTCTCGGCGGATTCTGCACGGGCACAATCAGCCATTGTCTCGGTTGATACGATTCCACGCGATACCACTACCACGTTCGATACGCTCGCACCCGGTGACGCACCATATGTGCATCTTCGCCCGAGTTTTACTTCAGGGAAAACGTATAACAGAGTCGAAGGACTCGCAGTTCTGATCGGGCCCGCACTGACCATCGAAACACCCAAATTCGCGCTCAACTCAACCGCCTACTTCATAGGTAGGACAGCGCGCGGCTTCAACACGGCTGAACCCGATGGTGGCCACGACCTGACTGTCGCGACCCGCTTTGGGCCGAACAAGGCGCTTGGTCTTGATGGCGGTCTCTACAGCGTGGTTGCTCCGATCGAGCAGTGGCAAATGAGCGAGCCTGAAGAAGGGCTCGCGTCGTTTCTCATCCGCCGCGACTACCGAGACTACTACGGGAAGCACGGTGGCAAGATTGGCGCGTCATTGACATTGAATCAAAAGGCATCCTTCACAGCAGGGTACGCAGCCGAACGCTGGACATCTGTGGATGAACGCAACCCGTTCAGTCTGTTCCGGGAAAGAAGCGAATGGCGAAACAACCCTACTGTTGATCAAGGCGTTTTTCACCTTCTCACATTCAGCGGAACTTTCGACACCCGGAACGATGAACGCGAGCCGACCGGAGGCTGGTACCTCCGCGGTTGGTACGAACACGGTACGAGCGGCGCGGCGTTGCTTGCACCGAGAATCCAGAATCCCGCACCGACTGGTGCACCTTCGTCGCCTCAGCCGATCGCGTACGGGAGAATATTCTTCGACCTCCGCCGATACAATCGCATCTCGCCGCGTACACAGATCGACGGCAGGATTGTAGCCGGCGGATGGGTTAGCGGCGACGAATTGCCACTTGAGCGGAAGCTCTCCGTCACTGGACCGGGCGTCCTTCCCGGGTACGGCTTCCGGCAGGCTGTCGGCGGGACCAACGGCGATGTGATGCAATGCACTGGCGCTGGTGTGTTGCCCGCTGAGAACCCGGTACTCTGTGATCGAATCGTCGTTGGGCAGCTTGAGTTGCGCACCCAACTCGCGGCTCATCCGTTCGACGTCTTCAATATCCCGGCGCTGAGATTTAGGAGCGTTGGCTTCACAGCAAATCCGCAAGGCGTCGTCTTCGTAGATGTAGGACGCGGCTGGCGTACGACAACCCCGTGGCCGACCGCGTACAAGAGCGACATCGGCGGCGGTCTGGATCTCGGCCTTCTCGGTGTGTACGTGGCGAAAGCGATATCCGATCCGAGCGAATCGCTGCGGTTCTTCGTCCGAATAAACCGAAGATTCTAATTGTGCGTCGGTTCATAGCCGTTCTTATCGCCTGCTTCGTGTGCGCGAGCGCCGGCGCGGCGCAATCTGCGCGCGTCGACCTCGTACTACCTGCCGCGGCAGAGCTGTCCACGGAGCCACCGACGGTGCGTACAATCGGTGTGCTATCCGCGGGCCGCACGTCCGAGCTGATTCGCAATGGATTCCCGGCACGCCTCCATTACAAACTGGAACGTTGGGCTGCCGGTACGTTCGTCAATGATGTGAAAGCGACAGCAGAGTGGGAGTTCATCGTACAGTACGATCCGCTAGCCAAAACCTACAAACTGATAAGAGCCACGAACCAGAATGCTGTAGCTCTTGGTCAGTATGACAGCCTTGCAGACGTCGATGCAAAATTGGCCGAGCCGTATTCTCCGCGGCTGTCGACACCCAAACGGGGCGAAAAGAGCTATTACGTCCTCTCGCTGAGCGTTGAGGCGATGTCGATGAGCGACCTGGACGAGGTGCAACGCTGGCTTCGCGGCGAACTACGGCCGGCCGTCCAGGGCCATCGGAATGCTGGCGCAGCGGTGAGTTCCGGCCTGAGAGCACTGGTGGTGCGAATCCTCGGCGGTGAACGAATAGTTTACCAGGCCAGCACCGGGGTTTTCAGGCCTTAGGAACGACCGCGAGAGCTACAACGATGTCCATGACGTTGGTTCCGGTCGGACCTGTACGAACCAGCGCGCCCAGCGCCTTCCAGAACGCGTGAGTGTCGTTGGCCGTCAAAGCGGCCGATGGATCCAGATGCAGAGCACGGGCTCTGGAGATTGAACCGCCGTCCGCGACCGCGCCTGCCGCGTCCGTTGGCCCGTCGACCCCATCAGTCCCGAGCGACGTGACAGTGATCCCGCTGGCTCCGTCCATGGCCATTGCCGCGCCGAGGACGAGTTCCTGATTGCGGCCTCCGGTTCCGGTTCCACGCACAGTAACCGTGGTTTCGCCCGCAAATATCAACGCCACGTTCTTCTTCTCGCGCGCGAGTTCGGCCTGTACGTCGCGGACGATGTCGGCGCCTACCTTGCTCGCTTCGCCAGAAAGGCGCGTCGTCACTACGCGTGCGGCGTAGCCGAGTGACGTAGCCTGAGTGCGCGCGGCATCGGCGGCGTTGACGTTGCTGCCGATTACGCGGCTGTCCGAAAGTGCGAGTCGCGGATCGTCGGCTTTCGGCGATTCGTCGCCTTCCTGATCCAGATGCGCGCGCACCGATGCCGGTGCCTGCTCCCAGATATGATGCGCTTTGAGAATCGAAATTGCCTGCGCAATCGTTGTGGGGTCAGCGACCGTCGGACCCGACGCAATCGTACTTACATCGTCGCCAACTACGTCTGACAGTACGAGAGCCACAACACGAGCCGGAAATGCACGCGCGGCCAGACGACCACCCTTCAGTCGGTCCAGGTGCTTTCGCACACAATTGAGTTCGTCGATCCGCGCGCCCGCCCGCAGCAACGAGGTCGTGACGCTAGCCATGTCGTGCATCGAGATGCCGTCAGCGGGAAGCGCCATTAATGCCGACGCACCACCGGACACCAGGCAGAGCAGCGTATCGTCAGCCGTTAGCGCTTCGGCAATCGTTTCGATTTCCCTGGCACCCACTGCACCGCGTTCGTTGGGTACGGGGTGACCGCCAATAAAGCAATCGACCGGTCCAGAGAGCTGAACCGGATCGCGAGATATAACGACCCCCTTTCGAACGGCGGACCCAAGTACTTCAAGCGCCGCCGAAGCCATCGCGCCAGCCGCTTTCCCGACCGCGACGATCGTGATGTTCCCCTCGACCGGGCGCTGTGCGAGGGCCCGACGCACCAGATCGCCGGGATCGACTGCGGCAATTCCAGCGAGCGCGCAAGTTACCGCATCCCTGCGTATGTTGTCGCTCACGTAGGCGTCAAGCGCTCGCGGCGCTTCTCCTCGCGGCGTAGGCAGTCGTGTCGTAGACCTCGGGATTCACGACGTTTGGAGCGCGAGTTCCGTTGAGGTGCGCGACGACATTCTCTGCAGCCATTGTCGCCATCCGGTCACGCGTGTCCTGGCTGCCGCTCGCGATATGAGGGACAAGTAGTGCGTTGCGGCATTCCGCGAGACCAGGCGCCATAAGTGGCTCATTTTCGAAGACGTCCAGAGCGGCGCCGGCGATCACATTCGTCTTGAGGGCGCGAACCAGTGCGGCTTCATCGACCACTGGGCCGCGCGAGACGTTGACGAGGTACGCGGTCGGCTTCATCATGTTCAGCTCGCGCTCGCCGATCATGTGTCGCGTCTCCGCCGTAAGGAGAGGGTGAAGCGAGACGAAATCGCTTTCACGTAGCAATTCATCCAGGTCCGCCGCGCGTACATGCATCGCAGGATCCGCCGCATCCTTGGCGATCGCATCGGGATTGTGTGGATCGTACGCCAGGACGTCCATGTCGAATCCGATCGAGCGGCGAGCGACAGCGGCGCCGATGCGGCCGTAGCCGACGATACCCAGCACCTTGCGCTTGCCGTTCCCACCGGGGCTGACGTCTCCGCCGAGGAAAAGATTTGGTCCCCAGAGCTTGTAACGGCCTGCAACCATGTACTCGTGAGCCTCGACAATGCGTCGTGCTGCCCCCAGGATGAGTGCCCACGACAGATCCGCTGTAGTGTCCGTAAGAATGCCCGGTGTATTCGACACGGGGATCCCCAACTCGGTTGCCGCGGCAACATCGACGTTGTTGAAACCCACCGCGTAATTAGCGATGCCCAGCAACCTGGGATTGGCGCCCAAAACATCGCGCGTGATGGGCTCCGTCAGCAGCGACAGGACAACGTCGGCCGACTTCACGCCGTCGAGTATCTCCTGCGTCGTCAGGCCCTTTTCCTCATCCGACTGCCCCACCGTGAAAGTGGCGCCAGCCGCTTGCAGAATCGGTGTGGCTACGTCCGGGATGCGGCGTGTGATGAAGACGTGCTGTTGTTTCATTCCACTGCGGGTTGAAGGATTGAACTGCCTATGCGTAAAGTTTTTCCTCGACGATGAAGCGAGCAAACCCGGCGCGATCGGTTGATGCGGTTGTCATGCGCGAGATGCCCTCTTTCAGCCGGTCGAGGCCTGTCGCAATCGACAGGCGGAGGAAGTGCTGACCATCTGCACCGATCTTGCCGAATGAGCTGCGATCCATGGTGGCAACACCATAGGTGTACAGCAGGAACATCTGCAGCATCGACGATGGTGCGGTACGCGCTCGGCGCTCGGCGGGAAGCGCGTTGTACGCGTCGATGATGCGCAGCTGTTCGCACATTCCTGCAACGTTGGGGAACACGTAGAACGCGCCCTTGGGATTCTGACAACGCACACCAGTCATCTTGTTCAGAGTCGGCACGATCCAGTCGCGGCGTTCCTGGAACGCTGCGACCATTCTAGCGATTTCGGGCACCGATTCGGGACTACTGAGAGCAACGCGCCCGGCCTCCTGAATGAACGGAGGTACGCACGAAACCGTGTTTATCGTGAGCTGCTTGAATATGGCTGCTTCCCGTGCAGTGGGGAGCACGGTGTAGCCAAGTCGCCAGCCAGTCATCGCGAAGCCCTTGGAATGGCCCGACGATATTATGGTGCGTTCTTCCATGCCAGGTTCCACAGCGATGCTGTGGTGCGTCTCGCCGTCAAAGATGCACTGTTCATAGATCTCATCCGAATAGACTCGCACATCAGCGGGGGCCTTTTCGCGAATCACTTTCGCGATGCCTTCCAGTTCTTCCTTCGACAACACTCCGCCAGTAGGATTGGACGGCGAGCACAGAAAGATCACGCGAGTGCGCGGCGTGATGAGTGCAGCGAGATCGTCAGGGGTGAATGTGAATCCCGATTCCTCGCGCAGGTGCAGCGGAACCGGCTTCGCGCCTGAGTAAGTGATCCACGACTCGTAAATGGGGAATCCCGGGCTGGGGTAGATCACTTCGTCGCCTGGGTTCACGTACGTTTGAATCGTGAACCCAATCCCAGGTTTTCCGCCGGTTGTGACTACGACACGATCCGGGGAAACCTGAAGACCGCGCGTGCGCTGAAGATGATCGCAAATTGCCTGTCGCAGACCAATCACGCCCTGCGGGTCGCAGTAGTGCGAATTGCCGCGCCGAATTTCCGCAATCGCCGCTTCGTTGATATGCGCGGCGCTATCAAAGTCGGGTTCGCCGATGTTGAGCTTGACGACGTCAACGCCGCGAGCGGCGACCTTGGCGATATCTGCGCCGACGCTGAAGGCGTTTTCGGTGCCGAGCGCTGCGATTCGATCAGCAAAATGTGTCATGATTTAAGATAGCCGGTGGCGGCAGAATCCCGCGGGCGCGGGAACGACGCAGTGCGGGGGCTTACCCCGCTACGAGCGTCGAATCGATGGACTTGAGATCTTCCAGTGTTGCGCGGCCGTAGAAAATTTCGATGTACTTCGACTGCGCGGGTGTCAGGCGCCGAACTGCCCACGCGAGTTGCACAAAATGCGGCTCGAACGGCATTACGAGTGGATGCATCCCTATCTCGCTCGGTAGCCGGTTCGCCTTGCGAGTGTTACACGGGCTGCACGCAGTAACAACGTTTGTCCAGATGTTCAATCCGCCGCGCGAGAGCGGGATCAGGTGATCGCGAGTCAGCGATTCGCGACCTCTCAGAGCAGACTGTTTGCGTCCGCAGAACTGACACGTGTAGCGGTCTCGCGCGAACAGGAAAGTATTCGTCACCTGGCGACGGAACTTGCGCGGAACGTGAATGAAACGAGTGAGTCGTATCACCGCCGGATGCGGAATCGACAGGCGCTCGGATCTGATCAGCCTGTCAGCGTCGGTCTCGATCATTTCTGCTTTGCCATCGAGCAGAAGCCGGAGCGCACGACGTACGGGAACCATCGTTAGAGGTTCGAACGAAGCATTTAGAGCAAGGCAACCGGCGCTCATAATCTCCCTGTCGCGCGAGGCGACACCCACATTGCTGTGCGGGGCGAAGACCAAACGTCGCCGTCCCGCACGATTACAGTCAGGCCGTAACTCTACTCTCCACGCGAGTGAGCCAGCCGTACCGATCGGGCATTTTGCCCGTCGCGATTCCCATGTACACATTCTGAATCGCGAGAGTCACAGGGCCCCGTTTTCCGGCCCCGACTTCTATCTTGTCAACGGATCTGATGGGTGTCAATTCAGCGGCGGTGCCGGTGAAGAAGGCTTCGTCAGAGATATACAATAATTCCCTGGGGACTACCTGTTCCAAAACCGTGTATCCAAGATCTCGCGCAATTCGGATTACCGAATCGCGCGTGATGCCATTGAGGATTGAAGAACCCATAGTTGGCGTATAAATCACGCCATCGCGAACGATGAAGAGGTTCTCTCCGCTACCCTCAGCCACGTTCCCTGCTGTGTCGAGCATGATTCCCTCGACGAACCCGCTCGCGCGAGCTTCCATCTTGGAAAGCTGGGAATTGAGATAATTTCCTGCCGCCTTGGCGAGCATGGGAATCGTATCAGGCGCCGGACGCCGCCAACTCGATACACATACGTCCACACCTTCTTCAAGTGCCTCGGTTCCGAGATAGCGTCCCCATACCCATGGTATGACGAACGTCTCTACTGGCGCCTTGTTTGGAAGCACGCCCATCTCCTCGCCCGTGCGTACGGCGACGGGTCGGAGATAGCATGCGTCCAATTCATTCTCCGCAACGACCTCGCTGCACGCCGCTGACAACTCTTCAAGAGAGTGGCGCATCGGCATCCGGTATATGCGGCAGGAATCGTGAAACCGGCGCATGTGCTCGGGCAGCCGGAAAATGGCGGGACCGTCGGGGGTGCTGTAGCAGCGGACCCCCTCAAAAACGGAGGACCCATAGTGAACTGCATGGCTCATGACGTGAATCGACGCATCCTGCCAGTCGACGAGTGCACCGTCACGCCAGATCTTGTGCGTGTTCATGACCAAAACTAAGGGATAGATGGCGTTGACGGCGAGGCCCGCGCCGTTCGGTAGCTATGAGCCCTAAAGCGACACTGATTGGAACGCTCGTTCGAATTAACCCGGCCAAGACTTGGAACTCAGTGTCCCCCGCTCGTCCCAACCGGAGGACGGACCCCTGTCGGCGAGACAGGTCTGGTGCCTGGTTGCGGGCTCGGACGCATGGCTGGAGGTGCGACGGGCCGGATACCGGGCTGAGTGCCAGGAGGCCCTCCAGCTTGCGTGCCCGGAGCGCCGCCGGGCTGCGCGCCAGCTACGGCACCGGGTTGCGCGCCTGAAACGGCTCCGGGTTGAGCGCCGGGCGGAACAGAGTAGGGTGAGCACTCATTTACGGGCTCGGTCCCCGGGATATAGTACTCGGTTGTAGCCGTATCGCCGCACGCCGGCGTCCACAACAGCCCCGTGTGCGGGTCGATTATTCGCGTCGTAATGTCGTACGGTTTGGGCCAATCAGGGGGTGTCGGTTTGCGGCGGTACACATCGATCATGAAGGACGTCCAGGCGGGAGCGGCCAGTAGGCCGCCCTGAGCATTCGACTTGATGGTCTGAGGATGATCAAATCCCATCCACACTCCGGCTACGAGATCCGCGGTGTAACCGATAAACCACACGTTGGTACCGTCGTTGGTTGTCCCAGTCTTGCCGCCGGCTGGGACGTGGAATCCGGCATCCCACACCGATCCGTAGGCGGTTCCCCGCTGAATTACATCCTTCATCATGCTCACCATGATCCACGCTTCCTCCGGACTCATCACCTGGGTGCGGGGTGCTGTCGGCTGCCAGATAACCTGATGATGCGAATTTTCAACGCGCAGTATGCCCGTCGGTTGCGCGCGCACGCCGAGTGTGGCGAAAGCCGAGTAACCAGCGATGAGCTGTAGCGGAATCACGTCCGCCGACCCGATATAGATGGACGGGTATGGTGGAATCGGGGTGGAGATTCCGAAGTTGCGCGCCTCGTCGATCACGACCTGTGGACCGAGTTCCATCCCCGTTTTGACGGCGATGATATTGCGTGACTGGTACAGCCCACGTCGCATCGTCATTGGCCCCTGGAACTTCAAGTCATAATTCTGCGGTCGCCAAACGGTGCCATCCACCTGCGGCACTTCGACAGGGGAGTCGTCGATGATATACGACGCAGGTTTCCCGGCCTGTACGGCCGCGGAATACACGATTGGCTTGAAAGTGGAGCCCGGCTGTCGGAGCGCCTGGGTCGCGCGGTTGAATTTGGAGTCATAGAAGTCGCGGCCGCCAATCAAGGCGCGAACACCGCCGGTGCGAGGATCCAGTGCAACGAATGCACCCTGGAGATATGGCGACACGCCGGTGCCTGACTCTCCGGTGGATAGTTTCGCGATGTACTCCTCGTAACTCGGATGATTGTACTTGCCGAACTTGCCGCCTTCGATCGCCCGCAATTGGCGTTCGAGCCCACGTTCTGCGGCGGTCTGCATGTCCAGGTCGAGCGTGGTGTAAACGTTCAGTCCTTCGGTGTACAGCTTGCTTCCGAACTGCGCATCCAGCTGTTGTCGCACCCACTCGACGAAATACGGTGCAGTCTCACCGGATTCCACCTTGGTCGCGAGGCGTAGTGGGTACGCCTTGGCCAAGCTCGCGTCGGCGTCGGAAATCGCGCCATTCTCGCGCATCAGCTCGATGATGGTGTTACGGCGCTGGATCGCGCGATCCGGGTAGCGGCGCGGGTTGTAGCGCTCGGGCGCCTTTGGTAACGCGGCGAGCGTTGCAGCCTCGGCGATATTGAGATCGCGAACAGATTTCCCGAAATATCTCTGCGATGCCGTTTCGACACCGTATGCGCCGTTACCAAGATTGATCTGATTCAAATAGAGTTCGAGAATCTTGGCCTTGCTGTACTTGTCCTCTATCTCGCGCGCAACCTTTGCTTCCTTGATCTTGCGAATAATCGTCTTGTCCCGGGAAATGCGTTCCGGAAAGATGTTACGCGCGAGTTGCATCGTAATTGTCGAGAAGCCCTGCGCGTACCGACCACTCTCGACGTTGTGAACGACTGCGCCGGCGACGCGATACCAATCGATTCCCGAATGCTGGTAAAATCGCTTGTCTTCGGTAACGACAAACGCGTCCTGAACGACCTTGGGAATCTCGCTCAGCTTCACGAGAGTTCGGCGTTCCGTCCCCAGCTCGGCGATGAATCGCCCATCTACGGCGAAGAGTTTCGACGTCTGCTTTGGAGTGTATTGATCGAGAGTCTGAACCGATGGGCACCGATCGCCATCACAGACAAGGACCCACGCGCTGTACAGCAACCCAACGCCAAAAGTCACCACGAGAATGGTGAAGACGAGAATTGCGCGAAATGCCGTGGGGTGGCGCTTCCGTAGCGGAAGCGTCTTTGTCTTCTTGTTTCTACCAGCCATCCGATGAATTTAAGGCGGCGCGTCCGGTCTGCCGGGACGCAGACTATCTATATTACCCGCGATGTCAGAATCCGATTTCCTGTCCGAACTCGCCTGGCGCGACATGCTGGTGCAGCAGACCGAAGGGGCCGCGAAGATGTTCTCCGCGGGCTCGGTATCCGGGTACGCTGGCTTCGACCCGACCGCCGTCTCGCTCCACGTCGGAAGTCTTGTCCCGATCATGGGGCTGGTCCACCTGCAGCGGCATGGCCATCGCCCATACGTCCTGGTCGGTGGCGGCACAGGCATGATCGGAGATCCAAGCGGAAAGACCGCCGAACGTACGCTTCAGACTGCAGATCAGGTCCAGGCCAATAGCGAGTTGATCGGAAAACAGCTCGCACGGTTCCTCGACTTCTCCGGCCCCCGCGGCGCGATGCTGCGCAATAATGCCGACTGGCTGCTCAAAATGAGTGCGATCGAGTTCATGCGCGACGTCGGAAAGCACCTGACCGTGAATTACATGACGGCGAAGGATTCGGTGAAGTCGCGCATGGAGGCGGGCATCTCCTATACCGAGTTCTCGTACATGCTGCTCCAGGCATACGATTTTGTCGAGTTGCGGCGGCGAGACGGGGTGACGCTCCAGGTGGGTGGTAGCGACCAGTGGGGCAATATGACCGCCGGAGTAGAATTGGTTCGGCGCATGGACGGCGCCGAGGCACACGCGGTAACCTTCCCGCTGCTTACAACATCAACTGGCGCCAAGTTCGGGAAGACCGAGGCGGGTGCCGTATGGCTCGACGCCGAGCTTACTTCGCCGTACCAGTTCTACCAGTTCTGGATCAACACCGACGATCGCGATGTCGGCAAGTGCATGCGATTGATGACGTTGATGGATCGCGAAACTGTTGTCGATCTCGAACTCCAGATAGCGGAGCATCCAGAGCAACGTGCAGCACAGACGGCGCTCGCACTCGAGGTTACATCGCGCGTACACGGTGCGGACGCCGCAGCAGTCGCCGGTGAGGTATCACGCGTTCTTTTTGGTCGCGGTGAAGTCGCCACTCTTTCCGCTGCGGCCATGAAGGTTTTGGCGCGCGAGGTGCCCGGTGCGACGGTCGCGCGCCATGAACAGCTGAGCGTAGCCGATTTGCTGGTGCGCGCCAACCTGGTTAAGTCAAAAGGAGAAGCCCGACGGTTGGCAGACCAGGGCGGAGCGTACGTCAATGGGGAGCGTGCTGCTTCCACGCTACTGTTAAGCGACATCACACCGCTGGCTGGCTCGTACGTGCTGCTTCGCAAGGGCGCGCGCGACTACGCGGTAATAGAACTGATCGGATAGCGACCGCGAGCGCTGCAACGCGTCGCGGTCGCTTCGGTCTACAGCGGGGGGACGTTGGGTTCCGCGCTGGATCCCCATAGCTGTGCCAGTCTCGCGTCGCGGCCGCAACCCACACGATACAGTTTGTAAGCCATCGGATTCTTGTCAGCGTAGTGCTGATGATAATCCTCGGCTTTCCAGAACGTGGTCGCCGCAGCAATTTGCGTCACGATGGGCGACTTGAAGAGGCCCGACTTGTCGAGTTGATCCTTCGACGCTTCGGCCGCCTGGCGCTGCGCATCATTGTGGTAGAAGATCGCGGTACGATACTCATTCCCATGATCGCAAAACTGTGCCTCTGGCGTAACGGGATCAATGTTGTGCCAGTAGATGTAGAGCAGCTTGTCGTAGGTCACTTTCGCGGGGTCGAAGTGCACCTCCACTGATTCCGCATGACCGGTAGTGCGAGTGCCAACGTCGTCGTATGTGGGATTGGCCTTCGTGCCACCCGTATAACCTACGGTGGTAGAAACGACGCCAGCGGTATGGTCGAACGGACGCTCCATGCTCCAGAAACAGCCGCCCGCGAACGTGGCTGTGTCCAGCTTCACGCCGATCGACGAGGAGATCGGGGCTGGTTCCGATTGCGTGGGCCGCGTGACAGCAATTGTCGTCCCCGCCGCGCCCAGTACTACTACTAGTGGAACTAACCGAAGTGGTATCATCGCTGCCGACCTCTCAAGAAATGTGACTCGGTGATCAATCCCGACACGTCTTATACGCCATGGCTTGGTCATCGGTTCTGTATTGAAACATGTTCCGGGTCGCCCCCGGCTCAGCCGCTACGATTGCGGAGGTGATCGATTTGCCTGCGATCCCGCTTGCTTGGCCGTCCCGGGTCGGCCGCTCCAGCCGCGCGTTCCAGCCTGTGCTGCTCAAGGAGCGCCTCGCGGGCCGCCCGACTCTCCGCAAGTTCGTCGTAGAGCGTAGCGGCCACGGTAGCGGAGCCTCGGCGATCCGACGTGAGTTGAACAACCACCTTGTGCTCAAACGGTCCGAGCCGAACCCGCACCTCGTCGCCTGGTCTCAGTGCCCTCGATCGCTTGACCCGCTGACCGTTCAGGTGAACCATGCCTCCATCGATCGCCTCGGCGGCCAACGCTCGCGTCTTGAAAAATCGCGCCGCCCACAGCCACTTATCGAGACGCACACCGTCGCCGGCATTGCCACTCCCCGATTCCACCTTAGCTGTCTCCAGCGATGCCGCGCGGATCGAGCGCATCACGTAGCGCGTCGCCGAGAAGGTTGAAACCGAGCACCGCCGCTCCGATCGCGAGGCCCGGCGCAAGCGACGTCCACGGAGCGTGACGCAATTGGTCCAGATCGCGACCGTCGGCGATCATGCTCCCCCAACTCGCGGTCGGCGGCTGAATCCCGAGTCCAAGAAACGACAGCGCGGCTTCGGCCATTATTGCACCAGCTATGCCCAGAGTGGCGGCGATAACGACAGGACCAACGACGTTCGGGAGAATATGCCGCAGCATTATGCGAGGATCTCTTGCGCCTAGCGCGTGCGAGGCTTGAACATATTCGAGATCTCGCACCACGAGTACCTGCCCGCGAACCAGGCGCGCCATACCGGCCCACCCGACAACACCAATCGTGACAAAGACCACGCCCATCGATGGCTGGAGCGCAGCGGACATTGCGATCAGCAGCAGCAACGTTGGAAATGCAAGTGTCACATCCGCGAGCCGCATTACTAGTTCGTCGATCCAGCCACGGTAATAACCGGCGAGCAATCCGAGAGTGATACCAAGGCTCACGGCGATGGTTTGCGACACGATACCGACTCCGAGCGAGACTCGCGCCCCGTAAACCAGCCGAGCCCATACATCCCTGCCCTGCACGTCCGTGCCGAGCCAGTGGGCTCTCGATGGAGGTGACAGCAGGTTGATCAGGTCGATTGCATTTGGATCCTGCCGCGCGACAATCGGTGCAAATACTGCCATGATTACGATTGCCGCGACCACGGCTACGCCGATCCGCGTTCTCGTGTCATCGCGAAGCCGGCTGCCTGTGCTCACAGACTGGGGTCTCTCAATTCGGGTGGCGTTCCGTCCGGCTGTCGACGCCAGCGCCTGTGATGCCAAAAATATTGCTCTGGTGCCGTTCGGACCCAGCGTTCGAGGATTCCCGTATAGCCTGCAACTATCGCGTCGATGTCAGCGTCGCGATCACCGGTTCGAATGATTGGAACCCGCTCAACACTAACGCGATAACGGCCGCTTTTCTGGCGCAGGGCCGTCACAAACAGCGTCGGTGTGTCGTACTTCAGTGCAAACACGGCCGCACCTCGCGGTGTTTTCGCAGGCCGACCAAAGAACGTGACAAAAGTTGACGCGAGTCCCATCACACCCTGGTCGGAAACGAACGCAACGGCTCGTCCTTCACGAAGTGATCCCGGCGTACGCCGCGCGGCTTGATGGTCACGGACGACCGTCATGCCGAGCGAACCGCGAGTCTCGTTTATGTATGCGTCGAAGAGCGGGTTGGCCTGCGTCCTGACGATGACATCCATCGGGACTCCGCGCGCCGCCACATATGCGCCCGCCAATTCCCAATTGCCAAGATGTCCGGTGACGAGAATTGCCCCCTTCCCATCCGCCATCGCTTCTTCCACGAGTTCGAACCCCTCGACGGACTCCACCATGTCGAGAACACCTTGCTGCCCAATCGACGGCAACAGCGCAGTCTCGATCGACGAACGGCCCAAATGCGCATAGGCACGCACCGCGAGCGTCCGGACTTGCTGCTCCGAAAGTTCCGGGAACGCCGCTGCAATCTGGCGTTCAACGACTCTGCGGCGAATTCCCAGCGGTTTATAGCCTATCGTACCGAGTTTGGACCCGAACGTACATGCAATATTCCATGGCAGTGCGTGGAGAAAACCGACGACCGAGCGGAGTGCATAGTACTCGGCGCGGTGGGACGCGGTGGGTTTCGCGGCCTCAGCCATTTGCAACACACTCTCTCACGAAACGCGCGGTATCATGCGCGACTCGGCTCCAGTTGAAGTGCGTCTCGACCCTCTCACGACCGCGGATGCCCATCTCGCGACGCGAGTCGGGATCGGTAAGCATGGACGCTATCGCGCTGGCTAACCCTGCCGGATCTGTCGGATCGATCAAGATTCCCGTCTCGCCACTGCGCGCGATCGAGTCAGTCTCGTGAGTGGCGCTGGCCAATAACGGAAGCCCGGCGCTCGCGGCTTCGATCAATGACATCGCGTTCCCCTCCCGCATGATCCCTGACGCCGCTCGGGACGCGTCCAGATAGATCGTCGCCGTCGCGTAGGCTTCGGGGAGTTCATCATCTCGCATCGAGCCCGCAAAGCCGACGCGATCCATGACATTCAATTCCGCCGCAAGATTGCGCAATCGCGCTTCATCGCTTCCCTCACCCACAAGAACATAACGTAAATTCGGGAATTCCTGGCGCAGCAGTGCCAGCGCCTGAATGCCGGTGTCCTGCCCCTTATGAGGTGCCAGACGCGCCACAGTAAGCATTATCGGAGCGCGACGAATCCCCCACCTCGAGCGAAGGGTGCCGACATCGCGATCCGGGCCAAAAAGCGCGGGGTCGGTTCCGAGCCCGAGCGCAGCAACTGGGGGCGGCTGTGAGATTCCCACCTGCGCCATTAACTCGCGCGTCGCCGTCGCCGTCTCCTCCGTAGTCGCCACAATCCCTGCGGCGTCGCCGAGCACCAATCGAACCACGCGGTTCGCTGATCGAGACCCGCCGGCCCGTGCACGCGCGACCGATCCGGCGCTCACATAAACCAGATACGGAATTCGCAACCGTTTGTGCGCGCGCCACACCACTCGTCCAGCGACTTCGAAGTCGCCAGCGTGAAGCACGTGTATTCGTCCGCGGCAGCGCTTCGTCAGCCAGTGCTGCCATCGAAGCCTGTTCATGAAAGAACCGGCCCGCTCACGATCAAACCGTTGTCGCTCGATTGCATACTCTTCCGCGGCGTCGTGTCGCGCGCCATCTCTTGCAGACACGGTGGATACCGACATGGGCTCCGGGTAGCGGCGCGCAAGTGCGACGTGCCGGCGCGCTTCGCCGCCCGTATCCGGAAGAAAGTCCCGCGTTACGAAAAGGTGTTGCACCGCTGTTATCCTATCACTGACTCGACCGTCCAGGCCTCGCCCGACAACAGGTTGGATATCCGTTGATCGTAAGTATGGTTCGCGCGCACAAAGCGTTCACCCTGCACTCGAATCCGCTCTCGCGTTTCCGGATCTTTCAGGTATCGCTCCATCCGAGTGACGCAATCATCCGCGTCAGAATACCACGCGCAATGCTCGCCATCACGGAGAAACTGGGTGACCCCGGGAGTTCCCTGGCCGAGGTAAAATGCGCCAGCAAGAATCACCATCCATGTGCGGTCGGAAGTGTACGACACCCCGCCCTCCGCGCGCGAAGGATTGATACCGAGGGTGACAGCCGCACTCGAACATACCTGTGCGAACTCCTCCCCTTCAACGCTCCGGCCGTTCCACTTCAGCTCCCCACGCCACGGGTCCCAGGCCGGTCCGTAAACACGAACGTCGTATTTTTTTGCGAGCTGAAGCAGCAACGCAGCGCGCGTTACATCATATCCGGTGCCGATGAACGCGGCGTCGCTCGCATACTTCGGAACTGGCCTCACGGGCTTGATCGAAGCGTCTCCGGCGGCCGGTAGAAACTTCGCGTTCATGCCGAGTGCTCGCCACTCAGCGTCGAATCCAGTAACGAAGAATGTCTCCGCCATTCGCCCAACCGATGCGATGTGTCCGATGTCGCGCCGCGCGGTGTCGCGGTACCACTGGGGATCGTGGTACCACATCGCATTGGGAACATTGTCGATCAGGCGGCCTACGGTCGCCAGATCCAGCGCGAGGCATTTGGATAGAAAGATAAAATCAGGTCGAAACCGTCGCGCGCGCGCGCGAACCAGATGCTGCGTCATGTGTCGACCGATCGCGCGCTTCATCCTGCGGTCGTCGAGAATCAAAGTCTCGTGGCCGGCACGACGGAGCGCCTTCTCCGATGCAGCTTCCATCCGCCATGGGTTGGAACTCCCAATGATCAATACCCGCATTGAAGCGCCCAGAGTCTGACGTACTTGGCGCAGACACTGGCCGCCGCTAGCGCAGCAAGCACCACTCCCCTCGCTCCGTCCAGGAACCCGAGCCTAAATATGAACATGGAGACGAATCGCGCCGGCGGCTTGAAAACCACCGCACCGAGAGACGCAGCTCGGCCCTTTCGCATTTGATCTTCAGCCCACCAACGGCTGTATCGCACGAACTTTTCAAAATAGATGTCGAGAGTTGCGTACGGATGGTGAAGCAAGAATCCGTCCAGCTGCGATGGCTCACTGCGCGTGACTACATGTTCGTGCACACGGCTTTCGTCATACCGAAGCGTGGAATCAAAAAGCCGCACGGGCCGATCTGCTTCCCAACCGCCGTGTCTGATTTCTCCGCCAAGGAAGAAGTTTCTCCGCCGCACACGATACGCGCTGTTGGCCCGCGTCGAAACGGCGCTTCGTACGGCCGCCTCGAGTTGAGGCGTACCGCGCTCATCCGCGTCCACAACAAGAATCCAGGAATTTCGCGCGCGCGTAATCGCGGCGTTTCTGAGTTGACCTATCGTGGGAGCGTCGGCGAGCTGGAGCACCGTCGCGCCGGACGCTTCTGCCCGTTGCCGCGTATCGTCTGTCGAGCCGTGGTCAGCAACAAGAATTTCATCGACCCAACGAATCGAGTCGATACAGGCTGCCACATTGGAAGCCTCGTTCCTGGTCGCTATGACAACCGAGACGGGTGCCAGCGTGACCGGCTCCACTCTGCTAGCGCCTGCGCCCGTGCACGGCGGCATCGGCCGCACGTTCGAAACCATCAATCATCGCAGACTCGACGCCCTCACGCAGAACTCGGCTTCGTGCAGCGGCTCCCATCGCCTCGCGCATTCCGTCGTTGGTAAGCAGTTCCGCTGCGGCCGCTGCTGTCATGAACGCATCGTCGCTCTTGACGAGTACCCCGGTGATGTCGTGAAGAACGTAGTCCCTTGCCACTGTGTGTTCCGGGGCAATAACGGGGATTCCAAGCGACATGAAATCGAGGATACCATACGCCGCGGTGTCGGAGTCGGCCACGACCCAGCCGAGCCGAGCCGCCCGCATGACCTCAATCTGATCCGCACGATCGCCGAGCGAGGTGACCAGGTCGAGCGCACCAAGCGCGGCCGCCTGCATCTTCAGGTCATCATCGTATATCCCCTCACCGATGATTACGAGCCGAAGTCCCGGGTGACGTGGGGCGAGCATTGCAATTGTACGGATCGCAGCCGCTGCACGACTACGTGACGACGCGTCGTGAACGCATACGACGTCGATACTCTCGCCGACCAAGTCGGCCGCGCTCTGCGGGGGCACCTCCGCGACACCGAGTGGCGCGACGATGACCGCCGCTGCACCATGCGGCGTGGCTCCGGAGGCCGCTTCGCGCTCGGTTGCAAATATATAAGTCGATGGTGCCAACCTCGCGGCGATCCGCCCCGCGCGACCAATTTCGTCCCCGCGCCCAGCGCGAATGCGCCGAATGACTCGCGCGCGCGATCCAAGTCGGTACGCGAGCGATGCAGCGAGATGCTCTCTATCCGTGGTTACGAGGAGAACGTCGACTGCACGTGTTCGCGCAAGCCGTCTGAGGCGCCGAGCCAATCCGATCAATGTTCCGCCACATCGCATCGGCTCGACTTGAAGCAGTGGACGTTCCGCGGACGTTGCAGTCTCGGAAACTACGCGCTCAACCGTACTGTCCGGTTCCGTCGCGAAAGTGACGGAATGACCACGCCGCGCGAGCCCGTGGGCCGCGGCGGCGAATGCGCGCGCCGTGCCCGACCACTCCCGGCCCGTATGAAAGAATAGATACTTCATTTCAGCCGAATGTCGGAACCGGAGCGGCTCCCGTTACGGGCTCGACGTGCTGCGGGCTGCGGAATTGCATGTCATACAATCTCGAGTATGAGCCATTGCGGGCGCGTAGCTCGTCGTGGGTACCGCGCTCGACAATGCGCCCCTTGTCCAGAACGAGGATCCTTGTAGCATGTTGCACCGTCGATAGTCGGTGCGCGATCACAAATACCGTCCGGCCTTCCAATAGAGTATCGATCGCCGCTTGTACAAGCCGTTCCGACTCAGTGTCCAGCGCGGATGTAGCTTCATCCAGAATCAGGATAGGTGGATCGAGAAGCAAGGCGCGCGCGATCGCGATGCGCTGTCGCTGACCACCGGAAAGACGCGTGCCCCGCTCCCCCAAGAGCGTCGAGTACCCATCCGGTAGCGCGGTGATGAATCCGTGCGCGTTCGCCGCGCGCGCTGCCGCCTCGATCTCGGCATCCGAATACTTGTCCGCCGACCCGTAAGCCAGGTTATTGCGAACCGTGTCGTGAAAGAGCACGGTGTCCTGACTCACGATTCCAATCAGCGACCGTAGCGACTCGAGAGTGACGTTACGAGTATCGACGCCGTCAATCGATATCACTCCCGAGGTCGGCTCGTAAAACCGCGGTATCAGATCGACGAGTGTCGTCTTGCCCGCCCCGCTGGCGCCAACAAGCGCAATAACATCACCGCGACCCGCGTCGAATGTCACGCCATCGAGGACGGCGGCGTGCTGATGATTCGCCGCCACTTCGTAGGCGAATCCGACGTTGTCGAACTGGATGTCCCTGGTGAAGGCGCTAACCCGAACCGTTCCGCCGTCGCGCTCCTGCTCCGAAGGTGTATCGAGAATGTCGAACAGCCGCTCTGCCGAAGCAAGCGACGATTGTGCGGTCGCACGCACCGAAGTCAGTTGCTTGAGCGGCTGCAGCAACCGCAATACGAACACAAGGAACGTGATGAGATCGGCACCCGTAAGCGATCGGTCGACAAGCACCTGCCGCGCGCCGATCCAGAGCACCGCCACCGCGATTAACATGCCGATGACTTCAGTTACCGGCGGGGCGAGATACGAAAGCTTGCTCAACCGAACCGTTGTGCTCGCGTATGTATCGCTCGCATCCGTAAATCGACGTTCTTCGAAATCCTCTGCGCCAAACGACTTCACGAGCCGAATGCCGGACACCGTCTCCTGCAACACGCTAGCCATCTCGCCATGCTGATTCCCGCGTCGGCGATTCCCGCGCCGCAACTTGCGGAGCAACGGTTGCAGAACAATGCTCAAAATAGGGACGATCCCGAGCGATATGACGGTCAGTTTCCACGAGATGGCGAACAGGAACGCGATGGTCGCTCCTACGAGCGCAATTGCCTGAAGCGACTGAGTTACTATCTGCGTCAACACTAGCCGAGTTTCGAACGTGTCGTTCAACACCCGTGAAATGATCTGACCCGATTTCGTCTTCGTGAAATACGTGAGTGGGAGTCGCGCCAGATGCCTGTAGACCGTATTGCGCAGATCGCGAGTAACAAACTCCTGCAACTCTGCGCCGAACTGGCCGCTTATCCAGACCAGCAGGTTTTTCCCGACTACTACTAGCAGTACGACAAGGATGACGTTCCGAAGCGACGTCATCTTGTCCCCCTCCACCATCAACTGTCCCACAGTCGAATGCAGCAGGCCCGAGACCCAACCGGCCTTGAGTTCGAGCGGCGGTCGGTCAAACAGTGTATTCAGGAACGGGATCAGCAAGGCTACCGAGAACGCATCGAGCAGCGCGGCGCCGATGTTCGTCAGCATTGCGCCGATAAGGCGCCATGCATGCGGCTTCAGGAACGGGAGCAGCCTGCGGTAGATGGAGAGCCCAACGCTGAGATCCGGAGTTTTCGGAGACACGGATTGCGCCGGAACTGGTTCTATCGAAGTCGCCACTAACGTCTAGGGGTTAGGAGAGCAAGCGGAAGAATTACCTCTTCCGGCGTCACGCCGCCATGCAGGAATGAGCCCCGATACCGGCTCTGATATTCCCGCAGCTTGGTCGGATATACGAAGAAGCAGTCATTACGAGCAAGGAGCGTATTCATGTTGTGCCCCCGGCTCGGAAGTTTGAGCGTTTCTGCATTCGGAAAGGTAAGAGCCTGTTGCGGCGACTCCGCGCGCAGGTCTTCCCCAAACTTGTAACGAAGATTTGCACTCGCATCGCGCTTGGCGAATACTGTCGCTGGAGTGTTGCAGTGAATCGACCCGTGATCCGTGGTAAGCAAGACGGTGACCTTTCGAGCGGACGCCTCGCGCAACAGGCTGAGCAACGCCGATCTTTCGAACCACTGCCGCGTAAGCCGCCGCAGCGCGATTTCGTCGCGCGCAACCTCGTAAAGGATCTGCGATTCGCTCCGACCATGCGTCAGCAGATCGACGAAATTGAAGACGAACGCGCTCACTCCGTCGGGCCCGATTGCCGTTCCCATGTGCCGTTCGAGGTCGTCCGACCCCGCGGCCGTTGAAATCTTTTGATACCGTACGTGAGTCTCACCACGAAGCTCTCGAAGGTGCGCTTCGAGTAGCTCACGCTCGTGCGAGTTGAGCGACTCATCGTCCTGAGCACCCCACCAGGCCGGATACCGCGACGCTATTTCCGCTGGAAACAGACCGCTGAAAAGAGAATTGCGCGAGTACGGAGTCGCAGTCGGCAGGACTGCGTAATAGTGCGTCGTCTCGACTTCAAAGTACGGCGCCAGAAGCGGCTCAAGTATTCGCCACTGGTCCAGCCGCAGGCAGTCGACGACAATGAAAACTACCGCCCGCTCACGCTCCAGCACCGGAGCCAGAAACTCACCGACTATATCGATCGAAAGCGGCGGACGCTCACCGCTCAGATTCGCTAGCCAGCCCGGATAAGCAACTTGCATGTAATCGGCGAACTCCCGGTGCATGTCGCTGTACAGACCTTGCAGCGAATCATAAAGTCCCCGCTCGTCCGCCTCAGCGAGATCGACGTCCCAACGCATGAGTTCGTCAAACCGCTCGATCCATCCACGCCAGTCCAGGTCGCGAGCTCGATCCAGCTCCAGTGCGCGAAACCGCTCAACGAATGCTCGAGCAATGGCCTGGGAACGAATTCTTGGCCCGTCCAGGATCCGCGTGATGACCGATAGCACCTGGCGCGGATTGACCGGCTTCACCAGGTATTCCCGGACGTTGGCCCCGATCGCTTCGCGGAGGGTTGAGTCTTCCTCGCTCTTCGTCACCATCACAACAGGGAGATTCGGTGCGATCTCGCGAACCTCACGGTACGCTTCAAGCCCACGAGTGCCCGGCATCTGCTCGTCCAGGAGAAGCAGATCGAAGGTCTGGCGACGCAGCAGCTCCACCGCATCGTCAGCGTTGGTCGCGCACTCCACGTCGTAGCCCTTCGAACGCAGAAAGATGCGATGCGACTCCAGAAGGTCGCTTTCGTCGTCCACCCAGAGGATGGATTTTGCTCTTAAAGCCATGGCATCCTAAAGGTATCCGCCCCGCAATTCGGACGAGCGTTCAATGTAGCCCCTCCCTCTCTAAGTGCCTAGATTCCGCGCGTGACCGCCTTCCCAGCCGCCGCGACTCAACTCGCGACTCAACTCGCGACCCAACTCGCGACTCAACTCGCAACACGCGCGCCGCTTCCGGCGAGCCCTCGTTATTCCCTGGAACCGGTACCGTTCTCGGTTCCGGCACTCGCCGACTGTGCTCAATCAGCCAGCCTCGGCGGTGATCGCGAAATGGCGCTGGGTGCCCTCATGGCGGCCCGTTTGATGCTGGCTTCTCTCCCGCCGACGGAACTTCCCGAGGTGGAGCGCGCGTTGCGTGCTGAACGAGCGAAAAGCTGGCTGTCTGCGCTCACGATGCCGCAACCAGCGCGGATGGCGCTCCTGCGAGCTGTCGACGCCAGCATCGCGAGTAACATCGAAGCCACTGCCAGCCTTCGTGAATTGATACACGTCCTGACTGGGCATCTCACGCCAGCCGCACTCCAGGAAATCGGAGTTCTGGCCGAGCGGCTCCGTCTATATTACGAGCAAACCCCCTAGACAGACGCAGGATCCATGGCCGGTCATAGCAAATGGAAGCAAATCAAGCACTACAAGGCGGCGACCGACGCAAAGCGCGGTGCGCATTTCACGAAGCTTATTCGTGAGATCACGATGGCAGCCAAGCTTGGCGGCGGTGACCCTGCGGGTAACCCGCGGCTTCGCACGGCCATAGACATCGCGAAAGCCGCCTCCATGCCAAAAGAAAACATCGAGCGCGCCGTCAAGAAGGGGACCGGTGAACTCGAAGGCGTGGAATATCAGGAAGTCACGTACGAGGGCTACGGCCCCGGCGGCGTAGCGATGATGATCTTCACCGTTACAGACAACCCTACCCGCACAGTCGCCGACGTCAGATACAAACTTTCGCACGGCGGCGGAAACCTCGGTGCGGCCAATTCGGTGTCTTTCATGTTCGATCGCATGGGACAGATCCTCATCGACGCATCGGCGTACGAAGAGGAGGCGATGATGGAAAAATCGATCGAAGCCGGTGCAGAAGACTTCGTGCGCGAGGACGAGCAGTATGTCGTGACAACAGCCGCGACTTCACTGCACGACGTTCAGACGGCGCTCGAGGCGGGTGGTGTTACCATTGCTGAAGCCGAAATCGCGTACATCCCAAAGACAACGGTCCAGGTTTCCGGCAGCGCCGCGAGCTCGCTGCTCAAACTGCTCGAAGCTCTCGAAGATCTTGATGACGTTCAGCGGGTCGTCGCCAACTTCGATATGGACGCCGACGAAATGGCCACCGCGTAGTGCTGGTGCTTGGCATCGACCCCGGGACTGCGATTACCGGTTACGGAGTGGTGCGCGGTGAACGACTCGGCAGCCCCACTCTCGTCGAATGCGGCGTCATCCGCACAAGTGCGCGTGAGCCGCTCGCCACTCGACTTCACGAGATTTACGAAGGCATCGCCGAATTGATCAGGACTCACAAGCCGGATGCAATCGCAGTCGAGGACGTCTTCTATGCGCGCAACGTTCGCACTACCATAGTGCTCGGCCATGCGCGCGGCGTGATCCTGCTCGCGGGACAGCAAGCGGGCCTTTCCATCGTAGAATTCCCGCCTGCGCAAATCAAGAAGACCGTAGTCGGTAACGGCGCCGCAACCAAGACACAGGTGCAGTTCATGGTGACACGCTTGCTGCGATTGAAATCAGCGCCCTCACCGGCGGACGCCGCGGATGGCGTCGCTGCGGCTCTGACATGCATCATGTCGTCCCAGGCTCCTCCAGTTGCGGGCCGCTCCAGCACGCGCGTGATCTCAGGGAGATGATATCGCGCATCGCGGGGACGCTAGAAGCACGGGATATCGATCGGGTCGAAGTAATGACCGCCGGCGGCACGGGTTACTCGATGCAGATTCCGCTCTCCGTGTACGAGACACTTCCAAAAATTGGTGAGCCAGTCGCGCTATTCACGTCTCTAGTAGTCAAGGAAGACGGGTGGTTGCTGTTCGGATTCGCTTCACACCTTGAACGTCGCGTTTTCGACCTCGTACGCACAGCCAATGGTGTCGGTCCCGCGCTTGCGCTGAGTCTGCTCTCCAGTCTCACAGCATCCCGACTCGTTCGAGCGATCGTCGAGAAAGACACGGCGACTTTGCAAAGTGTTCCCCGCGTGGGGAAGAAGAAGGCCGAGCAGATGATTCTCGACCTCGCGACGAAGATGCGCGAAGTCGATGTATCGAGTGGGACATCTGGTCTCCCGTCTCCCGGCGCGGCCGCCGAGGACGCTACCCGTGCCCTCGTTTCACTCGGATATTCACTTACCGACGCTGAACGCGCCGTCCGGGCGACACTCGACGCCGCGACCGGACAACTCAGCGCCACCGAGCTCATTCGGCAGGCGCTTGCACGAATCGCTGCACGTTAGATAATCTGATTTCTTCCTGAGCGCGCAGACTCAAGCCGACTGACTCCACCGATCATGACCAGAACAGCACAGCGAACCAGCACGTTCAATGAGTCGGTGATCCGCGAGATGACACGAGTCGCGCACCGCACGGGCGCCGTGAACCTGGCGCAGGGATTCCCGGATTTCCCGATGCCTGCACCGATGAAGCAAGCTGCGTGCGCGGCAATTCACGGCGACGTCAATCAGTACGCGATCACCTGGGGCTCCCCCGCACTGCGGATCGCCATCGCCGAAAAGTACCGACGATGGTACGGAATGACGGTGGATCCTGACACGGAGATCACGGTCACCTGCGGTGCAACCGAAGCGATGGCGGCCACGTTCATGGCCCTGGTGAATCCTGGCGATGAAGTCATCATCCTCGAACCTTTTTACGAGAACTACGGACCGGACGCGGTTCTTGCCGGCGCCAAACCGGTCTTCGTTCCGCTGATCGCTCCGAACTGGGATCTGGATATCGAACGACTCGCTGCCGCAATCAGCTCGCGCACCCGAGCGCTGATCCTCAACACACCGCACAACCCGACCGGAAAGGTCTTCACACGCGCAGAGACTTCCGCAATCGCGG
>JBDTAZ010000076.1:0-7364 GCA_039924325.1 Gemmatimonadaceae bacterium
AATTCGCGAAAACTGTCGAAAAAGACCGCCGTCCGGGTGATATTACCTAATGTCGCCGAGCGCCAAGCCACCAGTACAATCCCCCACCGATGCTGGTCGCGGTGATGATAACCACGCGCATGACCCGCCGGACATTCATACCTTCGCCCACCACTGGCAGGATGAAGCTGACGCGGCGTACCTATACGACATTCTCTCCCAACTCGAAAAAGACCCGCACAAGAGCGATGTCTTCAAGCGCCTTTCTGCCGTTGAAACTCGGCATCTGGAGATCTGGGCCCGGCTAATCCAGGAAAACGGCGGTTCGGTCGGCGACTTCCGTCCAACCGCTCGTACACGTCTGCTGGCAATGCTTGGCAAGCTTATCGGGCCCGGCTTCCTCCTTCCGATGTTGCTTGCCGAGGAGGGGCGCGAGGTGAAGGGCTACATGGACATGCACCGCGCCACCCCGCATGGCGCCCCTGGCGGCCCAGAAGCGCTGCTTCTCGCACGCGAATCGGCAGAGCACGCTACAGAGCTATCCGCGATAACGGGCACCAGCGAGGAGCCGTGGCACAGGAAGGGATCGGGCGGTTTTCTTCGGAACACCGTTTACGGTTTCAACGATGGGCTCACGGCCAACTTCGGGCTTGTAGCAGGCGTGTTGGGAGCCGCGGCCGCCTCTCCGCAGCATATGGTGATCGTCGCCGGTGTCGCTGGATTGATCGCCGACGCACTCTCCATGGGCTCGAGTGGATATCTCGCGGCCAAGAGCGAGCAGGAAGTGTATCAGCACGAAATCGCGATGGAGCGCGACGAGATTGCGCTGATGCCCGAAGTCGAGCGCGATGAGCTGGCGCTCCTGTACGAAGCGAAGGGAATGCAGCGCGATGCCGCCGAGAAACTGGCGCAGGAGATCATGCACGATCCGGAGCGAATGCTGCGCGAACAGGTGCGGGAGGAGCTTGAGATCGGCGAGCCCAACATGTCGCCGATGCGAGAGGCATGGTTGACTGGTGGAGCAACAGCCATCGGTGCGCTCATACCGGTTGTGCCGTTCTTCTTCATGACTGGAGTGGGCGCCATAATAACCTCGTTCTCGATAGCGATGGCGAGCCACTTTCTGGTCGGCGGGTTGAGGTCGATCTTCACTGGTCGCGGTTTGTTCCGATCGGGATTCGACATGTTCGTCGTGGGGCTAGGCGTCGCGGCCGTCGGTTACTACGCCGGAGAATGGGTGGCTCACTTACTATGAGCAGCAGAATCGCTCCGCGTGGCGATTCGACAACTGCGTACTCTCCGACTAGAGTCATGACGAGGCGACGCGGTGGCCAACGGCGGATCATCCACGACTATACATGCTGAAGCATGGATCCGGATCGTACCCAGCCGAGTGGCGATTAACGAGTCGTCTGGTCGATACGTCGAAGTTTGGAAGGCGCACTGATCCTACCCGGAGAACCTGATGCAGCGGACGCCATATAGTCAATCACTCCGGCGCCTCGCGCTTGCGCTGGGGTACGTGCTCAACGCGTGCAGCGCTGGTGGTGTCCACCAAGATGTCCGGCCCCTCGCCGACGGGCCGCGCGACATGACCAGCGACCAACAGGTCAGACAGGTCGTAAACCGACTCACGTTTGGCGAGCGACCGGGCGACTACGATCGCGTGCGGAAGATGGGTCTTGACCGATGGGTCGGCGAACAGCTTGCACCCGATGCGATAGATGACGCCAAAGCGGAACAGTTTCTGGCGCGCTATCCGGCGGTGTTCCAGGACGAGACGACACTGGCTCACGTCTACGGCGCTCCCTTTGACCTGCGCAAGGCTGGAGGAGTGTCGCCTGACACTGGTGCCATCCGGGCCGCGAACAAGGCGTCGAATCAGGTCATCGCAGATCTCCGCGAAGCAAAGGTCGCGCGCGCAGTCTTGAGCGAGCGCCAGCTTCGCGAAGTGATGACGGATTTCTGGGAGAATCACTTCTCCATCTATGCGGACAATGGCGCCGACAAGTACATGCTGGTGCAGTTCGACGATTCCGTACGGGCGCATGCACTGGGCAGTTTCCGAGACCTACTCGGAGCCGTTGCGCATTCGCCCGCCATGCTGTTCTACCTGAATAACTGGACCAGCAAGGCCGATAGTGACCGCGTGACGCTCGCGGAGGTGGACGCGTACCGCAAGCGTTCCGTCGCCGAGGCAAGATACGAAAAAACGAGAAACGAAGTTTTCGTCGACCGCGCGGGCAGGATAACAATCGGCAACCCCGCCGTTCGAGCACCCGCGCCGTACCGGCCGAGCACCAGGCACGGCAAAGGGCTCAACGAGAATTACGGACGCGAGTTGATGGAACTGCACACGCTCGGTGTCGACGGCGGATACACGCAGGAAGACGTCATCGAAGCGGCAAGGATCCTGACTGGGTGGACGATACGCGATCCAAATCACATCGGCGCATTCTACTTCAACGCAGGAATGCACGACGCTGGCCAGAAGGAATTTCTGGGCTACGATTTTCCGGCTGGCCACGGAGAGGACGAGGGCGAACGGCTGCTCAACATCATCTCGTCGCGGCCGGCTACCGCGCAGTTCATTGCACTGGAGCTTTGCCGTAGATTCGTGACCGACTCGCCGTCGACGGAGCTCGTGAACCGCGCAGCGTCGACCTTCACCCGTACAAATGGCAACATCGGCGAAGTCATGCGCACGATTATCGGCTCACCAGAATTCTTCGCATCAACAACGTACCGCGCCAAGGTGAAGTCTCCCTTCGAAGTGGTCGTCAGCACATTGCGCGCGCTCGACGCGACACCCGACACGCTTCAACGAGATGTGCAGGCGGTCGCACGCCTTGGTGAGCCGTTGTGGGGACACATAGCGCCAGATGGGTATCCTGAAACAGGCGATGCGTGGCTCAACACAGGTTCGATCCTGAATCGGATCAACTTCGGAATCCAGATTGCCGCGGGCCAGATCCCGGGCGCGTCGCTGAAGACGTGGCCTGCCGCGGCGACGCTCATGAGCGAGCCGCGCGCAGTGCAGGTTGACAGTATCGTGGCGATCCTGTTCGGTGGGGATGTTTCAAGTCAGACGCGAAAGATCCTGGACGAGGGAAACAATGCCATCGCGACGACCGCGGCAAAGCGTCCGTCCTCAGCCTCGAATCAATTGACGCAGCTCCTTGGACTCGCGCTCGGCGCGCCGGAATTTCAGAGACGCTGACGACGATTCCGTCGGCGAGAGCTACATCTCGCCGACTGTTTGCGCGGCTGTCAGACCACAATACTCAACAATCGCCCGGGCACGAGCACGATCTTCGTCGGTTTTTCGGTTACGAACTTCGACACGCCAGGGTCCGCCAGCGCGATGGAAAGCGCTTCGTCTGAGCCGATATCGCGCGCGACGCGGATTTTCCCGCGAACCTTGCCGTTGACCTGAACTACAAGTTCAATCTCGTCCTGCGTCAGCAGCTCGGGATCGAACACCGGCCAGGTAGATTCGAAGACGGTCGTCGTGTGGCCCAGTTGCTCCCAGAGTTCTTCCGCAAGATGTGGTGCAAACGGTGCGACGAGTTGCACCAACGGTTCAACCTCTGAGCGGCGAGCGACGCGGTCGCCCTTTCTGAGGGCGTTCATGTACTCCATCATTGCGGCTATCGCAGTGTTGTAACTCAGGCGCGGGATATCCTCGCCAACCTTGCGTATAGTCGCGTGAAGCTTGCGCTGGACTTCCACGTCCGGAGCTCCGTCCTGAACGGAGTCGCGTACAGAAGCCCACAGGCGATCCAGGAATCGCTTGACCCCTGAGATTCCCTTGTCGCGAAAATCACCGCCCTCTTCGAATGGCCCGAGGAACATGAGATACGTGCGGAACGCATCGGCGCCCCATGTATCTATATAATCGTCGGGGTTCACGACATTTCCCTTGCTCTTGGACATCTTCGCGCCTTCGCGAATGATCAGGCCATGGGCGCGGAATTTGGTGAATGGTTCCTCGAAGTCTATGAGGCCCATGTCGCTCAGGACCATCGTCACGAACCGCGAGTACAGCAGGTGCAGCACCGCGTGCTCGTTGCCGCCGATGTACGAATCCACCGGCAGCCATTTCTTCGTAATCGTTGGATCGAACGGAACGTCGTTGTTCCCGACGCTCGGATAACGCAAAAAGTACCACGCGCTATCCAGGAACGTATCAGACACGTCGGTCTCGCGGCGCGCCATCTTGCCGCACGTTGGGCATGGCACGCGATACCACTCGTCATGGCGCGCGAGCGGCGAGATGCCAGAGTCGTCCGGCTTGAAGTCTTCGATGAAAGGCAGAACTACCGGCAGATCCTTCTCCGGAACCGGCACGACTCCGCAATCATCGCAATACACGATTGGAATCGGAGGCCCCCAGTAACGTTGCCTCGAGATGCACCAGTCGTGCAGACGGTAATTCGTAACAGGCTCTGCCTTGTTTCGCGCAGCAAGTGACGCAACTATCGCACGCTTTGCATCATGAACCGACATCCCGGTGAATTCGCCCGAGTCGATGAGCGTTTCGTCTTCGAGCACGACTTTTTTAACAGGCAGTTCGAAGCCATGCGCGAACTCAAGATCGCGCTCGTCGTGCGCTGGCACCGCCATAATTGCGCCAGTGCCGTACTCCATCAGTACGTAATCAGAAATCCAGACCGGAATCTTCTCGCCAGTAGCCGGATTTGTCACCGTGCTTCCAGTCGCGACTCCCGTCTTGTCCTTGGTAGTCTTGCGCGAAACCAGATCTCTACGGGCCGCGCGCGCCCGGTACTCTTCGACAGCAGCGCGCTGCGACTCGGTCGTATGCGCATCCACAAGCGGATGTTCGGGCGCGAGTACAACGTATGTTGCGCCGTAGATCGTGTCTGCACGCGTGGTAAAGACCTTGATGCCATCAAACCATATCTCGGCGCCTTCGGACTTGCCGATCCAGTTGCGCTGCGCGGTCTTGGTTGTTTCAGACCAGTCGAGCGTGTCGAGATTGTGCAACAGCCGCTCTGCGTAACTTGAGATTGCGAAGTACCATTGCTCGAGGAAGCGTTGCTCGACCTTGGAGCCGCAACGCTCGCATTCTCCATTGATGACCTGCTCGTTTGCGAGAACAGTCTTGTCTGTCGGGCACCAGTTTACGGCACCTGCCTTCTTTTGGACGAGCCCCTTTTTGTATAGCTGGAGAAAGACCCATTGAGTCCAGCGATAGTATTCCGGATCAGTAGTGGATAGCGATCGGGACCAGTCAACCATGAGCCCGCCGCGTTCGAGCTGGCGGCGAAAGTTGGCGATGTTGCGCGGAATCATCTCTGCCGGATGCACTCCAACCTTGAGCGCGTAGTTCTCCGAGTGGATACCAAACGCGTCATAACCAAGCGGCTCGAAAACGTCGAGCCCCTGCATGCGCTGGAAACGTGCGAATATGTCGTTGCCTGTGAAAGCGAACATGTTGCCCACGTGCAACCCTTCGGCGGAGGGGTACGGGAACATCATCAGTGCGTAATACGGACGCCTGGCGTCAGCGATGTCGGCTACGTTGGTACCGCGCTCAGCCCAACGCGTGCGCCATTTCGTCTCAACCTGCCCCGGGTCGTACGGCGCGACGATTTCTGAAGGTCGATCAGCTGGTTCCATGAATGCAAGATAAGTCCGCCGTACAGCCCCCGCGCGACGAAAAACTGGCGAGCTGCGTACCCGTGGTGTGCTCTGGTTAAACCGGGGACAAGTCCCCAACTCGCAACTATTCGCATAGCTTGTCATCCATGCAGCCCACACCAACAACACCTGTGTCGTCCGCCGGCGCCGTCCGTACCGAGCACGACCTGCTCGGCGAGCGCAGCGTGCCGGCAGAGGCGCTCTACGGCGTGCAGACGCTCCGAGCCCTCGAAAACTTCCCGATATCGGGTACTTACGTCGGGCAGTTCCCCACACTGGTTGCCGCGCTTGCCTCGGTAAAGGAGGCTGCAGCGCTGGCAAATCAGGAACTCGGCCTGCTCGATGAAAAAATCGCGCGGGCGATAGTGGGAGCGGCTGAGACGCTGAGACGTGGTGAGCATGGCGACCAATTCCCCGTGGACATGATCCAGGGCGGCGCCGGCACATCGACGAACATGAACGCGAACGAGGTTATCGCCAATCTCGCCCTGGAATCCATGGGACTGGAGCGGGGGAACTACCCGGTGGTTCATCCCAACAACCACGTCAACCTGAGCCAGTCGACGAACGACGTCTACCCGACCGCGGTCAAGCTGGCGCTTCACGCCAGCATCAGCGAGTTGCAGGAGGCGATGGCGGCGCTGGCGCGCGCGTTTCTGGAGAAAGGCGAGGAGTTCAGCGCCTTCATTAAAATGGGGCGCACTCAGCTACAGGATGCCGTCCCGATGACACTGGGCCAGGAATTCAGCGCCTTCGCGCACACCATACAGGAGGATGTGGATCGGCTGGGTGAGGCACAGAAGCTGATCCTCGAGATCAACATGGGCGCTACCGCGATCGGCACGGGAATAAATGCCCCTATAGGGTATGCCGAAGCCGTGCGCCGACACTTATCGCGGATCACGGGCCTGACCCTGATCACGGCGCCTGATCTGGTCGAAGCCACGGCCGATACAGGTGTTTTCGTACAATTATCGGGCGTGTTAAAGCGTTGTGCCGTAAAGCTTTCCAAGATCTGCAACGACCTTCGACTGTTGTCATCGGGGCCGCGTGCGGGGTTTGGTGAGATCAATCTGCCGCCGATGCAGCCCGGCTCGTCGATCATGCCGGGCAAGGTCAATCCGGTCATACCAGAGGTGGTGAATCAGGTCTGCTTCGACGTCATTGGCGGCGATGTGACGGTAACGATGGCAGCCGAGGGCGGCCAACTGCAGCTCAACGTCTTCGAGCCCGTCATAGCTTACAGGCTGTTGCGTGGGATGTCGATGATGCGAAACGCGTGCGACGTATTGCGGACGAGATGTGTGACAGGCGTCACAGCGAATCCTGAGCGGATGCGCCATTTTGTGGAACATTCGATCGGGATAGTCACCGCGCTGGTCCCGGCAATCGGCTATGAGGCGGCGTCGGATATAGCGCGCACAGCGCTGCAATCCGGGCGTGGCGTTTATGAACTCGTGATGGAGCGTGGATTGTTGACTCGTGACGAGCTGGACCAGATACTGAATCCGGAAACGATGACGAAACCGCAGACTCGTTAGCGCGAAATCCCGGTGATTTCGCAGCGTCGCGCGGGTAGCTTGCCCCGGCAATTCGGCATATCTTATTCACTGCATTACAGATCCACCCTCAACCTACTTCCATGATAGGCTATAACCGCCTGCGCCGGTTCGCCCCGCTCGGAGTGGCAGCGGTGCTCGCGTTGGCGCTCGCAGCCTGCG
>JBDTAZ010000077.1:0-30568 GCA_039924325.1 Gemmatimonadaceae bacterium
CACCGGCGCGGTTGTGCTGATGAGTGCATGCCAGGACAATCCAGCCGCGCCCAGCAGGGACAGGGTAGTGGCGGGATCGCAGCAAACGCTGCAATCGCTCGTTACAGGAATCGTTCGACAGGATCGCTCGAACGTCGGCGGTTCCTACGGATTGTGGGGCAGCATCATGTCGCGCGACGCCATTGTGCCGACCGGCAATGAGCAGCGCTACCTCACGGAGATGTACGTCACACCGCCCGATCCCAGCGACTTCATCGGTCGCTCGCAGTGGGACGGGTACTACACGCTCCTCCGTGCCACCAAGAACCTTCTCAAGGATGCGTCATTCACATCCCTGAGCGCCGGCGATCAGGCGGCAACGCGCGGATTCCTCAACACTATTGGCGGGCTTTCATACATCCGCATGGTGGAATACCGCAATCAGCGCGGCGTCGTGGTTCAGGGGCCAGACGGAACGGTGCAGGATCCGATACGCACGAAGCAGTCAGCGCTGGCGTACGCGTCGGCACTGCTTGACTCGGCGTACACCGACCTCCAGGCGGCATCCGCAACGGTGCCGTTCACGCTCCCTTCGGGGTACAAGCTTCACGGTGACTATAGCCAGACCGCGAATCTCATGAAGCTTAATCGTGGACTTAAGGGTAAGGTCGAGGTGTTGCGTGCATTGGACGAGGCCGCACCAAACGCCGCCAGCGCTGCTACAGCGATTACGGCCCTCAACCTGGCGCTCGCCGATGCGCCGACGCCGGTTACTATGGAATACCTGAATACCGGCCCATGGTACCAGTACAACCCGTCAGCGCCGGAGAGCACGGGAAACCCGCTGCCTAGCGCGTCCAACCTTCTGACGGACAACTTCGTGAGTAGCATCATGGCGGGCGATTTGCGTGCTGCGCAAATCATCCCGGCTGCGAAGGTGACGGTGGACGGATATTCCGCGAGCTACAGGCTCAAGGCTACCGACCCCACGAACGCGGCTCTGCAGTCAAACCCGATGCAGGACGTGACGAACATGGAGTTCTTCCTTCTGCGGGCGCAGGCAGAAATAGCAACCGGCAATCTTCCGGCTGCTACGGCCGACATCAATGTCGTTCACACCGTTGCCGGTGGTCTAGCTGCATATCCAACGTTCACAACCGCTGCGAGCGCGATTGCAGCAGTGTTGTACGAGTACAGGTATTCCTATGCGTACCTCGGACCGCAGCACATTGTAGCGCTGCGCGAGTACGGTATGTTCAACACGACATACACGTCGCTGCCGGGAATGCCTCTAACCGTGGTTCTGGTTTCCGACCTGCCAATTCCATTGACAGAAGTCAACGCGCGCAATGGCGATATTACGCCAGTGCCGTAAGCTGTAGCCAGAAAGCTCCTGTAGCACCAGAGGGGGTCCGGGTCACCGGGCCCCCTTTGTGCATCCTGTGGTCAGTAATGTCACCTCTCCGGCGCCTCGGCGCCAAACACGAGCGGAGCGTCCCATGTCTCTCTTCAGCCGGATGAAAAACCTGCCGCCGAGCCTCCCACTATGGATGACTGTGGCGGTCGTCGCGATGCTGATCGGCTGCACCCACGCCAGCACCGCCGCAGATCCCAGCGCAGATTCGTCGATTATCACCCAGGAACAGATCGAGCCGCTTCACGCCACGGACGCGTACGACGTCGTCGCCGCGCTGCGCCCGAATTTCCTGCACAGCCGCGGACGTGAATCTGCCGACCCAAGAGTCGCTCCCGTCCCCGTTCGCGTCTACGTCGACGACACCTCGTACGGGGACGCCAACTCATTGCGGGGGATTCCAATCGGCCAGATCGAGGAAATCCGTTTTTATCAATCGTATGATGCGCAGCAAAAATTTGGCACCGGGAACGCCGGAGGCGTGATCCAGGTAGTCACCAAGCGGTAGCGCCTCAGGCAGAAGCAACCGCACGTAGTAACGCCAGCGTCTTCGCTTTTCTGCTCCTGCTCACTCTCAGTCGAGTGCCATCGGCAAGGACCAGGACGAGGCGCCGGATGGGAGAGCTGTGCCACTCCTTGACCTGCGCGACGTTCACGAGCGCTGAGCGGTGAACTCGCACGAACATTGTCGGTTCCAGCTTCGCTTCCAACGAGGCAAGCGACGCACGAAGTAGATGTCGCCGCCCCTTCACAACGACGTTGACACAGTAGTCGTCCGCCGCAACCCATTCTATATCGCACACTGGGATTGCGATCCAGCGTCGCCCACTTCGCACCGTCAGACGCGATAGATACGAATTCGCGTGCGCCTCCGGGGCAGCTGCCGGAAGCGCGGCATCATGGGACGCCGCGGCAGTTAGTGTAAGATCTGCGGATGTCATCTCTGGTCGCGGTTCGCGATGCACCGCCCGGCTACCCTCCAGTTGATCGCGAAGCCGGCGAACCAGGCGGTCGAGCCTGGCTTCCGACACGGGCTTCAACAGGTAGCCGATCGCGTCCGCATCGAAGGCCTCGAGCGCGTGCTCTTCGTGAGCCGTGACGAAGACGATAATCGGCAACGGCGCCCCGAGTTCCGCGACGATAGCGAATCCATCCACTTCGGGCATTTGCACGTCCAGAAAAACAACATCCGGCGCTAGCTTCTCGATTTGCGCCACCGCGCCGGTTGCATCCGAACACTCGCCGATCACGCTGATGTCGGCGTGGCGCTGTAGCAGTGCCCGCAACCCAGCGTTTGCTATCGGCTCATCATCTACCAGGAGGGCGCGAATATCAGACATGGGCGTAATTCCCATTACCATTTTCCAATTCGGAGCGTTCGGTCTCGTTGTTTGCGAGTTGAAATGGAATTGCAATCGTTACCTCCACTCCGCCGTCAGCCGCATTCCCCAATACGAATTCGTGCAATGGGCCATAGATCTGCTGCAAGCGCGCCTGGGTGTTGGTTAAGCCGACGCCGCCCGTGGCGGTCGACTGCCATTCGGCGGGAAGCCCGGGGCCGTCGTCGCGCACCTGTAAAATCAACTGGCTTGCTCGTCGCTGTGCAGACACGTCGACGTGTCCCGATCCGTTGTGACGGCCGACGCCGTATCGGATCGCATTTTCTACCAGGGGCTGGAGCAGCAAGTTGGGAACCAGCGCTTCCATAAGTGCTTCTGGCACCTCCACTCGGACATTGAGCCGCTCCGCGAATCGGACCTTCTCGATCGCCACATACGCGCCGAGGAATGCAAGTTCCTCGCGAAGCGGAACCTCCTGGTCAGGTGCGTTGTGCAACAGCCGCCGCAGGATGTCGCTGAGATCGGTGAGCACTCGCACCGCCGTCTCTGCTCGATCGACGCGTACAAGCGCGACAGCGGTGTTCAATGTGTTGAAGAGAAAATGCGGATGCAGTTGGCTCCTCAAGACGGACAGCTGAGCACGCGTCAGCTGAGTCGCCAGTTCGGCGGATCGTACACGTTGCTGCCGGTATTTGCGATCGAACTCGAGAGCGTACCCCGCGCCGAGCACAACCCAGTACGTAAGTACACCCGTGACCAGCCACGACATCGCGCTTACCAGGTAATGCTGAAAGACGTGATCGCCAAGCGGTGCAACACCAAGCAACGACGCGATACTCATTCCGCAGACGACGTCTGTCAGGGCCGCCAGGACGCTCGCGACAAGGTGGATCAAGACAGCGACCGGCGACAGCGGCCACGTCACGGGCGCAACGCGACCAAGCCAAAGGATCAGCGGCGTGGCGAATGCCCAGAAGTACCAAATGGGAATATTGATGACCAGCACGTTCCAGAACGGGATCGGACTCCCGGTTATTCGCGTGAACGCGTACGAGACCATCGCGCTGAATAGCACCGGAATTGCCCATACCAGCGCAGCAACCCGCCAGCTGATCCGCAAGTTCAAGTCGCGATCGCCGTGCGTGTTGCCGTGCGTGTTGCCGTGCGCGTCGCTGGGCTGTGAATCATTCGCATGCGACTCAGCATGCAAGTGAGCCTGCAACGGGTCGTGCATCGGGTCGTGCAACGGGTCGTGTAACGGATCGTGCAACCGAGATCTCCGATTCTGGCCGCCGGTCCGCCGGCGTCGTATCCACTAATACTAGCCGACAACTCCCTTCCCGTAGCGCAGCTCGCTGCACCGGCGTGACCGTTAGCTGCTCGCCGCTAGGGAGGCCCTGCATCTTGGCCGCGTGCGCGGTAGATACCGGGGAACGGCACCCACACTTTGACCCACCTCCGGGTCCCACCGTGTGGCCGTTTTGACCGTTCACCCGGAGATTCAGTGATCGACGAGCGGCGTTTGGGTTGGTTTGCACTCTTGGGCACTTGGTTCGTCTGGTTTGTGCTTGTCGGAAGCTGGATGATTGTTTGCTCTTCCTCTGGCGCCCAATCCGCCGGAAATCCAGCCGATGCCGTGATCGCCGCCAACATCGCGAGTCGCGGTGGCATAACGCGCCTCAAGGGCGTACACGCAGAGTCGATGCGCGGCCATATCTCCTTCGGGGACGGGTCCATGCATCCGTTGTCTGTTGACATCGCACGCCCCCAAAAAATTCGTACGGAGATCACCTTGGCCGGCGGCACGTTGATCCAGGCGTATGACGGCAGCGTTGGTTGGACAGTAAATCCCGCTGGTGGCGAAGCCGACAGAAACCCGCACCTGCTCCCAACCGGGGAGGCCCTAAACGTTGCCGCCGGCGCGGATATGGACGGCGCGTTCGTTGATTACGCGGCGAAGGGGAATCGTGTGACTTTGGCAGGAATCGATACCGCCGACGGTCGGCCGGCGTACAGACTCGACATTGTTACTGCGACTGGCCTCAACGACAGCTACTACATCGATACAGTCTCCCATCTTCAGACGAAATGGATGGGCCACCGAGTGATGAACGGTACGCCAGTGGTTTTCATCTCGTTCTTTCGGGACTATCGCCCCGTCGACGGAATCATGATCGCGTTCAGGATCGACTCTCAGACGCAAGGTCAGGAGGGAGGCCAGCGTATTACAATGGACACCGTGCGAATCAACCCCAACGTTGTCGACGAGGAGTTCGCCATGCCGGTCGCGCCACCGTCTAAGGCTTCGCTTCCCTCTTCGGAAACAAGGATGCGCCCTTCGAGACACTCCACCCCGTAGCGTCAAACTCCATCATACCGCGCTGGCCCAATCTGCCCGGCGCCGCAAGAAAACCAGCCGGCGCGCCGAGCTGCGAGAGTAATTCCTCGCATCTCCCGGGCATGAACGGCGACAGCACTATAGCCTGCCGCACGAGTTGCCTGACGAGGGCCGCAAGCGTTGCTTCCAGCTCAACGCGCTTCGAGGGATCCTTGGCGAGTTTCCACGGAGCCTGACGGTCAACGTATTCGTTCCCGCGTCCAACGGACGCCCACACGTGATCTAGCGCGCGGTTGGGAAGATTATCCAGCATCGCCGATTCATAAGCAGCCATGTCAGCGCCATCCAATGCGTCGAGATCTGTCAATTCAGCGGCCGGTACAATCGCTCCGCAATACTTCTCAACCATTGCGATCGTACGACTCGCGAGATTGCCCCATGCATTGGCCAGATCGGAATTGTATCGCTCCTCGAATCGCTCCCACGAGAAGTTCCCGTCGGCGTCGAAGGGCACTTCGCGCATCAGAAAGTACCGGAACGGATCGGCGCCATACCGACTCACCGCGTCCTGCAGGTCCAGTGTTACACCAGCCGACTTGCTGAACCGGTCGCCACCAAGCAGCACAAAACCGTGCGCCCAGACTAGCCGCGGCGGCGGCAATTCTGCCGCAATCAACATTGCAGGCCAGATCAGAGAGTGGAACCGTGTGATATCCTTGCCGATGATATGAACATCGGCTGGCCACCACTTCGCAAACTCTGCACTCGTATCGGGGAAACCAATTTCGGTTATGTAATTTGGAAGTGCATCGAACCAGACGTAGGTGGTTTGCGGTTCGCCATCGCCCGTGTCGCGCGGGAAGGGAATACCCCATCCCGCGCGCGCGCGACTCGCAGATACATCTTCCAATCCCTGATCGATTAGCGATAGTATCTCGTTCGCGCGGCTTCGCGGCTGGAGAAATTCGCCACTCGCTATGAGCGTGCGTAGTCTCTCCGCGTATTCGCTGAGTCGGAAGAACCAGTTGCGCTCTTCGACCCATTCGAGCGTACGAGTGCCGTGAAGCACACACTTGCCATCGACGATCTCCTCGTCCGTCTTGAACGCTTCGCATCCCACGCAGTACCAGCCGGCGTAAGTCTTGGTGTAGAAGCTGTCGGGAGAACGCTCGAATATCCGCTCGATCAGTGCGCGGACTCCAACCTTGTGCGACTCATTGGTCGTTCTGACGAACCGGTCGTACGATATACCGAGCGCCGCCCAGGCGTCCTGGAATCGGCGCGCGATCTCGTCCACTTGATGTTGAGGGCTCCGGCCTTCCTTTGCGGCCGATTGTGCAACCTTCTGACCGTGCTCATCCATACCGGTGACGAACAACACATCGTCGCCGCGCAAGCGGTGGTACCGCGCCAGTACGTCGGCGCCGATTTTCTCGAAGGCGTGGCCCAGATGTGGGTCGCCGTTCGCGTAATCGATGGCTGTGGTGATGTAGTACTTGTTGTGCACGCTGCAATCTAGCCGATCAATTGTTCGCGGTTGGGCCCTTGTCGCCATCGGGTTTCGTCGGCTTGGACGGCCTCTCCTGGCCTCCGCCGGCATCCCTGCCGGCATCGCCGCCGCGCCGACCACGCCGGCGACGGTCCGGCCTTCGTGCCGGAAGCGGTTCAACCGGGGCGGTCTCCACGGTCTCGGTCAGGATAACGAGTCGCGGCTGAGGGATCGCGAACTCAGATGTGTACATCAGTTCCGGAGATATCTCTTCCGCCTCTTCGAATTCTTCCTGGACGCTCGAAACGGCAACCGCCGGCCTGCCCTCAATTTCATCCTTGAAGGCGGCAAGCGGGATAGTCCGCGACGCTCCCTCGGCCGTTCGAAGCGTGACCGTCTCGCGGAAGATGTCGATGCCAAGCACCTTTTCCTCGCCGACGGTTGTCGTGACTATTCGCCCCTCCTTTGGAAAGCGGCGTCTGGTCTCGACGTAAAACTCGTGCTCATATCTGAGGCAGCACATTAGCCGCCCGCAAGCGCCGGAAATCTGCGAGGGATTCAACGACAATCGTTGATCCTTCGCGACTCCAAGGTTGACTGGGCGCAAATCTGGAAGCCACGCAGCCGAGCAGTATTGTCGGCCGCAACGGCCGATCCCGTCCAGTCGTTTGGCCTCGTCGCGAACACCAATCTGCTTGAGTTCGATTCTGGTCCGGAATGCGGCCGCGAGGTCGCGAACCAGATTTCGGAAATCAACACGTTTCTCAGCGGTAAAGTACAGTGTCAACTTCTTCCGGTCCCACTGCCACTCGGCGTCGGAAATCTTCATTTGAAGATCCGCTTCGCGGACCTTGTCCGCAGCACGTTGCCGTGCTTCGTCGTTTGCGTTCTGAAGCGTATCGCCATGGCGAATGTCGCGCTTGGTCGCAACGCGCAACGCCTTGCGCACGGGATCGCCGCAACCATGCGCGCACCCGGCATTGCGCTGTGCGGCCAGATCACCAGTCGCGTGCACGATCCCCAGATCCTCGCCACGGTCCGCCTCGACGATGACGTGCGTCCGCGCGGCTGGCGGCGTCGCGCCATCCCAACCAAAGAACTCCTTCCGATTACCGCGAAATGCTACTTCAATAAGATGCATTTTTATCCCGTCAATCCAGCACTAGCCGTCACCCCCGCGAAAGCGGGGACCCATTTTCCCGTTACTGTTGCCCGCGCATAGCTGACATCCCGACACCCACCCTCGTCACCCCCGCGAAAGCGGGGATCCATTGTCGCTCGCATACAATCCCACGTCCCGCTCGCCACGACCGCATGAATTCCCGCCGTCCGGGAATGACGACGGAGCTTCCGAAAGACGACGCTAACGAACTCCTACTCCTCCCATTGACCCATACGCAAATACTTCTGCCGGCGTCGTCTAACAAGTCGCTCAGGCCGCAGCTTCCGTAATTCCTCAAGGTTCGTATTCAGAACCTCACCCAAGGCTCGTGCCGTCGCCTCGTGATTCGCGTGAGCACCACCTTCTGGCTCCGGTACGATCTCGTCAATCACGCGCATGTCGAGCAGGTCTGGCGCAGTAATCCGCAGCGCCGTCGCGGCGCGATCGCGCATCTCGGGAGACTTCCCATCCTTCCAGAGAATTGCTGCGCACCCTTCGACGGTAATCACCGAGTACACTGCGTTTTCCATCATCAACACGCGGTCGGCGACACCTAGGGCGAGTGCACCACCGGAGCCACCCTCGCCGATTACGGTCGCTATAATCGGCACCTGCAACTGACTCATCTCGAGCAGATTCCGCGCGATCGCCTCGGACTGTCCACGCTCCTCCGCGCCAAGACCAGGATACGCTCCTGGCGTATCGATAAAGGTCAGGACAGGAACGTGAAACTTCTCGGCGAGCTTCATCAGGCGGAGCGCCTTTCGGTAACCTTCCGGATGAGGCATACCGAAGTTCCGCCTCAGGTTCTCCTTCGTATCGTGGCCTCGTTGGTGGCCGATCAGCATCACGGTTTCACCGTCAAGCCGGGCCCACCCGCCGACGATAGCCGCGTCATCGCGGAACGCACGGTCTCCGTGCAGCTCGATGAAATCGGTGAAGATCCGGGACACGTAGTCGAGCATGAACGGTCGTCGCACATTCCGGGCGACCTGTACACGTTGGATTGGGGTGAGATGCTTATAGACGTCACCCCGCAGCGCGCTCAACTTGCGTTCCAGCGAGACGACCTCGTCGTCGACGTTGACGGCCCGCTCCCCCGCGGATTGCTTCAGCTCTTCGATTTTCCGTTCGAGCTCTGCGATGGGCTTCTCGAAGTCCATCGTCGTTGCACCAGTTGCCATCCGGAACCTCCTAGGTTCCTAAAACTACTGAAACACGCTCCTCACCGAGTAGCGCGCGTAATTCCTTGAGGGCCGCCCCATCAGCGGAGAGCTTGAGGGATCGCGACCTCAGGCGCCCAGCCGAGCCCAGGCCGTCGCTCCAGCGAATTTCGAGCGGGGCGGTGCCAGGGTGGGCGTTCACCACCACATGGACGTCCTGCATCACCCGCGGGTCAAGAGCCGACCCCGGTGCCAGATCGATCGCCACGGCTACCTGTCCATTTGTCCGCTTCTCGGCGAGCTTCGTGACAGATTCAACGATGAAGGTAGGGTTATCGGCGCCTTCGTCCCTCCGCGAATAGCCACCCTTCATCACGACCGGAATGTCTGCCTTCACCTGATCGTTTATCACGCTCCAGGCTTCCGGGAAGACCAGCACCTCACTCGATCCAGAAAAGTCCTCCACTGTCAGACGGGCGAACTCGGCGCCACTCTTCTTGCTCGTCTGGCGTTTTATCGACGTAATGACGCAGCAAAGCGATATCGACTCTGCTGTCCACGCGCCAAGGTCGCTGACAACATGCGTCGAAAACAGCTCGGCCTCGGTGCGGAAGGGCTCAAGGGGATGTCCCGATGTGTAGAAGCCGAGAATCGCCTTCTCATTGGCGAGTCTCTCGCTCTCCGACCATGGAGCCACGCTCGGGAGCACCGGCTGATGTGTCGACTTCGCCGTCCCGCTCAGCATGTCGCCAAATATCGATACCTGACCAGTCGCGACGTCGTCCTGCGCAAGCGATGCCTCTCGAATCGCGGTGTCGAGCGCGCAGGCCAGCTGCGCGCGATGGCCGCCGAGAGAATCGAGAGCGCCTGCGTGAATCATTGCCTCGAGCACGCGCTTGTTGCACATGCGCAGGTCTACCCGGTTGCACAGATCGAAGAGTGAAGTGAACGATCCGTTCGCGCGTGCCGCCAGAATCGCCTCGATCGCAGTCTTGCCAACGTTGCGAATTGCGCCAAGTCCGAAGCGCAGACGCTTGTCCGCAATTACGGTGAACTTGTAATTCGATTCATTGACGTCCGGAGGCAACACGTCCAGACCGATCTCGCGAGCCTCGTTGATGTACTTGACGACGCTGTCCGTATCACCGATCTGCGACGACAGCAATGCCGCCATGAACTCGGCAGGGAAGTGTGTCTTTAGCCACGCCGTTTGGTATGAGAGGATCGAGTACGCGACGGCGTGGCTGTTGTGAACGATGATATCGTTCGCAACGAAATTATGCGTGCCCTCAACTTCGAGGTCATACGTACGCATCTCGCCGAGCGGCTCGATCGATACGACCGGATCCCAGAGAACGTCGCTCTCCGACACGCGGTAAAGCTCTTCGCTATCAAAGAAGTCCGCGAGCGTTGCCAGGGTGGCGCGCGTGTATCCGCCACGATGCGCGATGGCTGCGCTCGGGTTGAAGTTTCCGACAGCGAGCGATGTAGCTGATGCGACCTCTGGCCACGAAAGTCCGGCGTGCACGCGCGCGTTTGCGATCGTCGCATTTACCGATGACGGCACCGTATCCTTTGACGATCGCGCATCGACGTGGTCGAGAACCAATGCATTCGCGCGATCTTGCTTCGCGCCTGAAAGCATGTGTACTGCTACTTGATCTGCGAACTTGCGAAGATTTTCATTGCCCGTGACAAAAACCTGGTAGCCAACGCGTCCATCTTTGTACGGAAACGTGACCTCGCGAGTGCGTGGCACCACTCCAAGTCGAAGGAGAATGTGCGCCACCTGATGCGCCAGCCGCTTCGACGCAGTAGCGTAAAATGCCGAACGCCCCTTCAGATTGACGTGGCCGTCGCCCTCCCACATGCGCGCAAGAAGCAGCCCAAGTTGGCGACTTCCCAAGGCGAACGCATCGGCAGGAATTTCCTTGTCGCGGGCGTTCTTGCCCAGCAAGCCAAGGCCGCGTGCCCACTCGAATATTCCGTTGGGTTCGCGCCGATTGCGGCGTCCGGTGTAAACGTATTCTGTGCCCTTGTGCCGGCTAACGGTGCACGTGACGTTGGCAAACTGCTCCGCAGCCGCAGCAAAATCGGCTATCGCGCTCTGGTCCTGATTGTAGAAATACAGTCCGTGTGGATGGCAGAGATTCCCTTCGGCCAGAAGATGACCCAACGCCACCACTTGATGCTCGGGCCATGATTCGCCGCCTTCGATTTCGAGTGCGCGTGGCACAGCGATATTCTGGCCGATCCGTAATTGTCCGAGCTCACACCAGCCGTCGAAAGTGAGCATCGGATGGTTCGCGGTTGCATCGATCTCACGGCCCGAGCGCGTACGAAGGCGGAAGACAGCCTGCACTCCGTTGTCAACGACATCGAGCACGCGTCCCTGATACAATTTGAGATCGCGGACATCGCACGTCGCAACCGCACCGAATTGCTCACGGTTGTTGTACAGATCGCCGATCTTTACAAGGCGCCCGGATGACGCATCGAGAACCTCAACGTAGCTTGGCAAGCACTTGTTGAATCCATAACGGCCAAACGTCTCGATCTGCGATGCGATGTCTTCAATGACCCCGCGGGCGTGACCCAGCGCGACTGCCTTTTCGATGAACTTCCCAAGCTCCTTGCGAATCAGAGCTGCATCCTTCTTTCCAACCGCCTTTCGCAGCACATCGGCTTCGGCGAGCGAAATGCCCGCCAGCTTCTGCGCGATACGCATCACCTGCTCTTGATAGGTGATGACTCCGTACGTTTCGTTGAGGAACTCTTCCAGCTCGGGAAGCTGGTACGATATAGGTTCCTCGCCGCGCTTGCGGCGAATGTAGACCTTGTGCATTCCCGCGTCGAGCGGTCCCGGGCGCATCAACGCATTCGACGCAACGATGTCGTTGAAGCGATCGCATCGCAACGACCGCAGCAGATCAGTCGCAAGCGGAGACTCGAACTGAAACACGCCCGCAGTTTTGCCGAGTCGCAGCATGTGATACGTCTCTGCATCATCGAGCGGAATGTCATCGAGATCCGGGATCTCGCGGCCGCGCGCGCGGACGTTAGCTACGGCATCCGTGATGATTGTAAGCGTGGTAAGCCCGAGGAAGTCCATCTTGAGCATTCCGGCCTTTTCGAGCCCGTTCATGTCGTACTGGGTTACGACAACGGCCTCGTCGCCCTGACTGCCAGCACCTTTGCTGTTTTGCGTGCAGATCGGCACGTAATCATCGAGCGGCCCCGGGGCGATAACCACGCCAGCGGCGTGCACACCTGCATGTCGCGACAGACCTTCCAGTGCGATCGCGTAGTCGAGCAACTCGCTGTACCGCGCGTCGTCATGATATAACGCTTTCACTTCCGGAATCTTTTCCACCGCCTCGCCAACCGTGAGCGAGTAGTTGGGGAGATTCGGAATCAGTTTCGCCAGCGCATCTGTCTCCCCGGGCGTGAAGCCAAGCACGCGACCTACATCCTTTACCGCTGCGCGAGACTTGAGCGTACCGAAGGTAATGATCTGGCCTACGGAGTCACGACCGTATTTCTGACGAACGTAATCGATCACCTCGCCGCGTCGCTCAAAGCAGAAGTCGACGTCGATGTCGGGCATCGATACTCGTTCCGGATTCAGGAAACGCTCGAAGAGCAGATCGAACTTGAGTGGACAGACGTTGGTAATCTTGAGAGCGTAAGCGACTAACGAGCCAGCTGCGGAACCGCGACCCGGACCCACCGGGATGTTCATGTCCAGCGCGGCTTTTATGAAGTCGTATACGATGAGGAAGTAGCCCGCGTACCCTGTCTTGGTGATCACGTCCAGCTCGTAGCGCATGCGCGTTTCCACTTCCTCCGGAAGCGGATTGCCGTAGCGCTCGCGCGCGCCTTCTTCCGTCAGCCGTACGAGAAGATCGTTCTCGCTGCGGACACCTTTCGGTAATGGGAAGGACGGAACGTGGTACTTCTTCTTGAATTCGATTCCCGTTTCTTCCGCGATTGCCAATGTGTTCTCGAGCACGTCGGCGCGCTCAGGAAAGCGCTCGCGCATTTCGTCCGCGTTCTTGAAGTACAGGCCGTCATCGTAATGCATCCGGTTGTCGTCGGAAACGTTCTTGCCGAGTCCGATGCACAACAAAACGTCGTGCGATGCGTGATCGTCATGCCGTAGAAAGTGCGCATCGTTTGTCGCGACAACCGGGAGGCCCAATTCATCTGCGAGCTTGAATACCCGCTCGTTGAGACCCGCCTGGCCTTCGCTGTCGTGAGCCTGGACCTCGAGGTAGTAGCGACCCTTGAACAGCTCCGCGTACCACGCCGCAGTCTCGCGCGCGGCGTCCCAGTTGTCTGCAAGAAGATGCGTTGCGACCTCGCCGGCCATGCACGCTGATGAGACAACGAGCCCCTCGTTGTACTGCGCGAGCAGCTCACGGTCCACGCGAGGTTTGGAGTAGAAGCCTTCGGTGTAACCGAGCGATGAAAGCTTGACGAGATTCCTGTATCCAGTCGCATTCTGGGCCAGCAACACTAGGTGGTAGTACGCCCTGGCCTTGCCAATCTGCGCCGCCTTTCCGGAGCTTCCGGTTTGGCCCGATTGAAACGAGGACTCAACGCGCTGCCTCGCCCGTCTGTCGCCGGGCGCTACATATGCCTCCATGCCGAGGATTGGCTTGAGGCCGGCCTTCTTGGCCTTCTCCTGGAATTCCCATGCGGCGTGCATGTTCCCGTGGTCCGTAATTGCCAGTGCCGGCTGCTCAAATTCGAGCGCGCGAGCGATCAGATCCTCGACGCGATTGGCCCCGTCGAGCAGGGAGTATTCCGAGTGGCAATGCAGGTGAACGAAGGACACGCTGTAAGGATATGCACGCGCTCATGTCGCTAGAAGGGGCATCGAGGACACACTCGACTCCGATCCGCCCATTACCGGGCGAGGAGCGAGCGCTCCAGTCTGATGCAGGGCAGCGCGGCGCTTGGCGTACGTCACCGTACAGCCACAAATAGTGAGCCCGGAAATCAGCCGGATACAGACTCTATCCAGGCCTATTTCAAGAAGTCTGTAAAAAAGAAGACAGAAAGCCTGTTAAAGGCCATCGTTCTGGCTGGTGGTGTTAGAAAACGTGTCGTTGACGCAAGCAATTAAACCCATAGCTTACCGATTCCATTAAGAATGAATAAAGACTTTACAGTCCGGAAAGCCGATTGTGAGCTATCCGGCAGGGTGACCCTCATCGATGACCCGAACTGTCGGTCGGGCAAGGGGAGGCGGGCTACCCGGCATTCGTTCCTTCGCGCTGTCGTGACTGCAACCCGTTTCCGGAGGCTGTTTTGTTGACTCGCTGGTCTTTCGTCGCGCGGCTATGGAGTGTCGCATCGGACCCATCTGCAGGGAGAGTGGAATGAGACGCACTGGTTTGATGCCAATACTGCGAAATGCGTTGGTCGCATTCGCAATGTTAGCCGTAAGTGGCTTTGCCAAGGCCCAGGCTCAAGTCGTAGTTAGCGGGACCGTGACATCGGAGCAGGGAGACAAGCTCCAGAACGCGAACGTGTTCATCAACGAGTTGAACATCTCCGTCGCCACCGACGCGACCGGCCATTACACGCTCACGCTTACGCCAGCGCGGCTTCGCGACGCGACCAGCATCACGATCCGGGCACGTGCGATCGGTTTCACGCCGACTAGCAAGCTCACCACCGCAACGACGCAAACGATCGACTTCAAGCTCAGGCAGGACATCAACAGACTGAGCGAGGTGATCGTCGCCGGTGTGACGGCAGGAACGGAGCAGAAGATGCTTCCTTTCAGCATAACGCGCATCGACGCCGCCGATCTCACCAAGTCCGCGGCAACGGATCCGCTGGCGGCACTCGAGGGCAAGGTGCCGGGCGCCAACATCACGTCGGCTTCCGGCCGTCCGGGTGCTCCCCCAGCAATTCTCCTCGGCGCGCCGACGTCAATCGCGACGCAGGGACGTGGCACAGCCCCACTTTACGTAGTTGACGGAATTATCCTCGGCGACCAGCTCTCTGCTACGGGTGGTGGCGGACTTGCGGGTATCAACCCGAACGACATCGACAACATCGAAATCCTGAAGGGCGCGGCTGCAGCGTCGCTTTACGGCGCACGCGCTGGCAACGGCGTGATTGCCATCACGACCAAGACTGCCAAGGCTTCCGCTGACGGATTTCATACGAGCATCCGCGCAGACTACGGCACCAGCGACATCGAACGAAAGCTTCCTATCGCGCAGACTACTGGAATGCGCATGGATCCCACGATGACTCGCTTCTGCCTCAATGTCTCCGGTGCATACGCGGCTCCCGCAACGGGAACGTTCGCAGCTAACAGTTGCGCCAGATCCATCGACTACCCGAGCGTCGCGAATTTCATCAACAGTTATCCAGACGTCTTCGCGCAGACGCCGCCGACGTTCCCCGTAGACCCTGGTTCCACGGTTACGGGCTCAGCACTGAAGAACGTGTTCCAGATCGATCGCTGGCCTGGGGTGAATTACAACGCTGTTGGGCAGTTTGTCGATCCGAAGCCTTACACGCAGCAGAACATCGCGATCAGCGGCAAGAGCGGCCCCAACACAATTTTCGCCAGCGGCAACTACACGCGTCAGCAAGGCGCGATCAAATATCTCAATGGCTTCCAGCGTGCCACTGCGCGCCTCAACGCAGGGCGCTCCACCGACGACTGGAACTTCGCTTTCACGAGCGCATTTGCGCACGATACCAAGGACGGATATCAGGAGGAGGATGGCGGTGCAGCATTCTTCCGGCTCTCGCGCACTCCGCCCATTGTGAACCTTGAAGCCGTCGACGATCTCGGTCGCCTCTATATCCGACCGAATCTTCAGGGCGGTGGCTCGCAGAACTTCAATCCACTCTACGAGCTGCAGAACTACGCGCAGAACACTGCGACCAACCGGTTCACAGGCGGTGCGGCCGCGCAGTGGCGACCACTGACGTGGTTCTCCATGAATTTCAACTTCAGCTACGACGGAACGGCGGCAACTGCAATCTCCTTCCAGGACAAGGGCTACCGCACGACCACCGGCCCCGCAGGGACGTCCAACTCAGGTTTCCTTGCGCGGCGCGCCGAAGCTCAGCAGCAGTACAATGCTGGCATCGACGGTATAGTGACACACACGTTCTTTACCGACTTGAATACCCTCACAAGCGTGCGATATCTGTTTGACCGCACCGACTACAATTATCAGGTGCTGTCGGGTAACTGGCTCGGCGTCGTCGGTCTCCCCAACGCAGCCAATATCGGTTCCACGCCATCCGGCACACCGTCACAGACGGTTGGTTCGAGCCTCACGACGGTTCGCGGACTCGGCTACTACCTCAATGAGCACGTAGTCTGGAAAGACCGTTATATCGTCGACGGACTCGTGCGCCGAGATGCAAGCTCGCTATTCGGTTCAGGACATCGCTGGTCAACGTTCGGCCGCGGTTCAGCTGCATGGCGTGTCGCTCAGGAGCCCTGGTGGTTTATTCCTGCACTTGACGAGTTCAAGCTGCATGCATCAGTCGGCTCCGCCGGTAACCGACCCGCGTTTGTCTCGCAGTACGAGACTTTCTCACTCAGCTCGGGCAACGTCGGCAATCCGGTTACCCTCGGCAACCGCAACCTTCGCCCCGAGACCGTGATCGAAACTGAACTCGGTATCGACGGCCAGTTGTTCCATCGGATAGGCTTTAGCTTGACATCGTCGAGGACCGATTCGCGGGACCAGATCCTGGTCGTTCCCGTTGCTTCGTACTACGGCTACTCACAGCAGTACCAGAATGCCGGTACGCTCGCAGGTAGAGCGTTCGAAGCCTCGCTAAACATCCCGTGGGTTAACACCACGAATTTCAGTACCTCGACGCGGCTTACCTACGATCGCGCCAAGTCGAAGATTACGAAGCTCAACGTTCCCGCGTTTACCGCTGGCGCCGCTGCACAAGGTACTGGCGCGCTGTTCTTTGTCCGTCAGGGCGAGGAATACGGAACATTCTACGGCCGCAAGTTCATCACCAGCTGCGGCCAGTTGCCAACCGCGGCGCAGGGCTCATGCGGCTCTGGTAAGGACTTCCAGGCTAATTCCGATGGCTACGTCGTCTGGACGGGTACCGGAAATACGCCCGCTGACGGAATTTCCAAAAACCTCTGGCAGGCGCGCTTACCCCTCAACAGCCAGTTCTTCTCCACCGCCGCGGGCGGCGACGTCTCGCACTTCAACACGGGGCAGGTGGTTAACTGGGGGATGCCGATTATCGAGCGCGACTCGACCGGTGCTGCAAAAATCCTCGCGCTTGGGCACGCATTACCGACGTATCGATGGAGCCTCGGGCAGAACGCCAACTACAAGCGCCTGACTGGATCGTTTCTGCTCGACGCATCGAAAGGTCGTAGCGTTTACAATCAGGGTCGCGGTTGGGGCTTCCTCGACTTCCTCTCTGTCGATGATCAGCAGACGGGCAAGGACGTGTCAAACGTCAAACCGCTCGGCTACTACTATCGCGCCGCGTTGCCCGACAACGGTTCAGGAACGGGCGGACTGTATGACATTCTCGGGCCCAACAGCGCCGTCACCGAAGATGCGAGCTACGTCAAGTTGCGTGAAGCGACGCTTTCCTTCCACGTCGGCACATTCGGCCGACTGGGTGGCGACTGGTCGCTTACCGGTACCGGCCGCAACCTGAAGACATGGACCAAGTACAAGGGCTTCGATCCTGAAGTAGGGTACGGCGCTGTGTCGGGTACAGGCGGTGCCAGTGCAAACTCGCCAGGCTCGGCGGTGCTGAACGCGGTCGATGCGTACCAGTTCCCGAACCTGCGCACGTTCACCATCTCGCTATCCACCAACTTCTAAAAACCGCGAATCCCTGGCGGGCATGAGCCCGCCGGGGTACCCATGAGGAGATAATGCGAAAGCTGTTTTATATCGCTGCCGCGGTAACGGCCCTCGGTGCTTGCGCCGGAGACCAGATATCCGCACCAAATCTGAATAACCCCGACGTAGCGCGTGTTCTTGCGCGACCGGGTGACGTTGAAAGCGTGATCGCGAACTCGTTCGGATCCGCCTTTAACTCGGCGCAGGGAGCGACGGGCGGATCGGGTATCGCTGCGCACATCGAGCCAGCGTTGCTCACGATGGCGTTCGAGAATTCGTCGTCGCTCGCGAACGACGGTCTGGGTCCGCGCGGAAGCCTTCCGCGATCGCCCATCGCCAACAACAGTACCGATACCTACGCGGGAAACAACGCGTACAACTACCAGGGAAGCCAGCGTGCGTCACGCACTGCTGCCAATGGGCTGGTGCAGCTGAACTCAAAGGGCTTCACACTTGGGAGTGCCCAACAGGATCTTCGTGCGCGCGCGTTCGCCTATTTTTCCATGGCCTTTGCAAATGCCACCGTCGCAATCGCGTACGACTCGCTATCGATTGTGAGTGAGACTGACGTCATTGCGAATCCGCCAAGCAAGTTTCTCGGCGGTTTCGATGCGATGCCAATCATTCTCACGCAGATGGACTCGGCAATCGCGGCGGCAAATCGCGCTATCGCGCTTGGAAGTGCAACAAACGGGGCCGGTGGTGGCACAGGTTTCACGCTGCCCAGTACCTGGGTGAACGGCAATGCGCTCACAGCCGCACAGTTCATTCAGATGGTGCGTGGTTTCAAGGCGCGCTTCCGCGCCGAAGTAGCACGCACACCCGCGGATCGTGCCGCGGTCGATTGGACGCAAGTCATCGCGGATGCAAACGCCGCGCTGCCAACCGACTTGAACATCAACATGACAACCGTGGCTCCGTGGCGCGTCGGCGACGAACAGCATTATCTGTTCGACACCTGGGCACAGCAGAGCCCCATGATCATCGGGATGGCTGACAGCGTACGTGCTGGTTGCACGGCGGCCAATCAGAGTGATCCCAACGGTGGTAACTGCTACGACGCCTGGATCGCCACATCACTCGGGAATCGCTACGCCTTCATCATCCGTACAGCGGATCAACGCTTTCCGGCTGGAGATACGCGTGCTGCGCAGCAAGTGAGTTCGGGCGCCGGAACCGCACAGCAACCACCACGCAACAATCTCTACTTCCGGAATCGGCGCGCCAGCGATCCCTCGGGCGATGCGTGGAACCTCTCGCTGTATGACTTCTATCGTTTCCAGCTCTGGAACGATGGCGGACGTGCTGGGCCGTATCCGATCATGGCGCGTGCTGAGTTGGATCTGCTCGCCGCCGAAGGGTACATCCGACAGGGCGACTTCGGAAATGCGATGGCCAAAATCAACATTTCCCGCGTAGCTAAAGGCAACCTTCCGCCACTTACAGGAATCACAAGCGCAACTCAGCCGATAGCTGTTGGTGCAGCTGCGAACTCCTGCGTGCCGCGCGTCCCCACGGCGCCCGACTTCGCACACGCCGAATGCGGAAACATTCTCGAAGCGATGAAGTGGGAGAAGCGTCTTGAAACCGCGTATACCCACCTCGGCGCATGGTACTTCGACAGCCGCGGCTGGGGAGACCTTCCCCAGTATACAGCGCTCAATTTTCCGGTCCCATACCAGGAGACAGACGTTCGCAGCATGAAAGCCTGGACGACCGGCGGGCCCGGCGGCAAGGATGCCGCTGCGCTCGGAAACTACGGCTACTAGTAAATCTGCGTGATACGCTCAATGACTGATCGGACAATGCTTGATGCAATGAGGTGCGTGGCGCGGTTTGCGCCGCGTGGCCTCGTTGCGCTCACTGCCGCGGCGGGAGTCGTTGGATTGATGCTGACCAGTGGCTGCTACACTTACCAATTGAAGTCGCCATCCGAGCTATCGCCTGGGCAGAATGTCGCGGTCCAGGTAAACAATGTTGGCCGAGTCGCGCTTACAGCCGATCTCGGTGACGACGTTGCGAAGTTCAATGGAAAGGTGGTAACGGTAGGCGACAGCACGCTCGGAGTTAGCGTCACACACATCGATTACCTGAACGGAAGTTATACAGCGTTTCCGGGCGGAACGGTAACAGTGTCACGGAACGCAATCACCAGCCTAAGCACCAAAACATTCTCTCAATCAAAAACGACCGTCGCGGCAATCGGGATACTTGCCTCGATCGTCGCGCTCATATTCGTCTTGCATGCGACCGGGTTCAGCGATTCAGGTCCTGGATCAAAGCACACCGGTGAAACCCTACCGACGCAAATACAATGACGTCGTGCTCACCCTTGGAGAGGAACAATCAATGAAAGTATACCGTCTGCTTCCCGTGGCGGCGTTGGCGCTGCTCGCGGGGTGCTCCGGCGACAATGTCTCGTCCATCATAAATCCCGAACCGCATGCAGCGGTACGCTGGGTGAATGCTGTTCCGGACACGATGGACATGGACTACCGCATAGTTGACATTGTTACCAACGCCAACGAGGCGAGTGTCAAGTATCGCGGAACCAGCGGTGGCTATCGCGGCCTCCCGCCGGGCCAGCACAGGATCCGCGTGTTCCCATCTGGCACGACGACGGCGGCGTGCAACGGACCTGACGTGGTCAGCAAAGTACTGCTGGATACGACTTTTACTTTCGCGGTCAATCACTACTACACGATTATTCACGCCGGTTACATGAATGCCGCGGCAACGCCAAAGCATCGGCTCATCATAACTGACGACGTGTTTCCCGCGGGGGCGGCAGGGTCATTCTCCTTCCGCGCGGTCGACGCAATTGGGAACGGTGGCAACGCAGATATATTCGTCACCGGTGCAACCGCAGCTGGCGGAGCCGTGTCGGGAACGGCGGCATTTACCGGCATGTCGTTCGGAGGCGTCAGCGCGTACACTGCGTTTGCGTCGGCGCCGTCATCGCCGGCTGCATCCAGCTATCGCGTAACCGCCACCGGTGCGGGCACGACCACGCCGCTTCTCGCCGATGGTCTGCTTCCGATTGGTGCTGCGGCGTTCGCAGGATCGACAGCGGTTCCACCGCTGGATCCGATTGGCGGCTCACAGCAAGACGGCTCAGTTCTCACCGCGATTGCCACTCCTCCAGGCATTGCGTACACTGTGACAAGTTCAGGATCGTCCCCGAGTTGCCCGGCTGCCGGAGTTACTACTGTTATTCCGGCGACTGCGTCAGGTGCAATCATTTCCCTCGTTGACAAGGATCCGAAGGCCAAGTTGCTCGGGCAGTAACAGCTAAGTAGTCGGCGACCGCTCTCAACAAGCGGTCCGAGTTCCAGAAAGAAAGACATAGCGGGTCCGGGTATTCACCGGACCCGCTATGGCTTTCCAGGAGTGGACAGCACCGTGCACGCCAGCGTGAACCGCCGCGCACCAGCCGATTAGATTCGGAGTTCGTCGTTCCAAGACTCATGCAACACAGCGTGTCATGCTGCGTACGGTCGGCGCGACACGCGGAGCTCGACTCAATTGCGCCAGCCCGGCAATCGGGGCGCGACTAGATTCCGTGTTTCGAATGGAAGTATGGCAGTATAGATGAACGCAACGCCCACTGTAATGATAGGTGCCGTGCAATGCCGCTGACACGCACCACCCGAACCACGGTTCGCCAATTCCTGAAATGGCTGTTCGCGGCTGTCGTTGTCGTGATTGTCGGTCTCCTGATTGTCATCGGACCCACTGCGTGCTATTTGAGCCGCGGTGCGTGGGAAGAGGCCAGAATTCTCAGTCGGCGCAAGCCGATCTCGGCGATGATCGCCGACCCATCCACGCCCGCATCGCTCCGATCCAAACTGGCCGTGGTTGAGGCTGCGAGGCGTTACGCTCATGATTCCTTGGGACTCAAGACCGGCGAGAGCTTCACCACATATTCCCATGTAGATCATGACACGCTCGTCCTCGTTCTGTCCGCTGCGTATCGAGACCGCCTCGTTCCATATACATGGTGGTTCCCCATAGTAGGGCGAGTCCCCTACAAGGGCTATTTCGACTTCACTGCGGGCCGTCAGGCGGCGCGCGACCTCGAGTCACGCGGCTTCGACGTCTATCTACGTCCCTCGTCCGCTTTCAGCACGCTTGGCTTCTTTAACGATCCGCTCCTGAACACGACGCTGGAGGGGGACTCGTTGGACCTGGCAAACACCGTCATCCACGAAGTCACCCACAATACCTATTACGCGCCCGGCTCCGTTCCTTTCAATGAGTCCTTCGCGAGCTTCGTTGGCGCTCGAGGCGCCGCGGCCATGTTCAGATCCCGTGGTGATTCTCTCGCAGCCGCGCGCGTCGATGCCCGCTGGAGCGACGACAAGCTGCTCGGTGCCTTCTGGGCGCAACTGAGCACCACCCTCGACTCGGCCTTCCGTGCCCACCCGACAGACAGTCTCGCGCGGCTCTCGGCGCGGGCCGAGATTTACACCGCCGCCCGGCGTACCCTTGTCGATAGCATCGCGCCGCGGCTCAGGACGATTTCCCCCCTTTACGCCAGGCGAGTCGCGCTGGACAACGCAGCGTTGCTGGCGAGACGTGTATATGGTAGCGGACTGGAATCTTTTGACAATCTGTGGGCTCGCAACGGATACAACCTGAAGGCTACTATTAAACAGATTATTTCCCAGGCACGGAAACATCCGAAGACGCCGTTCGCAGCAATTAGCGCTGCAGCGGATGGACGCGAGTTACATTAGGCAACTACACACCATTTTCAGAAGGTGATCGCGTGACGGCTATAAAGGAATCGATGACGCGCACGAGCCGCGCCGGGCGAGCTGCACTCCGCTGCCTCTCTGCCGGTGCCATGTCGCTTGGTGTGGTGGGGCTGATGCTCAACGTCGCCTGCTACGCGTACAACCCGCAGACTCCAGGCGAGTTGAAGCCCGGGGAAGACGTGTTCGTCCACGTGAATGCCGCCGGGCGAGCGATTCTCTCGCAAGATGTGGGCGACAGCGTCGACGTCGTAGAGGGGAAATACGTCTCGGGCGACGCTGCGGGGGTCCAAATCGCCGCCACAGACGTCCAGTTCATCTCCGGCATTTCGTCGCCTCGATCCGACGTCGCAGTGACACTTCCGCGTGCAGCGTACGATTCGGTGACGACAAAGAAGCTGGCAATCGCGTCAACTGGATGGCTCATCGCCGGCATCGTCGCCGGGGTCATCGTGCTGATTACGGGCGTGAATGTTCTTGGGTCGGGAACGCCATCGGGGAAGGGAAAGCCGCCTACAGGCACCGGGAACTGACCCGCCGGCGCGCTGGTCCGACTAAAAACTAAGGGCGATCTGTCCAATTCCCGTTCCGCTAGCGGAAGAGAATTTGGCCGAGGTTTGCCCTTTTGTTATATCTAAGCGGGCAAAAAGTCCGCAAAATGTCAAGTGTAAAAAAAGACAGATGGTAACATTCGTTCCTTGACACTCGCCGCAGATGTCGTATCGTATCGGCGAGAGAAGACGCATATAAAATCTGTGTGAAGATCACCAGCCGCAGTTGTGACCCGCTCGCCCGGTCGCAGCTCCGCTCGGCACATCGCCTCAGGCGTTGCGTCGTGTATAACCCTCACACCAAAACGGAGGTGCGTGAGAAAAGTTTGTCCTTAAGACCGTGTTTACCGGCTGTCTCCGTCCTGTTGTCTATTAGATGCCAGATCCCGGTAAAACGTTTACTCCTCCGTTCGAATTCTGGACGGGCACGATTCACAGCCTTCGTTTCATACAGGGGTCGATCATGAGAACACCGTTAGCCCACAGGCTAATCGCTCTGACCGCATCACTTCTCGCTCTGGCCGCCACAGCACCGGTGGTCCAGGCTCAGGAGGGAGCGGTAGTAACAGGAAAGGTTACAAACCCGCAGGGACAGCCGATTGAAGGTGCAAGCGTACTTATCAGCTCGCTGAACGCCGGCACCGCAACGACAACTGCAGGTATCTACACTTTCCGTGTAGGGACCAGAAACATCACGGGCCGTGCGGTTTCAATTACCGCCCGTCGTATTGGATTCTCTCCGGTTACCAAGCAGATCACGCTCGTCTCCGGAAACCAGCAAGTGGATTTCGTGCTTGCGGCAGACATCACGCGACTGAATGAGGTCGTCACTACCGGCGTCGCCGGCGCGACGTTGCTCAAGAACACCACGATCTCGATCACCAAGATCAGTGCTGATCAGATCAACAATGTTCCGGCGTCCGATCCAATCTCTGCGCTCGCTGGCAAAGTTCCAGGCGCCGTAGTAATGAGTACGAACGGCGCTCCGGGTCAGGTTGCAGCGATCCAGCTCCGCGGTGCAACCAACCTCGGCCTCGGCAACAATTCTCCGCTCGTCGTTATCGACGGAGTTATTGCGACCAACGGCATGGCGGGTATTTCCGCGGCTGACATTGTATCGATCGAGATACTCAAGGGTGCGGCTTCTGCGAACACCTACGGTTCTCAGGCGGCAAACGGCGTCATAGCCATCACGACAGATCGCGGCAAATCTCTCGCCGAGGGCAAGCTCGCCATTACCGGTAGGACCGAGCTCGGGCAGTCGTCGGTTGGTCACTACATCTCTCTGATGGAGCACCACCCGTACGTGCTCGCCGCGGACGGCAGCATCGCTCTCAATAGCGGTGGCAATCGCATCATCAAGCCCGATCACTACGCGGATAATCCGTTCCCATCCACCGGCGATAACCAGTTCCGGAACCAGCTCCAGACGTGGCTCCCCAACCGGTCGTACGAGTCGGATTATGTGAGCATGGGTTACCGTCAGGACAAGACGAATTTCTTCTCGTCGTTCTCCCGTGCCGTCGATCCTGGAATTCTTCCGTTAGTTCAGGGCGCTCGCAACCAGAACGTGCGCTTGAACGTCGACCAGACCGTCACGGCCAAGTTCGACCTCTCGGCGAGCTTGCTGTACGGCCACTCGACAAACGACGGAGCTCAGACGGGCACCGGGGTGTTCTTCGCGCTGCTTCAGTCCCCGCCCGACCTCAATCTTGAGCGTCCAAACGGACCAAACGATCCTGTCCGTTTCGATCCGGACATGCCGAAGTCGTTTGCAGCGAATGATCGCGGTAACCCGCTCTACGGGCTTGCAAACACCGCTAACGTGAACGAGAATCAGCGTGTTCTCGGCTCCTTCACGGCGCGCTTCCGTCCAACTACCTGGCTCAACCTGGATGGCAGTTACGGTGCTGATCACAGCAGCGACTACAACACGGGTTTGACCAACCGTGGCTATCTGAATGACACTGGAATCCCGGGCGCAGGCACTCTTAATGCCTACACTGGCAAGGATTTTTCGACCAACATCCAGCTCAACAGCACTGCCACGCACGATTTCGGTGGCCTTTCGTCCACTACTCGCCTGACGTACCTCGCGGAGCAGGACGACTTCCAGAGCTTCCAGACTTCAGGTCGCAAGTTCAATGTTGGCGGCGTTCCAACGTTCGATGCGATGGATCCGACCACGTTGGCCTCATCATCGGGCCAGCAGACCATCCGCGCCAACGACTTTTACATAACGCAGGGCTTCAACTACAAGGATCGCTACCTCGCGCAGCTCGTAGGGCGTCGTGACGGATCGTCGCTCTTCGGTACTGAAGCGCGTTGGAAAAACTTCTTCGGGCTCTCCGGCGCGTGGCGCGTAACCCAGGATTTTAATATCCCAGGGTTCCAGGAATTGAAACTTCGCTATGCGGTTGGTACGGCAGGACTTCGCCCTCAATTCGGCGATCAGTATGAGACGTACACCGTCGGAGCTGGTACGATTTCCAAGAACACGGTTGGTAACCCGGATCTGCAGCCAGCCGTGCAGCGGGAAACCGAAGGCGGCATCAGTGGTACATTCCTCAGTCGCTTCGACGGAGAAATCGTCAGCTCTGAGCGCAGGACAGTCGGCGCATTTCTCAACGTGCCGCTATCCGTCGCACTCACGGGCGGTTTCAGTTCGCAGGTTCAGAACGCGGCGACGATCGCTGGAAAGACGCTGGAAGGATCGCTCAATGCTCGGGTCATTCAGGGCCATGACCTGAACTACAATTTCACAGTAACCGCTTCCCGCACGCGGCAGCACATCGATCAACTTGGTGCGCCTCCGTTCCAGGTTGGCAGCGGCAGCCAGGGCCAGGGGATATTCTACTATCGCCAGGGCGAGGACATGGGCGTGATCTACGGTACGCGCTTTGACACCAAGGTCAGCCAGCTGCTGGACAACCCAGCGAATGCCGGTGTCTCAATCGACTCGCTCAAGAAGGTGTACTCCGTCAACGATCTCGGCTACGTCGTAAAGACGGCCTCGATTGGCCTGCCGAGCGAGACCCCGGTCGCGTATGTCGACACCAAGGGGAACTCGAACGTCAAGATCATGGAAGGTCAGCCCGACTTCGTCTGGGGTCTTGCGAACACAGTTCACTACAAGGGATTCACGCTCTACGGTCTGCTCGATGGATCCAAGGGCGGCCAGATCTACAATTTCTCCAAGCAGTGGATGTTCCAGGATCTGCGTTCCGGCGATATCGACCAGTCGGGCAAGGCGACTGGCACCAAGCACGCGTACGACCTGTACACCAACGGGTTCTACAATGCGCTTGATGCAGATAGCTATTTCGTAGAGAATGGCACGTACGCGAAGCTGCGCGAACTCTCGGTCAGCTACGATCTGGGAACGCACTTCATCTCCCAGATTGGGCTCGGCAATACGATTCGCGGGGCGAAGATTTCCCTGATCGGTCGTAACCTGCACACCTGGACCAAGTACACCGGTATGGATCCGGAAGCAGCTAGCAACGGCGATCCAAACTTGCGTCTCGATGGCTTCCGCTACCCGACGTTCCGTCAGGTTGCTGGCCAAATTCAGCTCGACTTTTGACCCCGGGGCCCATCTAAATGAAAACATCGAAGCAATTAGGGATGTTGCTTGCGGCCGTAGCTGTCACCGCTTGTAACTCCGACCTTAAGATCTCTGATCTGAACGCGCCAGATACACAACGCGCGGTCTCCAACGCAGGCGACGTGCAGACGCTCCTGGGCGGCGGCATACGGCTGTGGTACATCCAAAGCAATAACGTCGATCCTGGCATGGCACAGTCTGTAATGGCCCAGGCCCTGACGTCGAGCTACGGCAACTTCGGAATGCGCTTCAATTCCGCCCAACCGCGAATTGCGTATAACAACTCGTCGTCGGCTGGTGACGGCGCGGTTGCCAATGATCCGTGGCGCTTTAACTACGCCGTGCTCGGTCAGGCGAATGACGGTCTGAACGCGCTCACACGCGGCGTCAAGATCATGGACGGAACGGGCGCAGACGTAACCGATGAATACCAGGCAATCGGTCACTTCCTGCAGGCTGCCAGCTTGGGCAATGTGGCGCTCATCTTCGATAAGGGATTCATCATTGATGATGCGACGCCAATTCCGGCGCCCAAGACGTTCTCCCCGTACAAGGACGTCGCGACAGCGGCACTTGCCAAGTTTGATCTGGCGATCGCGCTGTCGGCTGGCAAGACGTGGCAGATTCCGGACAACTATTTCACGGCCATCAACATGACGGCCGCGAATTTCGGTCAGCTCAACAACACGATGGCAGCGGAAGTCCTGGCGTATACGCCACGGTCTCAGGCTGAAACCGACGCTGTTGACTGGGCCAGAGTTCGGGCCTATGCCGTCAAGGGGATTGATCACGATTTCGCTCCAATTGGCGACTACAACAACTGGTGGACCGATCAGGGTACGTACGCCAATACCCCGAGCTGGACGCGCGTGGACATGCGCGTCATCCACGAGTTGGATCCCAACTCCCCCGCCGTTTTCCCGGCGGACTGCAACACCCCGCCACAGGCGACATCGGCAGATTCCCGTCTCGCGTCGGACTTTATTTTCATGAAGTCGATCCCGTTTGCGCCTGCACGCGGCTGCTACCACTTCAGCAGCTGGGCGTACGGTCGTGAGGCCTCCTACGGGTACGATGCCGATGCAAGCACGCAGCAGATTGGCCCATATCCAATGATCAGAAAGGCCGAGAATGACCTCCTGATCGCGGAAGCCGATGTTCGGCTCGGCACCAATCTGGCCGAGGCTGCAACGCTGATCAACAACACACGCGTTGGTCGTGGCAACCTTGCGCCTGTGACGGCAGGTACCGGCGCGGCCGGCCTGCTCGCCGCAATCCAGTACGAGCAGGACATCGAACTGATGGCTACTGGCCCGGGTCTGGAGTATTACAACCGTCGTCGTATCAACGGCCTGCTGCCTCAGACGCCGTTGCACTTGCCGGTTCCTGCGCATGAACTGGAGACCGATGGTCTTCCAGTCTATACGTTCGGTGGGCCGACTAGTCCGGACCACTAGGCCTGGCAGGTTGGCGTAGAAAAAAAGAACGGCGCGGTGAAGTTCACCGCGCCGTTCTTTTTTTGTGATTGCTCCGTCAGGCTGCTACGTCAGACGACATTCGTTGTATCACTTCGCGCGTAGCGTCAGTTGAGCGCACGCCTGAACATCGGCCAGTTCGGCACGTTGTGCCTCGTAAATGTTGATGTGGTAAGCGCCGCTGGTGGGGAGAGTGAACGGTATTACCGCCGTCACCTCGCCGCGGCCGCTCGGCCCAACCTCGATCGGCGAAAAGGCGTTGACTGGCAGAACCGGCACGCCGCCAGTGCCGCAACGCTCGGGGACCAGAGCCCAGCTCACGGACGCATCGGTGACCGGAGTGCCGAGCGTGATATGCACCACGGTTCGCAGGGGGTAGTCCTTGTCGGCTACCATTGAGACTTCTCCGTTGATCATCGTCCGCCTTGAAGCGGCGGCTTGGCCGCTATTCTGGTTGGTCGGCTGAATGGAAGCCGTCCATATCGCCTCCATCGGCGTCAGAGTCAACACCGGCCCAGCTGTTTGCTTGGCGCACGCTGTGCAAGCTACTACTAGCGCCGCAGCAGTGACCGCACGGGATTTCCTGTACATGTGTATCTCCGGCAAGTGGGGTTTTGTCGATAGGTATTGTGCCATGTTTCTAAAATCTATCCATCCAGGCCCGCGTGGTAAGAACGCCGATGCGAGAGAAATGTCTCGAAGTTTTTTCGAATCGTTTACAGGCTCATAGGTCCCATCAAACCGTCGGCGAGCGGGCGGCTTGAAAGACCCCGCTCGGCCCAACAAACGCGGCCACCGTGGATAAACTCCAAAGTGCTGATTCAATTATTATCCGAGGCGGCCCACCTGGTTCCGTTCCGCCTTCGGACCGCTATGCTGCCTTCTTGTCGGGCCAACTATCTCCCTCGCCATCCCGCGATTGCCCCGCTACGTCCTCGGCATTTCCGCTTTCTATCACGACAGTGCCGCGTGTATTCTCCGCGACGGTGCCGTGCTCGCAGCCGCCCAGGAGGAACGGTTCACGCGCCATAAAGGCGACGAATCATTTCCGTCGCGCGCCATCGAGTTCTGCCTAAGTTCGGCGGGCATCGCCGCCCGCGATCTCGAAGCGGTGGCGTTTTACGACAAGCCGCTCGAGAAGCTTGATAGGGTATTCGAAACCTTCCTTTGGACGGCGCCCGCCGGGCTCGCCTCGTTCCGCCACGGCGCGCCGCTCTGGGCCGGCGACAGGCTGGATATCGAACGGACCATTCGACGCGGACTCGACGACTATGCTGGCCGCGTGCTGTTCACCGAGCACCACGAATCGCACGCGGCCAGCGCGTTCTACCCGTCGCCGTTTGCAGAGGCGGCTATCCTCACCGTCGATGGCGTCGGCGAGTGGGCCACCGCATCTATTGGATCGGGCCAGGGAGCGGACATCCAACTGCGCCAGGAAATGCACTGGCCCGATTCGCTGGGCATGCTGTATTCCGCGTTCACGTATCACGCCGGGTTCAAGGTGAATTCCGGCGAGTTCAAAATCATGGGGCTCGCCCCGTACGGCGAGCCCAAATATGTGGACGCGATTTACCGGGAGCTGGTGAATCTGCGCGACGACGGGTCCTTCACGCTCAATCAGCGCTACTTCAATTATTTGGGTGGGCTGACCATGACCAACGATGCCTTCTCGGCGTTGTTTGGAGGTCCTCCGCGCGCGCCGGAATCAAAGCTCACGCAGCGCGAAATGGACCTCGCGCGGTCGGTCCAGGATGTGTGCGAGGAGATAGTGCTGCGCATGGCGCGAGCGGCACGCGCCGACACCGGCGCAACTAACCTTTGCATGGCGGGTGGTGTTGCGCTCAACGCCGTTGCCAACGGCAAGCTGCGTCGCGCTCGCATCTTCGACCGCATCTGGATCCAGCCTGCGGCCGGCGATGCCGGTGGCGCTCTCGGCGCCGCACTCGTAGCGTGGTACCAATATCTGGATCAACCGCGTCAGACCGACGCAACGCACGACGCCATGCATGGCGCGCTACTCGGTCCGTCATACGATGCCGCCGCCATGCACAGCGACCTCACCTCACTCGGCGCGGTGGTGCAGAAACTCGATCGCGACAGTGCAATTGTGCGCGCGGCCGAGCTGCTCGCAAACGGAAGTGTGATTGGCTGGTTTGACGGTGCAATGGAATTTGGGCCGAGGGCGTTGGGGGCGAGGAGTATTCTAGCTGACGCGCGCGACCCCAGCATGCAGGCACGCATCAATTTGAAGGTGAAGTTCCGCGAAGGATTCCGGCCGTTTGCTCCTAGTGTTCTCGCGGACCGCGCAAGCGAATATTTCGATGTGGAGGGCGAGTCGCCGTACATGCTGTTCGTGGAACCGGTGCGCGATGAACGTCGGCTGCCCGTTCCGGCTGGCGACATTCCGTGGG
>JBDTAZ010000078.1:0-4155 GCA_039924325.1 Gemmatimonadaceae bacterium
CGCCAATCAGTTGGCGATTGGTGACGCAGGCTCGAATGTATCAGCAAACTGGCGCTACACGTTCAAGGTTTCACCAACACCCGGTCGCAACGTCATCGCAATTATGCCGGGCAGCGATCCGGCGCGCGCGGGAGAATACGTCTTGATCAGCGCACACAACGATCACATCGGCATGGCAAGCGCCGGTGTCGATCACGATTCACTGCGCGCAGTGAACATGGTCACGCGTCGCCAGGGTGCGAACGATCCATCGTGTCAGCCGGACGCCGCGCAGCAGCATGAGATCGATTCGCTCATCGCATACGCACGCAGCATCCGCCCGCCACGTCGCGACTCGATCTACAACGGTGCAGACGACGACGGCTCCGGCACTGTCATCCTGCTCGAAGAAGCACAGAAGTTCGCAACCGAACATCCCGCACGCTCCATCATCTTCGTCTCGCACACGGGCGAGGAAGGCGGCCTGCTCGGCTCCAAGTGGTTCACCGATCACCCAACGATCCCGCTCGATTCAGTATCAAGCGCGATCAATATGGACATGGAAGCAAAGGGCAAAGCCTGGGAGGTCAAGTTTGGCGGCCAGAACTCGGTCCAGATGCTCGGCGCACGCAGGCTGTCGCGCGAGTACGGCGACGTTATCGATTCGGTAAACGCAGTTCGTAACGGCGCGATGGCGATCGACAAGTCGTGGGACGTCCCCGCGAATCCATGGAACCGCTTCTGCCGCAGCGACCAGGTGAACTACGTGCTCAACCACGTTCCAGTCGTGTACGTATCAACCGGCTACGCGCTCGACTATCACCAACTGACGGATGAACCGCAGTACGCGGATTACGATCACATGGCCAAGGTCGGCAACTTCGTGCACGACATCGCGATGGCGGTCGCTGACCAGAACCACAAGCTTGTGATCGGTGGGGATGATCCTGCGTATCCGAAATGCCGGTGATACGGCACGGTTAGGTATCCAATACCGGATAGGCAAAAGCCCGTGCAGCATCTGCACGGGCTTTTGCCTTTAACCCATCCGCTATCATCCTGGCGACGGCTATGACTCCGCGAGCTCAAGCCGCTCCGTTGGCGTCCAGCCCTTCTCGCCATTCCAGACCGACACAGAGACAAGCTTTTTGGGCGCTGGCCTGTCATTTAGATCACGCAGTAGATCATCAACGAGATAGTTATCAGTTGGCTCGTGCGTGAGGACCAGCAACCGCAACAGACGATCGGCTACCGCCCCCATTGGATGGGACCCGGTTTCCCACCTGGACACCGTCTCGCGTGCCACGCCCATTCGTTGCGCAAAGTCTGCCGTGGACAATCCAACATGCTTGCGGAGAAAACGGATCTCGACAGGCGCAATCATGCGCTTCTGCTTCGCGAACCCAGCAGCAAGCACCCGGTGCAGTTGACCAATCCGCGGGATCGCAATCCCCTCCTTCCCACAATTCATACACCTGGTTACTTCGACGCCGTGCAGCTCGATATGTGGTAGGCCGCCGACTTCGTATCGACGGACAGCCCTATCTTCTGTGACTACCTGACTGCCGCAATCTTCGCAAATCATTATTTGCTTCTCCAAGCTGTTATCACCCGCAGCCGTATCGCAGATACGAATGCAAAAACAACAACGATGCGCGTTGTTGATACTCGATACCGCCATTCCATGCCTTCTGGTTCGGCCGGCTGATATACGCCGCCCCGGAGAACGTTGAGGCAATCGGCCGCCTCCAAGTCGTCCTTGGCCATTTCCTCCTGAGCGTGGCCGGAAAAATCGAAAATCCCATTTTCGATTATCTCCCGAACCAGTTGTTTCGCTTCGGGAGGCTTTAAGGGCTCAACGGTGGGATCTGGCATCTTGTGATATTATATCACATGGTGCGATAATGTCAACCCTGAAGAATCATCAGCTGGCGCGGTACGGCCCTATCGCAACAACCCAAGTACCCAAGGCGTCTACGCAGCCCTGAATAACTCGAAGCGCTCGGCGAGAAAATCAGCGTTCGGGCGCAGATCAATTTTGCGCGGAAGGACCAGCTTGGCTCCGGCCATTTCCTGGAGCCCATGTAGAAGCATTGGGCCGTCTTTTTCGCGCAAGATGTCTTCGCGCACGTGAACACGCGCTGCTGGATCAATCCCAATGATATTGGCATCGAACGCCGAATGATGGATCTTGCACAATCCGAGACCGTTGGTGATTACCGGCTCACCTTTTGGATGTTTATCGGGAAGAATGTGCGCAGCGTCGAGCAGCTCGAGGTGAGTGAGACGACATATGCAGCACCGATCATTGTATGCAGCAAGCACCATTCTCCGGAATCGCTGCTGATGTAGTCGCTGCAGCACCGTTCGAGTGGTGTACTCGCGACGCAGCTTGATTCGCTCTGAGTCAGCGGCGGAATCGAACGCCATCGCTGACTGATCAACCGCCATTGTGAACTGCAAAGTTGCGGGGTTATCACCAGTGACATACACTGGCAAAATCGCATCGTAGTAACCGGGATCGACGCCGATGAGATAAATGAGTGGCTGTCGCTCCACCATCGCGCGCCGCAGTGCGACGTTGTCTGGATGATTGGGGTCTTCGCCGCGATACTTGTATGCGATCTCGCCCGCGCCCGCATCATGGACATCCGCGTAAGGCGAGCCAATAGCTGTCTGGATGCTGAGCGCAGCGCCATCAGGTCCAAACACCGCCGGCTTGAAGATCCCTTTCTGATAGTTCCAGATCGGAAACTCCTTGCCATCGGCGACGACGTGCACAGATAATTCCGTACGCGGAATGCGGCCGCCGTACTTCTCACGAAGTTGCGTGACCCGCGCAAACGCCGCGGCGCGGAGCGTTGTATTATCAGACATCACGCATGCGTCGGAGGTGGCGACGCGACAGTCGTCCTGTCCAGACATTGGCATAACATCACTGTCACGTCGCCCTCAATCCTACCGACTCCCCCGCTCCGGCTTCCCACCCGGATTCCATGCCGGCTTGAAGTCACTACTCGCAAGCCACTTCAACGGATCGATCATGCTCTGAATCGCGGACGTCATGAACGGTATGTTGAGAGTCGCATACTCATCACTCGGCTGGTGATACGTCGGCGGTGTTCCCCACCCTGCGGCCGTATGCGCAACCACGCCCTGCAACGCGAGCGCGTAGTTGTCCGAGCGCTGGAAGAAGTGCTCTTCCGGATACGGATCCGGTCCGAGCAACGCTCCATGCGCCTTGAGCGCGGGTCCGAGATTCGATCGCTCCCATCCCGTGAATAGCAACACGCCCTTCGGCATCTTGGGATCCTGCGTGCCGATCATCTCGAACTCAACATTCGCAACGAGACTCGTGAGCGGTACCGGCGGATGCTCGCCGAAGTACGTCGAGCCGAGGTCACCGGCTTCCTCACTACCATAGCACACAAACAATATGCTTCGACGCAGCCTCGGCCCTGCCGCGAGTGCATGCGCAAGCTCCATCACCGCCGTCGTTCCCGCTGCATCGTCGTTCGCACCATTGTAAATCGAGTCGCCTTTTACCGGTCGGCCGATTCCCAGGTGATCCAGATGCGCGGAAAGCAGAATCGTTCCGGCCGACGGATCCGTACCCTGTAGATATCCGATCGCGTTGTACGTCTCACGCGGTTCCGCCTGCGGCACAATCTGCACATCAAGTGTCGCGGAAGTTCCGTCGGTTGCGCTCGCGAGCCGAGCTACTGCTGCAGTTGTAAGCGCGACGATATTCCGCCCGGGGCCCTGTTCCTTACTGTCCTTGAGCCGGATGCCAACGCGAGTCTTCCCGCCAAGTTGCGCAGAAAGAGCCTCAATCGCAGGGCTCTGCGTAACCAGCACGACAGACGCACCAGCGCGCATCGCTTGCGAAGCCGACATCATCGCGTTTGGTGGGCTGCCATCTATCAATACGATTGCACCGTTTGCGTGTGCCTGTGCCAGATTCGCCGGCTCTACCTTCATCAACGGTGCAGTGACCGGCGCAGCTGATGACATCAGAAGTTGGAAATCATCGCCCTCCTTCAACGTCACATTGCCGACCGTAAGTGTCGCATGGCCCGACAACACCGGCGATATCACCTCGGCGCTCTGGATGTATCCCGTCATGCCCGGCGCAGTCTTCAACCCGTACGCCATGAACTCGGAAGCAACATACGT
>JBDTAZ010000079.1:0-8394 GCA_039924325.1 Gemmatimonadaceae bacterium
GAGCGACCCGATAACACACGCGATTCGCCGCGCCGCGCCAGTCCGCTCGCTCACAGATTCCCCGGCGCATACAGTTGCGTTACCATATGCACCAGCCGCGGCCATCGCCTGAACGTGTACGCGAACTGCTGATGGCGCCGATTCACTCGCTGACCAGCCGCGACACTTGTCTCAATAAGCCGACGAAATGTCGCTGCGTCCCCCCAACCGAGCTGCCGCATTGCCATGGCATAGTTGATCCGGCTCTCGGCGTACGCAGCCGCCGACGCCGACGCACCGAGCGTAAGCGCGGCACTCACAGTGTACAAGTTCTCACTAAAGTGAACCATCGCGCGGTCCTTACCGCGATCAGCTGCAGTCGTTCCGCCGGCATGCCGACGCCATGCGCCAAGGACGTCGTCGATATACGCAATACCGCCAGTCGCTGCACTTCGAATATGCAGGAGCCAGTCCAGAATATGCGAGGTGTTTGCGTCGAGGTTCACAGTTCCGAGCGACGCTCGCCGACACATTTTCGAACTCGATGAGTAGACGGTTCCGTATCGGACGAGATCATCAAGCGTTTGCAACTTGGGTGTCGTCGACGGCGTGAACAGCCCAAGCTCGCGACCGGTCTCGGAATCGAAGACACGGACATTGTGAAAACATAGGGCTATATCCGGTCGCGAGTCTAGTAGGTCGGCTTGGCGCTGGAGCTTCCCTGGAAGTGCAAGGTCGTCGCCGTCAACGTGCGCAATGTACGTGCCTCGCGCGGCTCGCATGACAGCCTCAAGGTTCGCCCGCACGCCGCCGTTGTGCTCATGGTAAATCGGCCGAATAATTTCGGGATACCGCTGCGCATACTCCCCAATCACTCGGCGTGTGCCGTCGGTAGATGCGTCGTCACCGACGATCACCTCAAATACGAAGGACGTGTCCTGCGATACAAGGCTCTCGAGACACGGCCCAATGAAGTCCTCATGATTGTACGTTACGACGGTCACACTGACCTTCGGCTCGGCAGTTGCGCTAATTGCAGAAGGAATCGTGATCATCGGTGCCGGTGAAGCCTTTATGCTCATGATGTTTGCTATAGGAGCCCTACGCCAAAGACGATTGTACTAGCGAGACGATTTCCGCGGCAACGTCCGGTTCCAGATCTGGATATAACGGTAAACAAAGAACCCTGTCCGCAATGGAATCGGCGACCGGCGTAGCACCTGCGTTCCGCACGAAAGGAAGGTGGCTCAGGCTCGGACGGAAGTACCGGCGCGCGCGAATTTCGTTCGCGGAAAGCAATTCGATACACCGGAGTAGTAGAGACTCCTCTGTAAACACGATCGGATAGTAACTGAAATTGGGAACGGTACCAGAACGCCATTGCAGCGGGTGTGCAAAAGACGCGCAAGCGGCCATGCCATCGTCGTAGATTCTCGCAAGGAGCGCTCGCTGACGAATGAACGACGCCACATGAGGGAGTAGGCACAATCCCATCGCAGCATGTATCTCTGAATTCTTCCCGTTGATACCAAGCGCGCTGATTTCGTCAGGTCGCGCCTGACCGAAGTTACGCATGAGCCGTACAGCCGCTGCGATCGTGTCGTCATTGGTGACCACTGCCCCTCCCTCAACCGTGTGAAAGAGTTTGGTCGCATGGAAGCTCAGGGTCGCCGCCGAGCCATAGGAACACACTGACCGCCCGTTGTACATCGCGCCGAAGGCGTGCGCGGCATCAAATATTAGAGGCACCCGATGCCGCTCCGCCAGAACCGCAAGTGCTTCGACATCACAGGGATTTCCATACACGTGCGTCGCCACCACGCCGGTAGCGCCGGCGGAAAGCAGCGCGTCCACCAGTTCCGGATTCACTGTGAGCGAATCCGCATCGATGTCGGCAAAAACAGGCGACATTCCCTCCCAGGCTATGCTGGACGTCGTCGCGACGTACGAAAAGGGTGTCGTTACGACGCTATCGTGCATTTGAGCAGCGCGAACGGCAAACTGAATGGCGATCGTCCCATTTGCGACAAGTATTGCGTGCTTGATCCCCAGGAATTCCGCCAGGCCACGCTCTAGCTCCGAGACGAGCGGACCATCGTTAGTCAATTGCCTCGAGGCCCAAATCCCGCGAAGGCGTTCAACAAACTCTTCGAATGGCGGCAGGACCGGGCGCGAAACGTTTATCATAGCTCGGCGGCTCCCGGTCTAAAACCGTTGATGAGCTCAGCTAGGTAAGCACCGTAACTGCTGCCTTTCAGCGCGCGCGCGGCAGTGAGCACTTGTTCTTCATCGATGTAGCCGAGCCGCCATGCTATCTCTTCGGGTACGGCAACCTTCAAACCCTGCCGGGATTCAAGTGTCTGAATGAAAGTCGACGCAGCGAGCATTGTCTCATGTGTGCCCGTATCAAGCCACGCCATGCCGCGACCGAGAAGCTGCATCCGCAATCCGCCTTGACTCAGGTACCAGCGATTCACGTCAGTGATTTCGTACTCACCGCGGAGCGACGGCTCTAGAGCGGCCGCCACATCGCACACCTGGTTATCGTAAAAATAAAGCCCCGTCACCGCGTAGTTCGACCGCGGTTGCGCGGGTTTTTCCTCGAGGCTGATGACCCGCCCTTGACCATCAATCTCAGCAACGCCGAACTGCCTCGGGTCACGCACATAATATCCGAATGTGGTCGCCCCCGTGGCGTGATTTGCTGCTTGACGAAGCTGTTCGACCAATCCTTGCCCGTAAAAAATATTGTCACCTAGCACCAGCGCACATCTGCCATTCTCGATAAACTCGCGGCCGATTACAAACGCTTGGGCGAGCCCCTTCGGTTCCGGCTGAACCGCGTACTTCAACGACAGGCCCCACTGTGATCCGTCACCGAGGAGGCGTTCAAAAAGCGGAAGGTCCCGTGCGGTCGATATGAGAAGAATGTCGCGGATACCGGCTAGCATCAGTGTGCTCAGCGGGTAATAGATCAGCGGCTTATCATAAACGGGAAGCAACTGCTTGCTGAGTACGTGCGTAAGTGGGTACAAACGCGTACCCGAACCTCCTGCGAGTACGATTCCTTTCACGCTTGTCTCCCCGTTCCCAATCGCTCGCCTTCCGGGCCACCGGCCATCACTACTGAACACCACTCTTCGTTGGCCAGATACCAACTCACCGTCTCGCGCAACGCGTCAGCAAATCCGTGTGCCGGTCGCCAATCGAGCTCGTCACGCGTAACCGTCGCGTCAATCGCGTAGCGCATGTCGTGGCCTGGCCTGTCCTCGACGTACTCAATGAGATCAATGTACGAACCGTCCGCACTTGGACGGAGTTCGTCCAGGATTGCGCAGATCTCTCGAGCGATATCTATATTCCGCCGCTCGTTCGACGCACCAATTAGATATGTCTGCCCTACCTCACCAGCACTGGCGACGCGACACAGGGCGTCAACGTGATCGTTTACGTACAGCCAATCGCGAATGTTTTCACCGGTCCCGTATACTGGCACGACCCTCCGCGAAAGCGCGGACCGGATGACAACAGGGATAAACTTCTCTGGCAGTTGATACGGGCCGAAATTATTCGAGCAGTTAGTCACGATCACCGGAAGCCCATATGTGTGGTGCCATGCTCGCGCCAAGTGGTCAGACGCCGCCTTGGATGCTGAATATGGTGAGCGCGGCGCATATGCGGTTGTTTCGGTAAAAGCGCCTCGAGGCCCCAGCGAGCCGAACACCTCATCCGTCGATACGTGGATGAACTTGCAGCGGGCGCGGCGATCGGTTCCGACAATTCGCCACGCGCCGAGAGCTGCCTCAAGAACGATATATGTGCCGACTATATTCGTTTCGACGAAGGTTGCCGGAGAATCGATTGATCTATCCACGTGCGACTCCGCAGCGAGATGGAACACAATCCGCGGCGACCAAGTCTCAAAGCACGTCCGCACCGCCTTCGCATCCGTAATGTCGACATGCTCAAATGCAAAATTGGGGTGCCGCGAAACGCCTTCGAGCGATTCCAGGTGTCCTGCGTACGTCAACGAGTCGACAACAACCACACGCCCATCGAAGCTCTCAATCAGCCGGCGGACGAGAGCAGAACCGATGAAACCAGCTCCGCCTGTTACCAGAACGGTATCGCGATGGCTCGGTGTCATGTCGCGGAATCGACCTCGGCGCCGGCAAAATTGAGTCCGTCTTGCGCAAAAGAAATGGCGTGCATGCGCGCGAACTCCTGACTGGCAGCAATAACGTCATCATATGTCCCGTCCGACGCGATCGTGCCTTCGTTCATGAGTATGAGCCTTGAACAGGACTGCACGGTGGTCAAACGATGTGCAACTATTAGCACAGTCACATTGTCGCACGCCTCGAAGACTTCGCGGTTGACGTCACTCTCGGTAATCGCGTCAAGCGCACTTGTAGCTTCATCAAGCACGAGAAGCGACGGTTCGCGGTAGAGCGCCCTGGCGATGCCGATGCGTTGGCGTTCGCCTCCCGACAAGCGCGCGCCGTTTTCTCCGACCATGGTGTCGAGCCCCTCCGGCAATCGCGCGACAAACGCCGTCAAGCGTGCTTGCGCCACGACACGATCAAGTTTGAGCGCGTCGATCTGCCCCTCTGGGACTCCGAACGCGATGTTGCGGCGCACCGAAACGTCCGCAAGAAAGACTTGCTGTGGCACATACGCAAGCTTGTTGCGCCACGCCGGCGCCGTGTCACGCGTAAGTGGCTCGCCGTCAACTGACACGCAGCCATCTGTGGGATACAGCAGTCCTAGAATGATGTCAACCAATGTCGTCTTACCGGATCCGGATCCGCCCACGATCGCAACGTGCTCGCCAGGCCGCACCTTCAGGCTCACGTCCTTTACTACGTCGTCCACGCCCGTAGGGTACCGAAATCGGACGTGCGCTAGATCAACATGCGCGCCGCGATCAGCAACTGGCGCGTCTGATATCGCAGGTGCCGGCTCATGCGACGCGACGCTGGCGGACGATCGCTCGAGGGCTCGCTCCACAACCCCGACGCTGGCCCAGTTGTATCGAATCGTGACGAGTTGCGTGAAGAACGAACGCGTTGCCGCCAGGATCCGGTAACCCGCAAGAACGAGGACGCCTACAGTCGGCATGAAGTGCACCACGTCAACCCCCGTGGCAGCCGCATAAACCAGCGCGACCATGCCTCCACCAAACAATACCAACTCGATCAAAAGGGGCGGCAACGCTGCTGCTGACTGATACCGCGTATTCAACGTCGCGTATGCGCGCGCGATTCCATTGAACTCAGTCATATACCACTGCTCGACGTTCATTGCCTTGACCGTCTTGATCCCAGCGAACGCTTGGTGAATCAACCTGTTCATGTCAGCCTGACGCGCTTCTCTTAGCCGTCCCCAATTGCTGACCTTGCCGTTAACGAACAGGTACAGACCGACTGTGAGGCCACCAACGGCGCCAAAGGCTACGCCCGCTGCAATTGGCGATATCCACGCAACCGCAGCCACGACGGTTATTAGTATCACAAACTGCGTAACCAGCTGGATGAGCGGGATCAGCACTCCGCCGATAAAGATGATTACTTCGATTGTGGTATCACGCAACAACACAGCGGTGTTCTCTTGCAGGAAGAACGCATAGTCTCGCGAAAGTAGCGCTCGCACCATCCTAGAGCTTACCGCAACCTGAACGTCATAGCAAAACCGAAAGCCCTCTCGCAGTGCGTAACCGGTGACAAGCGGCTTGGTGACCAGAACGGCCAGCAGGATAGATGCAAGCGTCATCACGGAGATGCCGCTCAAGAAAGTCAAGCCTGGAACGCTCGAATGGATAGGCGCAGCGACGCCGCTCGCGGCCGGTCGAATCAGCGCGGATAGCAACGGAAACATCCCGCCAACGCTCACGAATTCGAGGAGCGCAACTACGCCTGCAAGCGTGAGCACCCAGAGCAGCCTTCCGCGAAATTCGCGTCCTATAATATGGATCAGCTGCGCAAACGAGCGATCCACCCTCATGGTGTCACGTTTCGCTCAAACTCGCACAAAATTCGTTGCAAACACGTCGGCACTCGTAGCCTCAAGACACATTGGAAGCGGATAAGCCGTGTTGCTCTTGTTCCGCTGTGTAGCGTGTGTACCAGTCCACAAATTTCTGGACGCCGACGGCAAGGGAAGTACGGGGTCGAAAACCGACGTCCGCCTCCAGACTAGCTACGTCTGCATAAGTCGAAGGGACATCGCCGGGTTGCAGCGGCAAATAACGCTTGACGGCCTCGCGCCCGAGAGACTTCTCCAGAATCCGGATCATATCGAGTAGTTCCACCGGGTCATTATTACCGATGTTGTATATCCGATATGGCGCTCGTGAGAGCGTCCCGGCCGCGAGTGGATCCGGAGACGTCGGCGGTCGATCCGCGACGCGCACTACGCCTTCCACAATATCATCGATGTAAGTGAAATCCCGCTTCATGTTGCCATGATTGAAAACATCGATCGGCCGCCCCGCAAGAATAGCGCGCGCGAATAGAAACAAAGCCATGTCTGGCCGACCCCACGGACCATACACTGTGAAAAAGCGCAGCCCCGTCGTCGGAATCCCGTAAAGATGGGAATACGTGTGGGCCATGAGTTCGTTCGCCTTCTTTGTTGCAGCATACAAGCTGACGGGGTGATCAACGGCGTCGGCGACAGAGAACGGCAATTTCGTGTTGGCGCCATACACCGAGCTCGACGACGCGTACACAAGATGTCCTACGTTGTTGTGACGGCACGCTTCCAGTACATTGAGGAAGCCAACTATGTTGGCCTCGAGGTATGCGTGCGGATGCGTGAGCGAGTATCGAACACCGGCTTGCGCAGCGAGATTAATCACAACGTCGGGATTAGCGGACGCGACCAGTGTGTCAACCGTGCTCCGATCCGCGATGTTGCCGTGAAGAAACGAAAAGGATGCTGACGGCTCCAGACGACGGAGCCGAGCGTGCTTCAGACTCGGATCGTAATAGTCATTGAGACTGTCGATGCCGACCACAGCATCACCGCGCGCAAGGAGATACTCGGCTACGTGGTAGCCAATGAAGCCGGCAACGCCAGTTATTAAGAACTTTGGCATAGCCTTATAATTTAGCCGGAACGCACTACGAGCGCCAAACGCGTGGCGACTCCGTAGCCGTGCCACCAGGAACGCAAGCTTCCGCACTTCGCTGGCTTAGACGTATCTTTGGCGTGAACGCGGCGGAGCTACCGTACGCGACGCTCGCGGCAGTCCTTCACCGAGATCGACGTCATGCCATCCCCTCAACAAATCGCGATCTACGGCGCTGGCGGCTTCGGCCGCGAGGTGGCATGGCTGCTTTCCGAGCGAGAGGACGCGGGTGAAGTCAATGTGAGTTGTTTCATCGAGGACGGGCTGGTCGTCAAGCGCGTTTTGAATGGGAAGCCCGTGCTGTCCTTTGACGACTTTCGTGCGAGGAACGACGACGCCCTCCTCGCCATTGCCGTCGGAGATCCGCGCTCTCGGCGACATTTAGCGGCCAAGTCCGAAGCGGCGGGATACGCCTTCGCGACGCTAATCCACCGGTCTGTGCAGAAGTCAGAATTCGTACAGATCGGATCCGGCGCTATTATCTGCGCTGGATCAATCATTACAGTGAATATCACTATCGCCCGTCACGCACACATCAATCTCGATTGCACCATAGGCCACGACGTGCGCATTGGTGATTTTGCCACAATCGCCCCCGGGGTGCACGTGTCTGGAAACGTGCATATCGGCTGTGGGGCATACATAGGGACCGGCGCCACGATTGTCAACGGATCGTCGGACCAGCCGTTGCTCATTGGCGAGGGCGCGGTTATTGCGGCTGGGGCGTGCGTAACCAAGAGCACGGCTGCTAACGCCTTGTACGCAGGGATTCCAGCGGTAATCAAAAAAGAAGTCCCTGAGTGGTAGTCGGCGGCTCGAAATCGCCAGAAAGGGGTGGGAATAGATAGTTTTCGGGGGTTTTTGTCGTCGCGACTCTACGGACCTGCAGTGGGCCCGCGCCAACGGAACCATCGACCGCTCCAATCGCAGTGCGGGCCCTAAAACAAGGTTCGTAGCTGCGCCAACCGAGATCCGAAATAGCCTAGTGACACACACGAACGACGCCAGAGTGCCCGAAATTCGAAGCCGGTATCTACTCCTCGTCGACGCGGCTTCCCTTCTCGTCGCGGTTTGGCTAGCATACGTCCTCCGGTTCGACGGCCTCCCGCCAGCAGCGGCAGACCACCAAACGGCCATTGTTTTCGCTCTAATAGGGACCCCGATTGCTCTCGTAGTTTTCCTCTTCACCGGGCTGTATCGCCGGATATGGAGCTACGCCAGCGTCGCTGAAGTCGAACGCATCATCCTTGGCGTCGCGGCCGCGAGCTTTTGCACCGCGCTGC
>JBDTAZ010000080.1:0-15398 GCA_039924325.1 Gemmatimonadaceae bacterium
ATCAATGTAGGCAGGGCCTTGGGTAGCGTCACACGCGATTCGGGGTGCCGCCGCGTCTGTTCGCGTGTGTGGCCCCGAATGCAGCAACTCGTCGAGGAATTACATGGGACTTGGGTCGCGGAAGAGTATTGCGCTACTTCAGGCTGAAGCGAGCGGGGAAGGCGAAGAACGAACGTTGCGGAGAGTGTTGGGAGCGCTCAACCTAACAACGCTTGGTATTGGCGCAATCATCGGCGCCGGAATATTCGTTCTAACGGGGACCGCTGCGGCTCAGCACGCGGGCCCGGCGGTGGTTTATTCGTTCATCCTGGCAGGCATTGGCTGCTTATTCGCCGGCCTGTGCTACGCCGAGTTCGCGGCGATGATTCCAATCGCTGGTAGCGCGTACACATACGGATACGCGACCCTTGGCGAATTCATCGCCTGGATCATCGGTTGGGATCTGATACTTGAGTATCTGTTCGGAGCCTCCACGGTCGCCGTCGGCTGGAGTGGGTACTTCACAGCATTTATGAATGAGCTCGGGCTGCACATTCCGTATCAGTACGCCCAGGCACCGCTTCGAGTGGTTGGGACGCACGATCTTGTAAGGTCGAATCTGTGCATCTCACCCGCCACGAATCAGATCGTCAGTGACACGCTGGCGACATGCGCAGCGGGGTTGACGTCGGTCCAGGGAGTCATCAACGTACCGGCAATATTGCTCACGCTTTGCATGACAGCGCTCCTCGTGGTTGGAATCAAGGAATCAGCGCGGTTCAATAACTTCATCGTGATCCTGAAGGTGGCGATCGTTCTCCTTGTCATCGCTTTCGGCTTCTTCTACGTGAACCGGGCCAACTGGCACCCGTTCATTCCCGCGAATACAGGGCACTTTGGTGAATTCGGTTGGAGCGGCGTAGCTCGCGCGGCAGGCGTGGTGTTCTTCTCGTATATCGGGTTCGACGCGGTTTCGACCGCTGCTCAGGAAGCAAAGAATCCTCAGCGCGACATGCCGATCGGAATTCTTGCGTCACTCGCGATCTGCACGGTGCTGTACATCCTGATGGCGCTTGTGATGACTGGACTTGCGAACTACACGACGCTCGATGTTCCGCATCCGGTGTTTGTCGCGATTGCGGCAGCTGGTCCAGCGCTCGCATGGATGCGTCCAATCGTGAACATCGGTGCAATCGCCGGACTTGCTTCGGTTGTGCTCGTAATGCTCATGGGTCAGCCACGCATCTTCTTCTCCATGGCGCGTGATGGACTACTCCCGAAAGTATTCGGCAAGGTCCACCCCAAGTTCCAGACTCCGTATGTCACGACGATTCTCACAGGCGTCGTTGCGGCGATCATCGCCGGTTACTTCCCGATCGGACTACTCGGCGAACTCGTTTCGATTGGCACGCTGCTGGCTTTCGTGATTGTCTGCGCCGGTGTGATTGTATTGCGCTATCGGCAGCCAAATCTCGAGCGTCCGTTCCGCACGCCGCTGGTACCGCTGGTGCCAATTCTTGGAATCATCAGCTGCGGGGCACTCATGGCGTCGCTGCCGAGCGATACATGGATTCGACTCATCGTTTGGATGGCCCTTGGACTTGTGATCTATTTCTTCTACGGCAAGAGCCACTCGAAGCTCGGACGGTCCGAAAAGTCTGGTGCGTGATCTGCTAGTCGTTCCGGCCGAACGCCGGACGGCAATCGAGCGTCTCTCGCGCGAACTGCGCGCGGGACGCTCGATCGTATTATCCACACACATCAACTCCGACGGCGACGGGTGTGGTTCGGAGACCGCCCTGGCGCGCATGCTTGCACAGCGCGGTATGACGGTCACGATTGTGAATCCAACTCCGTGGCCTGAGATGTTTCGTTTCCTTCTCGGCGACGATTTACGGATGGTTGAGTTGGCCGATGGTGGTGCGGATGTCATGCGCAGCGCCGACGTAATCGTTGTGCTTGATATCGCGGACCTTGGTCGGCTCGGAAAACTTGCTGACGTGGTTCGCGCTGTCGATGTACCGAAACTGGTCATCGATCATCACGTACCCAGCGATGATCCACCCAGCACAGAGATCCTCACGGATACGTCCGCGTGTGCTACTGGGGAATTGGTATATGATGTGGCGGAGGTGCTTGGATTCGACATCACCGCCGCGATTGCCAATTCGCTTTACGTTGCTATCGTAACAGACACAGGTGGATTCAGGTACAGCAACACGTCGCCGCGGTGTCACGCGGTTGCAGGACAGCTACTGGCAGCAGGCGTTGATCCTGAGGCGATGTATCAGCGGATCTATGCATCCATGCCGGTCGGGCGTCTGACGCTACTGCGTGAGGCGCTTGGTACGTTGCAGGTTGACGCGGAACACGGTCTGACCTGGCTTTCAGTTGCGGCCGGAGCGCCCGAGAAACACAAAGTGCGACCGGAGGATCTGGAAGGCATCGCGGAACACGCACGCTCGGTTGCTGGAACGCGAATGGCGATTTTCTTCCGCGACCTGGGGCATGATCGCGTCAAGATTTCGTTTCGGACAACCCAAGGTGCGGACGCGAATGAGTTCGCACGCCAGTTTGGCGGCGGTGGGCATGTAAAGGCGGCTGGTGCGCTGGTAGAGGGGAGCCTGGTAGACGTCGAGAGCCGCGTAGTGGCTGCGGCGAGGAAGTATCTAGTGGCGTCGAAGTCATGAAAAAATCGCGCCGGTACTGATTGAGTACCGGCGCGATTTAGTTGTGTGCGGCCACGAATGGCCGCTAGAAGTCCGACTGTTAGACGATCGTTCCGATTTCTGCAGCGGCCCGCTCAAGTATGTCCGAGATCTTCTTCAACTGCTCCGGCGTTCTCTTGGCGTTCTGCACGTACACGGCGCGACCGACGTCCTTCATTGCGCGGTGGACCTGCATCATCGGTTCTCCGAAAATGCTCTGCGCAAACTCAGTGATCTTCGAGAATATGTCGTCGACAGCCGAGCGGTTATCTTCGAGGTACTTACGACCCTCGTCGGTGATTTCGTACACCTTCTTGCCGCTTTCTTCGGGCATTACGCGAGCGTAGCCCATGTCCTCAAGCATCGTGAGCGTTGGGTAGACAGTTCCCGGGCTCGGCGAATACGCGCCGCCAAAGCGCTCTTCTATCGCCTTGATGATTTCGTAGCCGTGCCGCGGCTTCTCAACCAGAAGCTGAAGGATCACGTATTTGAGGTCGCCCTGGTCGAAGACTCGGCCAGCGCGAGAACCACCACCGCGTGGACGCCACGGAGCGCCACCCCAGAACTGGGCGCCGTCAAAACCCCAGTTGTTCTTCCACATTGCCCGGCGCATCCAGCCGGCACTGCAATCGAATCCAGACATTAGGGTAGCCTCAAAATTAGATAGTTAGATATATCGTACGATATATCGATGTGAGTAAGATATATCGGAGATATAACGAATCAAGTGGCAATAATTGGCTTTCCGAGCGATCGTTCGGGAAGCCGCTATTCCCGATTTCTCTGGTATTGAGTTGTCGATGAGTCATTGGTCCCAGAACGCGTTCGGATGGATGCCCAGAAACGCCGAGTTTCGAACGGGTCCCAAACTGTCTGTGACGTTCCATTGCTATTCGTGGGAAGATTTGATCACGCCGCCCGAAGGGCGCTGGGTTTTACATTTCGAGCATGACAGATGAAACTCCCCGGGGCCGAGCGCTCCCGGTAATGGACCAGGCTCCAACCCCAAAATCAGTTGCACCGCCAACGCCGGTGGCTTTTCCGAACCTTGGCAAACTGATCGCCGTTTCGAGCGGGAAGGGCGGAGTTGGTAAATCGACAGTCGCCGTGAATCTCGCCGTTGCACTGGCCAAGGCCGGCGCACGTGTAGGCATAATGGACGCAGACATCTACGGGCCGAATGTCCCGCGGATGCTCGGACTGGATGGTCCGCCGAGGCTGGACAATCACGATCGAATGGTTCCGCACGAGGCGTTCGGCGTGCGTGTGGTTTCGCTGGGCTTTCTCGTCGCTCCCGACCAGCCGGCGATTTGGCGCGGCCCAATCATCATGAAGGTGATCAACCAGTTCCTGCGAGATGTTGCGTGGGGCAAGCTCGATTTTCTGATTGTCGACATGCCCCCCGGCACTGGCGATGCACAACTCTCACTGGTGCAGGCAACACAGGTGCACAGTGCGCTCATTGTGACAACGCCGCAGGATGTATCCACTGGCGATGCACTACGCGGCGCGAAGATGTTCGAGCGCGTTGGAGTTCCGATACTCGGGATCGTCGAGAACATGTCGTACTTCGAGTGTCCTCACTGCGGCAAGCCAACTGCGTTGTTCGGATCGGGCGGCGGACGCAAGCTGGCCGACACGCTCAACCTCCCCTTGCTGGTTGAGATCCCGCTGTACCCGCGAGTTCTCGAGGGCGGAGATTCCGGGCGGCCGATCGTTGATGCCGAGCCTGAATCGGGTGCGGCGAAGGCGCTTACGCAACTCGCCGAACGTGTGTTGGAAGCGTTCCCTTTGCAGGCACACGCGACGGGTGCTGCCACCAGTGTATAGGAACCCTGAAGTGCGCAGCGTGGAGACTGCGTGCCAAACCGACGCCGGCGAACGTCGGGCTGGTTCTCAGATATGACAACGCTGGACGCGGAACGCGAGACTGCAGACGCCGCCGCGACGGGCGCCGCGGTAAAGCGTGGCTATGTCAAGCAGATGTTCTCCGACATTGCGCCGCACTATGATCGCGTCAACCGAATAATCAGTTTCAGGCTGGATCAGTGGTGGCGCAGAAAGGCGATTCGCGAGCTGAATATTGAGCAGGATCCCTCGGGGACGTATCTGGATCTTTGTGCGGGTACCCTCGACATATCATCGCAGATAGCCGCGGGGAAGGGATTCAAGGGATCGGTCGTCGCGGCGGACTTTGCAGAGCCGATGCTGCGCGCCGGGCTGAAAAAGGTATCGGCCGATGTCGTGAGTCCAGTTACAGCGGACGCTCTCGATCTTCCATTCGCCGACGGCTTCGCCGCGGGGGCGATTGTTGTGTTCGGCATCAGGAACGTCGTCGATCTGAACGCAGCGCTACGCGAAGTATACCGGATTCTCCGACCCGGGTCGCGGTTCGTCATACTGGAGTTTGGTGCGACGCAGAATCCGCTGGTCGGATGGATGTACCGACTCTACTTCAATCATCTCTGTCCGTTGATCGGCAATGCGGTCGCGCGGCATCACAGCGCGTATAACTATCTGCCGAAGTCAGTCGCGCACTTTCCCGCAGAGACGGACCTCGCGCAGAGGATGCGCGACGCCGGCTTCGATTCTGTCCGCTGGCGCTCGTACACTTTTGGGGTCGTAGCGATTCATGTCGGAGAGAAGAAACACTCCTGACGCAGCGTCAGTGCTGCTGGACCTGCATCCCGGCATTCCCGATAGCGATCGCGCGAACCACAATCCCCTGTTTCGCCACGTAGATACCGACGACGTCGACTGAATCGATTTTGGCAGACAGTGAAACGGCGTCACCAAGTTTTCTGTTCATGCCGTCGGTCAGGAGAGATTTTCCCGCGGTGAGGAGCGGTTGGACCGGAATGCGGGCCTTGTCGCGGAAGAGCGCGCGCAATGCATCGGACTTGAGCCACGTGTAAGCGCTGATCAACGTGTTGTCGGTCGTGAGGTCGTAATCGAGGTTTGGAACCGATAGCTCGCCGGCTTCCCGATCGTAGTGCGGTGTCCCGATGAACACGAGGCTACCGTTAGCGTCCCCGTCGAAGGTAATTGCGACCGCGAGTTGGCCGTGTGGCAGTGGCGAGACAGAAGCATCTCTTACGGTAACGGTTCGGGATGCTTCTGTAATCGACTTGCCTCTCAGCGCGACGGCGACTGATCTGGATGCCGTTGCGTAATCGATCGTTCCGCCGAGCACTACGCGAAATCCGTTGGAGGCGGTGTCACGGCCAAGGGGCGGAAGTGGCATTGCGGCGATCTGCGGCTGCGGTCCGGTGATAATCCTGGGATGAGCGTCCAGTCCTGCGTCCACGATGAACGTTTGTGGAGTTACGCCTTGGCGAACGCCACCAAGTCGTAGTCGGTCCGGATTGAGCAGGAGCCAGACGCTGTCAGTCAGCTGGATCGGCCGGTTCAACAGTGCCCACCAGTCAGTGAAGCGACTGGTCAAATCGACACTGTCGATCTTTTGATCTATTTCCGGCAGCTGCTTGCGAAGAGCCGAGCGTGCCGCACTGACCACGCGATCAGTCACATCATAGCGAATGAGGCTCACCGTGCACCTGTCCCGATCGGTATCGGTTGCAGGCGCGAGCGTAGCTATCCGCGCGTGTGAATCGAGATGCCAATCTGACGCAATGGTCAGCGGCGTGACGAGTTCCACCGTGATTCGGGGCCGCTCGGCGGGCGTGTCGCCACCGCAACCGGCTCCGATTGTGGGACCGAAACGCGGCTTGAAGTATCCGCGGGCCGCATAGGTAAGCGTGGCACGCAGGTGAACTTCATTATCGCGCACGAACGAGGTAAATGGTCCACGGCTCGCTTCGTAGGCGTAATGCCGATTCTCGTCGCTGCCGACCATCTTCACGCTGTCTAGCGAGCCGAACCGCTTCGGAACCACTCGCTCGACCATCTCAAGGATTGGCGTGTAGTCGTAACTCAGTGGGATATTGAAACGCGATAGCGCGAGTGGTGGCGGAGTTGGCAAGGAATCCAGGTGCGCGACGTCCGATGTCGCCGCCCGTTCGGGACGGCAAGCCTGAGTAAGGGATATAGCCGCGCCAAGAATCAACGCGATTCCCAGTCGGGAGGCGCACCGCGAGGTCAGGGCTGTACCCGAGAGTCGCCCCCCGCGCCTCTGCAGGGTCGGTTTCAGAGGCACGCGATCAAAGCTGCGGGTGGGCACGATGAATGCACTTGCGTGTTGCACAAAGCTTACAGACCTCCAAGGAGACGCACATGACTGATAGCAAGGATAGCAAATCCCGCACCGGGGCCCATCAGGAGAGCTCGGCTGAAAAGCGCGCTGAAAAATTTGGCGACCGTACCGTCGGACGTGGCATGGATTCGCCAGATTCGACCGAGGCAGTTCTGGATGCAAAAACTGGCGAGCCGGATCCTCGTGCTACGCAGAAGCCACGGGACAGCGAGAGCCACAAGAAGTAGGATGCAGGCACCCGTTAAGGGTGCCGGGGTTTTTCAGGCCACTCGGGTTGCGCTTTTCATTTCGTCGGGAAATTTGCGGAACCAGCTGGAAAGCAACAACAGCTCGTCGATCTCATGGGTGGGGACCGACCAACTCGGCGTTGGATTCTCGCCGAAGATGTCGGCTACGAGCCGACGCATCGCCGCGCGATCGCGTCGGCTCGTTGGCGTATCCAGCTCTGCGCGCACGACACCGCGTCGAATAACATAGGTACGATGGCGACCGTCGAAACCAGAGACGTTGTACACAAACGAAAGCGATTCTACGGCAAAGCGGAGTCGGTCGAACTGTTCACGAAGTGCTTCGAGTCGAGACAGCTTGTCGCGAAAGATTGCGGCGCGCTCGAATTCCATTGCCTCACTGGCGGCTGCCATCTGCTGCCGTAGAGTGTCGGCCGGTCCGGCGCTGGATCCGTCCAGAAATGCTTTCGCGAGCGCCAGCCGCGCGTCGTATTCGGCGACCGTGCAGCCGCCGACGCATGGGCCCAGGCACTTTTGGATTTCGTAGCGAATGCAGCCCGGAGTGCGACCGATCTGAAACAGTTCGTGCTGGTCCGAGAAAAAGATCGGCATGTCACTTCGGCAATCGCGCAATCCGAGTACGTCATTGAGTTCGCGAACGGCTTCGGAGATACGTTGCGCACCTACGAAGGGGCCGTAGTATACGGCAGCATCGTCGGGGCTGGCGCCCCGCACTACGTTGAGGCGGGGAGCAGCGCCGCGCGAGATTCTAATGAACGAGTAGTGGCGGGCATCACGCTTCATTGCCACATTGAAGCGCGGGCGGTATTGCTTGATCAATCGAAGTTCGCGCAGCAACGCGGCGAATTCACTCGGCTCGTAGTCCCATTCTACCTTCACTGCTTCGCGGACGATTCGCGCGCCCTTGTCTTCCGGATAGGACGCGCGAAAGTAGCTCAGCAGGCGAGAGCGAATCTGCTTTGATTTGCCGACGTACACGATCTCGCCGTTGTCAGCGATCATGCGGTAGACGCCAGGCTCGTTGCGCGCGGTTTCGCGTACAACGGCTCGCATGGTCGCGAGCTGCTCCTCGCTTGTAGGGTCCTTGAAGGTATATGCGCGCGACTTTGACACTGGAATTAAGTATTCAGCTCTGGCAGTGCGAGCAAAACACTGTCTGACGTCCATCGACCGCGTGAGTCTCGATCAGTTTTGCGCCGCATCGCAAGCATTTTTCACCAGCGCGCCCGTACGCGGACAGGAACTCGCTGAATGCGCCTGCCTCGCCCGTCGCGTTCCGGTAATCCCGAATACTCGAGCCGCCCGATGCGATTGCTTCGTCGAGCACGGCGACGATAGCGTCGCGAAGATCGGCAGCTTCGCTGGGCGTGATTTTGTCCGCGGCTCGCGACGGATCTATTCCAGCGCGCCAGAGCGCTTCATTTGCGTAGATGTTGCCGACTCCGACGACTTTGTATTGATCCATTATGACCTTCTTGACGGGCTGGCGGGACGCCCGAAGAATAGCCGAAAGCCGAGCGCCAGTAAATCCCTCTTCCAGCGGTTCGTCTCCAAGTTCGCCAAAGTACTTCTCGAGGCGCTCGGAATTCATCAGCGAAACGGTCCCTAGTCGTCGCACGTCGCGATAGGCTAACACGTAGCCGGCGTCGAGGCCAAGGAGAACGGCGGTGTAGTTGCGATCGTAGTCTGTCAGTTCACTCCCGCGAGTTGCCAGCATGGCACCGGTGAAGCGCGGCTGTACGACCAGCGAGTCGGCGCTATCGAGGGTCACAACGATATGCTTGGCGCGGCGTCGCGATTCGAGAATCGTAGCTCCGCGGACGCGCTTCGCGAACGTGCGCGCGGTGACTTCGCGCAACACGTCTGGTCTCGGAATTCCGACGGCTTCGATCGTGCGGCCTGCGACGGCAGCATGGACGCCGCGCGCGATCGTCTCTACTTCCGGCAGTTCAGGCATGTCGATTGTTGTCGTGCGGAGCTTCGATTTCTCTGTAGAGCTCACGCCATCCGATGTCGTGTCTCATCTGCTTCCCTTCGAAGCCGATGCGCCCCGCGTAGTGGCGGCTCATAGTCGCAGCTGAGTGCAGTGTTGGCGCGACTGCGCTCACCGATAGTACCCGGCCGCCGCTCGTCACGACTGCCGGCGGGTTTGCATTGTGGCTCGTCGACGCGTCTGCAAGGCGAGTACCCGCGTGAAAGACATACACTCCATCTTGCGGCGCCGGAAAGGATATTGCGTCGCCTTTCCGCACGTGCGCCGGATAGCCCGCTGCGGCAAGGACGGTCGTTACGCACGAATCAGGTAGCCATTCAAATTCAGGAGAGCCCACGAGCGTTTCACCGCGTGCAACCGTGAGCATCGGCTGTAACAGCGAACTGGCCATGAGCGGAAGCAGCGCCTGTGTTTCCGGATCACCGAATCGGCAGTTGAACTCTACGACCATGGGGCCTCGTGCGGTGAGCATCAAGCCGGCATAAAGGAGTCCCCTGAACGGGTGTCCTTCCTCCTGCAAGGCGGCGAGGACACGATCTACTATCCGAACCTTGACGAATTCGCGAAGTGTCGGCGTGTCGAGCGAGACGGGCGCATACGCACCCATGCCACCTGTATTTGGTCCGATATCGCCGTCCTCGAGGCGTTTGTGATCCTGGGCGGCGATCATCAATCGAGAGTGCTGACCGTCGCAAATTGCGAAAATCGACACCTCTTCTCCCTCCATGTATTCCTCAACCAGGACTTCGCGACCCGCCGCGCCGAAAATTCCGTGGTCCAGCATCTCGGTAATTGCGCGCTCGGCCTCGGCCATGGTTGATGCTATGACGACGCCTTTTCCCGCGGCAAGTCCGGACGCCTTGATTACAACCGGTGCGCCCAGTGCGTGCGCAGCACGAACAGCGGTATCAACCGTGGCGTGGTGACTAGCGTGTGCGGTGGGCACTCCGGCGTTGGCCATCAACTCCTTCGCGAAACGCTTTGAAGTTTCGATGCGCGCCGCGCCGCGGGTCGGTCCGAAAATCGGAAGTCTGTTGGCTTTGAAGAGGTCCACGATGCCGGCATCGAGCGGCGCTTCGGGCCCGACAACCGTGAGATCGATCGCTTCGGCTTGTGCGAGGCGCAACAATCCGTGCAAGTCATCCGCTTCGATCGGGACACAGCGCGCGAGTGTCCCGATTCCAGGGTTTCCGGGCGCCGCCAGCAGGTCGAGCGTGGGGTCGTCCTGCAGCAACTTCCACGCGATTGCATGCTCTCTTGCGCCACTGCCAACAATCAGAACCTTCACTCCGATCCGCCGCGGAATGCGTTGTTCATGGTGTCCGTTGCACGTCGAGCAGCGTCGGACATCTGATTCATCATCGACTTAACCTTGTCGCCATAATAGTCGGCCGCGTCGGCGTAGTCATCGCTAAGTGGGCGATCGGCATCCGGGCCACGGTGCGGATATTCGCCACTGCGAATCGTGTCGTAACCGCCTGACTGGATCCACCGTTGCAGCTCCGCCGCGCGAACTGTGTTGAACGGGTGCGTGCGCCCCGCGACGTTCAGCAACTTGAACAGTATGTTGACCGCATCCGTATCGCTTTCGTATGCCTGCGCCTGCACAAGGAACTCATCGAGACTTGTTTCGTCGGCATCGCTGTTACCGCCCGCGAAGAGCAGGAACATGCGCATTGCTTCGAGCGGCTGCTGCGACGAGAGCAGTCCGGCACGGTCGGCCGAAAACTCGGCCTTGCGATACCATTCGAGCAATGCAAGTTGAATAGGGAGAGCGATCAGGCCGAGCCCGGGAATCGCATTGAATCCGAATGAGAGAAAAAGCAGTGCGAGCGTTGAATAGGTAGAGTGACCACTCATCACGTGACCAACCTCGTGACCGAGTAACACGCGCTGTTGCGGTTCAGCGAGCATGCCGAGCGCACCCGTATGAACGACGATGAATGGTTTTTCGAATCCCACGGCCATTGCGTTTACGAACGGAGTCTGCGTTACAAACAGATCGGGCCGTTCGGGCCAGTCCAGCGTTTCGAGTACTTCAGAGTAGAGCGCGTACAACTTGGGGCGTTGCCGTTCGTTGACGCGCACGGAGTCTGCGGTGAACAGCTGGCGCACACCGCGTTCTCCGAGAAAGCTCATGACCTTTCTCACGAGTTCATCCAGGCCCGGAATCGCTCGGAGCGTCTGCAGGGCCGCCCGGTCTGCCGGGTGCTCCCAGGCGACGGGCGCGATCTGGGTTAGAGTACGGCGTTGGAACGGAGATACTACTGGAAGAGAGTCGGTCATCTGAGTGCCTGGTCGAGGTCCGCGATAAGATCGCCTACATCTTCGACACCGCAGGACAGCCGAATGAGGCCATCGGTGATTCCGAGCTGCGCGCGCCGCGCGGGTTCGACCGATGCGTGCGTCATCTCGGCGGGCTGATTGATGAGGCTCTCGACTCCGCCCAGGGACTCAGCTAGCGAGAAGACCTTGACGCGTTGAAGCATGCGCGCGGCGTTGTCGCGGCTTCCAGTTTCGACTGAAATCATGCCGCCGAACCCGGACATCTGCTTGACCGCAAGAGCGTGCTGCGGATGCGAGTCGAGCCCCGGGTAGAACACATTTTTCTCTCCGATTCTGGACGCCAGCCATGCGGCAATTGCGCGGCCGTTGCTATCGTGACGTTCCATGCGAAGATGAAGAGTCTTGGTCCCACGGAGGACCAGCCACGCGTCCATCGGGCCCGGTACCGCGCCGGCTGCGTTCAGAATGAACTGCAGCCTGGTCGCGAGGTCGTCGTCATCTACGAGCGCAATGCCGCCGACCATGTCGCTGTGGCCGTTCAGGTACTTGGTGGACGAGTGCCAGACTATGTCTGCGCCAAGCTTGAAGGGATGCTGGAAGTATGGCGACGCAAAAGTATTGTCGACGATAAGTAGCGCATTGTGCGAATGAGCGATATCTGCGGCGGCCTGGATATCGGTGAGCCGCATGAGCGGGTTGGTGGGAGTCTCGACGATGACCGCCGCAGTTGCGCTGGTGCACGCATCTGCGATGAGCTGCGGGTCACGCGTATCGACATAGGTAAACGTCATTCCGAAAGAGCGGAGGATCTTGTCGAACAATCTGTAAGTTCCGCCATACACGTTTTCGCCGACGACGAAGTGATCGCCGGATTTGAATAACTTCATGATCGAGTCGAGGCAGCCCATCCCGCTTGAAAATGCGAAGCCGTGGTGTGCGCCTTCCAGCGCAGCCACATTGCGCTCCAGCGCCTCGCGGGTTGGATTCTTGCCACGGGCATACTCGTAGCCCTTGTTGACTCCGAGAGCCTCCTGGACATAGGTGGACGTCTGGTAGATGGGCGTCATTATTGCCCCAGACAGGGGATCGGGCCGCTGGCCGGCATGGATTGCCCGGGTCCCGAAGGCGGCGGACATGTCTGAATCGAAGATCTTTGTCATGGCAGGTGGTTGGATCGGAGGCTAGAATACTTCCTGAAATATGAGGGGGATGATGACGTGACGGCGCCCGCACCAATTTTTTGTGTAATCGCGGACGATGAGCCAAGGCTCAGGCAGGTACTTGTTCGCTTGATGACGAGCGACGGGTTCACGTGCGTGGAGGCCTCAGATGGGGTCGAAGCCCTGGAACAGCTCGCCAACGTGCCGGCCGCTCTGCTACTCAGCGATATCCGGATGCCTCGGATGGACGGAATCGAGCTGCTGCGGCAGGCCAGAGCCAAATACCCCGATCTAGCCGTCATCCTGATTACAGCAGTCGCCGATGTGGAACTGGCACTCAGCTGCCTTGCCAACGGCGCGATGGATTACCTCACGAAGCCCTTCCACCTGGAAGAAGTCCTGGCCCGGGTCGGTCAGGCGATGGAAAAGCGGCGGCTGATACTCGAGAACCGCGACTACCAGACTGGGCTTGAGCGGTTGGTGGCGGCGCAGGCACGCCGGCTGGAGGAATTATTCCTTGGTGGAGTTCAGGCGCTCGTGCAGGCGCTTGAAGTAAAGGACCAGTACACCCGCGGGCACTCAATCCGGGTCAGCCAGTATTCGTCACTGCTGGCGCGTGAAATCGGACTGCCAGAGTCCATGGTGAGGCAGATAGAGTTGGGCGGCCAGGTTCACGACATCGGAAAAATCGGCGTTCGCGAGGCGGTTCTAAACAAGGAAGGTCCGCTCACCGACGAAGAGTATCAGCACATCATGACGCACCCGATGCTGGGCTGGCAGATACTCTCGCCGTTGCTTGGCGAGGAGCCAGTAGCGCTGAGTATCGTCCGATCGCATCACGAGCGATTTGATGGTCGCGGCATCCCGGACAAGCTTGCCGGTTACGACATTCCGATGGAAGCGCGGATAGCGGGTGTTGCAGATGCGTTCGATGCGATGACGAGCGGACGCGCTTATCGGCGGGGTCGGTTCATGTCCGCCGATGACGCCATCGCCGAGATCACGCGATGCTCCGGGACTCAGTTCGATCCCGACCTCGCGCCGGCATTTATCCACGTCATCAGGCGCGAAAAGCTGGCGAGTTAGCGTTTTAGATTTCCGGCAATTATTGCCGATTTTTGCTTTCCGTGTGTGGCACCGTCCCTGCTTTGGAAAGATCTCATCTCCATCAGTGTTTATTCTGTTTTCATAGGGAAAGCAGACACGATGACGGGTACTGTGGGTTTCGAAACTGTTGCGCGGGCTGGTTATGTGTTGCATTCGTGCTACAGAGACTCAACAGTGTTCGCAGATAGTCGGCGAGTGATCGCCAAGTTCCTGAAAGGAGCGCAAATGGGATTGTTTAGAAATGTGACCGCCGTCGCCGTGATGTTTGCGAGTGTTGCGGGGGTATCGCAGGCGCAGGTTGCGGTTACCGGCAATACCGGCGGCTGCTTCGGGTCATACGCCTGCACGCCAACGACGAACAGCAACAACGGTGCAGGCGTGTCGTTCGCGGGGCAGGCTTTCAACTGGACCGCTCTCACGACACCGCAGACCGTTACGTTGGGTCAGATTGATTTCGGTGCGTATAGCTGCGCTGGAAACCAGGGATTCTGCGGGTGGGTGCCTGCGACCGGGGATTTCGTGCTTGGTACGAATTTCACGAGCCCGACCACCACACCGGGCGGCGGATTGTTCAGTTCGTTCGTGAACGGTTCCTTCTGGGGCGGCAACGGTACCGCGGGTGTCAACTTCGTCAATACGCCGCAGTTGTTCGCGTATAATGGAGGTACGCTGTCTTTGTCCGTGAATGACCTGGCAGTGGACGCCTCACGACGCACTAACAGTGGCAAGTATGATCTGACCGGGACCTTGTCCTACACGTCGACTCCAGAGCCGTCGTCGATGGCCCTCCTTGGCACGGGTCTCTTCGGCCTCGTACCGATGGTTCGCCGCCGCCGGAAGTAGTCTCGCTCCGATGAGCCGCCGGGCGGAACGCCTTCGGTTCATGTGGTGAAGCCGTAGATTTGACTGATGCCCGTGCTTTCCGCACGGGCATCAGCTTTTTTAATTCAATGGATTATCCGGGCTTGATGGTAAGTGTCTCCGGCGTGCGCGGTCGCGTCGGGGAAGCGTTAACACCGGAGATCGTCGGCAAGTTTGCGGCGGGCTTCGGGCACTGGGCGCTGTCGCGCAACCCGGGCAACCGGACGATCGTATTGGGCCGCGACAGCCGGGTGAGTGGACCGATGTTCCATCATGCGGTGATCGCCGCGCTGGAGAGTGTCGGCGCCACGATCATCGATATCGGAATCGTTCCGACCCCTACAATTCAACTTGCCGTGGAGCATCATCACGCGGCTGGCGGCCTCGGAATAACGGCGAGTCACAACCCGATCGAGTGGAACGCGCTCAAGTTCATCGGGCCGTCGGGGCTATTCCTCGATAACGATGAAGCGCGAGAGATGCGCGCCGTAGTCGAGCGCAATTTTGCGCGCGCGACGTGGGATAGGCTGGGCTCCGTCGAGCGTGACGACGCGGCGATCCAGCGTCACATTGATGCTATCCTCGCGCTTCCTTTCATCGATGTCGATGGAATACGCGCGCGCAAATTCAAAGTTGCTCTTGATTGTGTGCGGGGTGCGGGTGGGTTGTTCATGCCGATCCTGCTCGAACGTTTTGGCTGTGTGGTGAGCAGCATAAACATGGAAGTCGATGGTCGCTTCCCGCGTCCGCCGGAACCAGTCGCCGAGAATCTCGGCGAGCTTGAAGCACTTGTGAAGAAGAGCGGCGCCGCAGTTGGTTTCGCGGTGGATCCGGATGTAGATC
>JBDTAZ010000081.1:0-7752 GCA_039924325.1 Gemmatimonadaceae bacterium
AGACGGGCAACGCTCCGAAATCCATCTTCCCCCCTGGGAAATTCGTTTGCGCACACTCGTGCGCACCGTCGGTACACCGGCGCATGATAACAAGTTTCGCGCCGTCCTGCTGGGAACTTTAGCGGCCCGCAGCCTTTCATGGGGAAAACGTTCAGAAACGAGGCCGGATCGCTACCAATCCGTCACATCAGCAACCGAATTAGTTGTAACACTTTGTTACAACCCGGTGTCCGCGGACGGACAGTTGTTCGCTGTCTGGCGTGTGCATCCGACACAAAAGTGTGTCAGAGCGGGAACCGCAGGAGTGGCGGCGCCCGGGTCCTAGACTACCGACGCGGGGTCGATCCCGCGCGTCGCAAACACCCGCGCCACTGTCTCTGCGATCTTGTTGTTGGGAGTACTCGCGCCGGCCGTCACGCCAACGACGACATCTCCAGCAGCCGGCAACCACCCCGGCGTCGTCACATCGTCCCGGCCCTGACGCACGCGATGGTGAATGACAAGTCCTTCCACATCGATGCAGGTTGCATCTTCAATGTGATATGTCGGCACCTTGTCGGCGCAGAGGGCGGCCAGCGAGATCGTGTTGCTCGAGTTGTAACCGCCGATCACCAGCATGATGTCCGGTGGATCCAGCAACATTTCCGCAACTGCGTCCTGACGGTCCTGGGTCGCGGAGCAGATCGTATCGAAGGTGCGAAAGTTCTCCGTGGCGTACTCCTCGCCCTTGCCGCGAGCCATCGCAGCCCGCGTCTCGGCAGCGATCGCAAGGCTCTCACTCGCCAGCATGGTCGTCTGGTTCGCGACTCCGATTCGCTTGAGGTCGCGCTCCGGATCGAACTCGGGAGACGCGGCATGAGGCGCGAACTTCTCCATGATCTCCGAAGCAGGTCGCTTTCCTTCCAGGAAATCGCAAAGGATTCGAACCTCGTCCATGTCGCGGACTATCAGATACTGGCCACCGGGATACTTCATAACCTGAGACGCCGTGGCGCGAGTCTCTTCGTGGTAGTACTTGCCGTGGATGAGCGCCGTATGCCCATCGCGCGCGTAACTCTCGACTCGCTTCCAGACGTTCAGCACCGATCCACAGGTCGTATCGACCATGACGCACCCGCGCTCTCTTAGAGTCGCGAAGTCCGCCACGGTGACTCCAAATGCAGGCAGAAGTACCACATCTTCCGGATTCACGATGCTGAAATCGAACGACGCCTCGTTCGTATTCGCGTTGTGCTTGAGGAAAATCACTCCCGCATCGCTCAACCGCTTGTTGATATGCGGATTGTGGATGATCTCGCCCGCCAGGTAGATCTTCTTGTCCGGAAACTTCTTGCGCGTCTGGTAGGCGTACTCGACCGCGCGCTCGACCCCGTAGCAGAAACCGAACTCGCGCGCCAGACGGATGGTGACTCCGCCGGCAGTCAGCGAGTAGTCCCGCTCCTTGAGCAGATCGACCAGCCGCCCGTCGTAAGCAGCCGCGAGCTCGCCCTCGACCTCACCCTTGAGGCCGAATCCCTTTCGGAAGTACGTCGGAGGGGCTGCGGGCGTCGTCATTCTTGGAATTTAGCCGGATGACGCGCGTCGAACGCTCGTCCGAATAGTGTCATGCCTTCGAAGGGTGCCTCCGCTCACTCATCCACGAATGTCATCCCGCCGAAGGCCGGGATCCACGGACGAGTCGAAAAACATTCTCCTCCCCAGCGCACACAATACGTCCTTCGCACCGCGCAGGACAAACGCTGTTACTTGGGCATCACGCACGGAAGCCTCGGCGTCCAACAGTCACCAAGCGAACCGCGCGCGGGCCTCACAGTCCCGATCCTTCGCTCGCTGGTATCGAATATCCAGCCGTCGTCGGTGGATCCCGGCCTGCGGCGGGATGACTCTAGCGGATCATTGAGCGGAAGCGCCTCGCGGCGGGATGACTCGCGCAGATCGGTGGGCAGGCGTGACGACGCCGTCACCCGCCAGACTACCGGTGCCCGAGCACCTGCGCGTCGATCTCCACGCACCACGCATGCAGCAGCAAAAGATGGACTTCCTGCACATGCGCCGTAATACCACTCGGCACCGCAAGCAGGTGATCCACACTCCCATCTGCAACACCCTTCTCTCCCGTCATCGCAATTGTCACCGCACCTTTCAGTCGCGCCATCGCAAGCCCGCGCACGACGTTCTCCGAGGTGCCGCTGGTAGTAAGTCCGATCGCGATATCACCATGCGTCGCGAGCCCCTCGATCTGGCGCTCAAACAGAGCACCATATCCAAAGTCGTTCGCGATGCACGTCACCGCGCCCATGTCGGCGCCGAGCGCGATTGCGGCGTAGGGGCGTCGCGTTTCCTTGAATCGTCCGATCAGTTCGCCCGCCATGTGACTCGCCTGCGTCGCCGAACCGCCGTTACCGAAGCAGAGAATCTTCTTGCCACCCAGGACCGCCTTTACGAGCGCGTTACCGGCCGCGTCGGCCGCGTCCGCGAGGGCCGTTGCGCTTGCCTCCACCGTGCGCATGTTTTCCGTGAAATGGGCGGCGATTATGTTGTGGCTTTCTGTCGTCACGTTTCCTCTCGGTTGCGATCTCGTCCGTTGACCACGGTCGGTCGAGGAGCTCCTGAAGCTCGTCCAATGTATCGGCCTTCACGGCACCCCGCTGGCCGCGTACTACCGTGAACCGAGTTGGTCTGTCCAGCACGGGAACCTCGGCTTCGGTGAGCGACCGCGCAATCTTCTCCGGCAGGCGCAATCGCGCGACACCGTACCTCGATCCGTCAGCCCGCTCCTCGACGTCGTAATCGATCCACGCCTCACGATCACGCACAAGCACCATCTCCGGCAGCAAAGCCAGTCGCGCACGCTCTTCCGGTGATACGAAATCATCCGGGTTCACGGTCAGCCGCGCGTTCCGGAATTCCTCGACGGAATTCACGTCCGCCATCTGGGACTCGTACAGCGCAGTGAGCTCGTCAAGTCCCAGCCGTGCGGTGGCTCCGCCGGACCGCCGATACGCTTCACGCACTTCGTTGATGGCGGCGTGATTGCGTTTGATGGATACCTGCCGCGCTTCTTCGCGCGCCGCTGCTTCGGCCAGGATGTGGCGCGCTTCGGTGGCAAGCTCCGGCGTGAATTCGCGCACGGCCTCGACTTCGCGATCCAGTTCGAATCCGAAGTACTCGACTCGGCTCATCAGCACGAGTTGGTCGTGCTTGCGATGTGGATCGTACGCGAGTTGCGGCTTGCTGCGCGTGGCATACTTGCGAATCAGACTGTCTGGGATCTGCGTCCCTTCGATGCCCGCGCGTGGCTCGCCGCTCTTGCCGGCGAAATAACGCAGCGTGCCGGCGATTGCGCCCCAACTCCCACATACACTTGTCTTGGATACGCGCGCGTTACCGCCTTCCCGCGTCTGTTCATCAATCACGAGATCGAACGGCATAGTGCGCGCCAGCAACTCGGCGAACTGCTTGTATGTATGATCGCGCGCGAACGCCAAATTCGCAGGCAGCGGCATTCCGAGGCTGCGATACACGCTGGCCATCCCCAGTGCAGCGTCCTCGATCGATTTCACCAGCACGCCACGACGCTCGGCCCATTCCACTATCGATTCGTCGAACTGGTGGCGCGGAAGTCCGTACACTTCACCGATGTGCCCACACTTCTTCAACGCTTCTGCATAAACGTTGTAGGCGGTAAGATGATCGCTACCGGCAACGACGAGCCCATCGAGATCACGTTCCTCGCGGGTCATGCGGTGCAGCGACTCGATACCACTAATCACCGCTACGAACGGAACCAGATCGTCATCAGCATTCACGAGCAACTCTGCCCACACGCGATCGACGGGCAGCGCCTCGACTGACTTGCCGTACGTTGTTAGCTTGCCGTTCTCGACAATGCCGCGATCATCCAGCAGCGCGAGCGCCTTGCGATATGAAACGCGATCCAGCGGTACAGGGAGATCCAGCGCATCTGCACGTACGCCGAGTGCAGCGCAGGTGAGCGCGACGCGTTCCGAGTCACCAGCGAGCTGAAACTCCGGCGCCGTTGGTTGCAGCGATTTGAAGTCGATCGCACGATCACTCAGGATGAATACGCGACCGCCATCAACTCGACCATGGACGCGTCCCGCCATCTGCAGAATCTCATTGCTGCCGAGGTGCAGTTTGCTGAGTACGTTCTTGCCGCGCTCGATGATATTGGTGAAACGCGTGTCGTCGATCACTACGGTATCAAGTCCACTCACATTGAGCGCGCTCTGGCCTGCGGCCGTCATCGACAGCACGTACGGCTTCTTCTCCGTCCCTTCGAGAAATGGGCGGATTACACGAATGGGTTCACCACCGTGATAGAACGCCGTGTTGATGAGCGGAAAGAGCGAGTGCACCGTTTCCGCTACCTGCTCGACTCCGGCGCGCGTCGGAAGAAAGACACCAACGCCACGCTTCTCCTTGAAGACTGCGCGAAGGAACTTGTCATCCAGAAACGCGAGCGGATCTCTGTTGATCACCTTCACCGTTGCGGCCTTGGCCGGATCGAAGGCGCTGCTTTCGATTACAGACGCCGAACCCAGATACTCGGAGTAGAACGCCGGATCCACCGTCGCCGAAAGCCAGATATACCGGCACCCAACGCGCTTGCCGAGTGCCAGGCACAGCTCGAGCTCCGCAGACGTCTGGTGAATTTCATCGACAATGAGCGTATCGGAGGCGCGGATGTCGTTGTCCTGAAACCAGCGCCTCGCGATGCCTGTTGTGACGATGATGACGTTCCAGGTCGGCGTCTCCGGCGTGGCTTCGCGTTCGCGATTGACGACCCCGACACGGAGCGATTTCGTCTTGAGAATTGTCTCGGCGATCGGCCTGATCGACAGGGTCTTTCCGGTGCCGGTGCCAGCGACGATTCCGAATCCTGCTCCACTCTCCGCGAGATTCCGAATCTGATCACCGTGCTCGCGTTGGAGCACCGTATCGAGGTGTAGCCCGAGAGCGAGCTCAATCGTTTCGCACGCCGCACGCGTCGGAGCGATGACGATGACCCTTCCTTGCGGAAGATCGGCAGCGAAGCTGTCGTGATCTGGCGGGAGGTAGCGGTCCTGGACCGCTCGGGGAGTCGTCACTTCATGGAAGATATCAGAACAGCGGGCGTAGACACGTGACACTTGAGAATTCCAATGCACGCGATGGTCTCAACGATGGACACAAAAAAGGACCCTCGCGGGTCCTCGATACTATCACTCCGAACTCCTTCTACCGGCGCGGCTTGAACGAAGCCAACGCGACCTGCATCGCCTGCCGTCCGGATACATCGTTCTCAACGTAGAACTCGGTCTCCCACGGCTGATCAGGTAGATACTCATGCCGCAGCGGCGCTGATGGCGTTGCCTTGCTCGGCTTGAGCTTCTTGTTCGTCGATGGCGACGGACGCTCGGATTTGGGCTTCTCCAACTTGGTCAATGTGTCGGAGCGCGTAATCGGATGGACCGGTACCGGCCCGGGCTCACTCGCAAATGCTGCAACGGGAAGGGCGATCGCGAAGATCGCCCCAGCCAAGGCAAGCCGAGTGAGGTTTTTCCGAGCCATGTTTTGAATATACCGTGGATTTTCCCGCTTGGCTACATCCCCGCGGTTTGGGGGGTTGGGTGTCAGACGAACCGAACCCTCCGAGCAGCCCGCGGCGCGCCACACGGCGCGCCGCGGCATTAGTCGCCGAACGAGACCCCGGTGGCCCGTGCGGTCAACACTGCGTCGTGAGAGGGGTCCACTCGCTTCTGCTCGCTGAGGGCCTCCTCTATGGGTATTGTCACGATATGGGGGGACTGGAGGGCGACCATGTGGCCCCACTTCTTGTCAGCCACGGCCCGAACCGCGGCCCCGCCAAATCGGGTCGCCAGGAAACGATCGTACCCGGTTGGCTGCCCGCCCCGCTGAAGGTGACCGAGAACCATCGACCGGGACTCCTTGCCGGTCCGTTCCTGTATCAGTTCCGCCAGATGGGCGGCGACACCGCCCACTCGGACCGCCTGACCCGGCATCGAGGCGCCCAAGACGCCGGCCGACTCGCCGACCGCATGCGCGCCTTCCGCCATCACTACGATCGAGAAATGACGTCCCTGCAAGCTGCGCGACACGATCTTCTCGCAGACGCGATCCACATCGTACGGAATTTCCGGAATCAGAATCACATCTGCCGAGCCGGCGAGGCCGGCGTGGAGGGCGATGAACCCGGAATCGCGGCCCATCACTTCGAGCACAAAAACGCGATCGTGTGACTCGGCTGTCGTATGCAACCTGTCGATTGCCTCGAGCGCGGTATTAACCGCCGTATCGAAGCCGAACGTCGTGACCGTCCCGCTAACGTCGTTATCGATCGTCTTGGGGACTCCCACAATCTTCATCCCCTTGTCCGAGAGCTGCTTCGCAATGGCCAGCGACCCGTCGCCGCCGATCGAGATCAGCGCTTCGATTTCGAGCTCGGACGCGCGGGCAATAAGCTCGTCTGAACGATCAACGATGGCGTAGGTGCCGTCCTCCTGGAGCATAGGATACGAAAACGGATTCCCACGGTTTGTAGTCCGGAGAATCGTCCCGCCCATGTGGCCGATGCCGCGCACCGCGGCGCGCGTGAGCGGAATCATGTCCTCTTCGCCCAGCAAGCCAGCGTAGCCCTTCGTCACGCCGAGCACGTCCCAGTCGCGATCGAGGGCGCTCAGGACCGCGGCGCGAATTACCGCGTTGAGACCTGGTGCATCGCCGCCGCCGGTTGAAAGAGCAATCCTCACTTAAGACATTCTCGCAAGCTCACTGTCGAATATCAGGAGCAACTGGTTGTTCGTTCGCGCTGATAGCATTCGCTATTTCACGTATTCATGATAGAGCGACCGAGCCGTCGCGCCACGCATACCCTTCAAGACGGTTAGCGCCTGTGTGCGTAACACGTTGCACCACGACTGCTCGGCCATCACCTCTCGCGCGAGCGGTAGTGCGCCGTCACCGGCGACCAGCTCGCGCCAAGCACTCCGGCCAGCGGATGAATTACGCGCATTCTTTCTCCAAGCACTTTTTGATACTCGAAAACGATAATCGATCCAGCTAGGTGGGTTTCATCGCAGCAATAATGCTGTCATGCAGCGATTGAACCGTCGTGGAACTCGACATCGAACACGAGCAGCATTCACGCTTGTCGAGACGCTCCTAGTAGTGACGATAATAGCCCTGATCACTGGAGTCGCAATCCCGCGTACCCGATACCTGCTGGACGCGATAGCCGTTCGCGGCGCCGCCGAGGAGGTGGCGACGATACTGGAACACGCGCGCCACTCTGCGATGGCGCGGGGTGAACGTGTAAGTGTTGATATCGATTCGGCGCCCGCGCGAGTGACCATGCGAGCGGGGCGGGATACCATTCGAAGCCGGAATGAGAAGGCCATTCACGGAGTGACCTTCAGGGTGACACGATCGCCCGTGATCTATACTCAGCTTGGAATGGCGTTCGGCGTTTCGAATCTGAGTGTGTACGTGACTCGTGGTGCCGCCGCTGAGACGGTGGTGGTGTCGCGACTTGGCAGGGTCAGACGGTAAAGCCGAACCGGTCCTTGCTGCGGGGTGCGAGCCATCCACGCCACAGTACCATTCAAACCAGCCACAGTATCAGTCATCCCCGCGGAAGCGGGGATCCATTCTCGACCGGTCCCTAGAAACATGGATCCCCGCCTTCGCGGGGATGACTAGTGCGATCCGGCACTGACGAGTGCGATCCGG
>JBDTAZ010000082.1:0-3746 GCA_039924325.1 Gemmatimonadaceae bacterium
AAGTGTGGGGATACGATCCCGACGTGGTGAGCCGAACGCTCGACACGCACTTCGCCGAGCTGCGCAGAAAACTGGAGCGCGATCCGCATCATCCTCGGCACCTTCTCACGGTACCGAAGCATGGCTACCGACTGGCGCTCGGCGATGAAACTGATGCAATCGCTAACTAGGCTCGCTGCCTAGGCGGCACTTCAGGCACAGCGCTAAACTGGCGACCAATTGTAAGTCGTCGCCAGTGTGCTTCGAGCCAGACTCGCAGCCACGACCCATGCGCCAGCAGATATTGCGCCGGAAATTACGAACGCAGTCCAGTTCAACCTCACGCCGGGATGAGCGACGATCGCCGGAATCCAGACGAGAGCCGTAAAAACGCTAAGCATCGCAGCCTCGAGCATACCCGCGAGCCTCGGAAATATTGAAAAGAGTACTCCGAGCCCGGCAGCGATGTGACCGGCACCAGTGAGACATGCCCATACGGCGCGAAACGGAAGCCAAGCCGGAACGAGTGCCGCGGTTTCGCTGAGATAGACGAAGTGTGATAGCCCGATAGGCATCAGCGACAACGCGAAGAGAGTCTGCGCGGCGCGGACACCCCTCGAACCCACGCATGCTCCGAGTGTTGTCGTTTCCGCTAGTCCCGACAGTCTCGCAAAGAGAATCCATCCGCCTGCAGCAAGCACGGCAATTTCTCCAAAGCCCAGCCACGCGCCTTCCACCAACGGCGCCGCCGCGATCGCGCTTACCTTGAGCAACAGCCACAGCAACAGGTAGGGGAATAGTATGCGCGTTGCGATCGTCACAGTCCGTCTGAATAGCAGCCCGATTCCCCCGGCGATCATGAGTAGCGCAACTAGATACGCCAATACTTCGCGGCCTGCAAATCCGGATGGTACCGGTTGCCACTGCAGCGCGAAGTCGCCGTACGTCAGGCCGAGTATGCCGAGGCCGATCATGCCGCACGCGAAGAGTATTCTCGCGGTCTGCTTGTACCTGTTCACGCACTCCCCGTGTATGCGTACAGTGCCAGGCTGAACTGATGCAGCGTGCACTGGAAGTCGCGTGCGCTGGTCACCGGCACCTCAACTCAAGAATACGCGAGAAGGTGATCGCCGCGTGTATGGATTCCGTGCCCAATCCGTCTGGATTGTGAACGGTCGCCGCTGTAAGCGTGCCATTTATTGTCTCCTCTGACCCGGTCTAACGACTCCTTTTCGCTTCAATCGGAACCAGTCAGATCCTACTGCGTTAGTAACCGGTCTTTATAGAACGCGTAGCGAAGAGAAAGCTGCCGATCCAAGTGGCCTGAGCGGTTGAGATCTCCACCGTAACCAGCTCCCAGCCAACCGCCAAGCTCGGCAACGTACCACTCCGCAACGGTGCCCAAGTGCGTCCAGTGGTCTGCCCCGCGATCGCCGGTGTGACGAGCTTGCACGCGGGCCACTTCAACCGCGACAGAAAAAACGGCAACCGGAAAGGCGCGCAGCCCGAGACCGCCGGACGCGCGCGATGACTCCTGTCCGACCGAGTCGGTTCGAGCCCAAGTCATCGCGCCTGAACTAGTAAGCTGCAACCACGTTGACACGGGGACTGCTCCGCCAAGCCAGAAGCCAGCGCGTCCGAGTTGCGTGCTATCGGGTGTCAGTTGAGTGCCCCCGGCCTGGACACTTCCCGCGGCGCCAAGTTCCAACTTACGAGCGTTCCATTTACGTCGCTCATAGTCATCGCGCAAAGAATCGAGCGCCTTGTCGGCTATCTTCATCCGCGCGGCGAAGAAGCTTGCATCCGCGTTGAGAGGGGGCTGTGGCAGCGAGGCGATTACACGGTTGATAGTCCCGGCGGCCAACTGTACAAATTCCGAATCAGCACGTGCGTCGCCGTCGTCGACCAGAGGTATTCTTACTCCTATTGCCGCTATCGTGGCGTGTCCATCTGTTGCTCTTGCGGTTCCTGCGGATAGCATCGTACGGAACGCAATCTGACGAACGGTGCTGCGCTGATACTGAGATAGGGAGCCGCCATTCTTTACAAACGGTCGACTATCCACTGCTATACCGATGCGAAGTGCGGTACCGTCCAGCCAGGTTTTAGCGTTAGTCTGGAAGTCATGGCCGCTAACGAGCGGAGCGACCTCTTCCGGCTTATTCGGCAGGAGTTCGAACGCAGGGCTCGCGGGGACACCATACGAAACGGATTGAATCAACTCGCCGATCCTCGTACTGGTCGCCGAATCGTTGGCCGTGGTCGAGGCGGTCGTGACTGCTTGAGCAGTCAACCGGTGTTTCGGTACCAGCAGAAATACGCCGAGACCAATCAGGACAAGCTGTCGTGCGCCGGTGCGTGCTGCATGAGAGTGTGGATAGCGCCTACACCGCATGGAACGAATATTGGAATGGCGAGCTCTCCTTGTCGACTGTTCCGACGCCGCCGTCCTGCGGAACCTCCTGATGAAACGCAGTTCCGTTCGAGCCACGAAGACTCACGATGACTTGATACGGTATCGGTCCGTCAGAACCTAGTTTCAAAACGGCCCCCTCCAGGACGAAATATCTTCCTGCTATCGTGCCGGGCGATCCCAGCGGTACGCTCGGTGTCGCAGGGGTGATTTCCCCACATTTTCCGTCGGGCTGCTGAGTTGTGGTGTAACGCCACACTATTCCTGAAAGTGCTTGCGGAGATGCCGGACACGCCACGCCAAACGTGATCGCGCCTGCATCTGGGGGGATTGCAATGTCGACGATATTAGTCATGGTCTACTTCCGGGTAACGCCGGTTGAACGTCGTGCGCATCAAGCCATTTTCGCACTTCGGAATGTTCGCTTGGCGATATGCGGGAGCACAAGGCTGCCGCGGCAGCGGTATCGACCACGCCCGCTGATGTCAGTCTAGCAGCAGCGGTGGCTGTGTCGGTTCGCTTGGAATCTTTGACCGCCTGTGTGTAGCCCAAAAGCCCGGACCAAAATGCAGACCCACCACTCGCAAGAAGTGCAAGAAGCGGCGAAGGAAGCGTGAAACCGCCGAGGCCGGGCGCGGGCACCCTGCCTAGCATGCTCGCAGCGAATCCTCTACCGTCATAGGCGACGAATCCAACTGTTATCCAAGCGCAGGAAAACGCAACCAATTGGACCGCAAAGCGTCGGCGCCAATCGAGCGCGGGGTTCGTCGCCTTGGGGGATACTGGAGGCGGATCCGCAAGCCATTGGGCGAACACCGTCTTCAGAATCGTCACTAGCCGCTCAGTGGCGAGGCTAATCGCGAGGACAAACGCAACAAATGAGCTCAATCCTGTCGGATCCATAGACTCGGCCTAATCCTTGTGCTCAGCGCCACTAAGCTGTTGTGTAACCGGTACTTACAAAGGCTCCCCAGGTAGGACTTGAACCTACGACCCTTCGATTAACAGTCGAATGCTCTAACCAACTGAGCTACTGGGGAATGCTGCGCCGAAAGGTTTTCCGGGCAGACCTACCAATTTAGCGACCATCCGGGGCAAGCTCAACCGCAGCGCCAAGTCATAGCACCAAGTCATAGCGCCAAGTCGCACCGCCCAACCTAGCCCGCCTTGCGCTTTTTTGAGGCGGCCGGCCCATCAATCCGCTGCGACGCCGCCATTCCCCCCCGAACCGGCTTTCCGCCCGCCAGAAGCGGTGCCAGCCAGCGTCCGGTATGCGACTCCGCGACCTGGACTATCTCCTCCGGTCGCCCCATCGCCACAAGCTTTCCGCCGGCGTTGCCGCCCTCGGGTCCCA
>JBDTAZ010000083.1:0-4991 GCA_039924325.1 Gemmatimonadaceae bacterium
AAAGTTGTCTTACACGTTACGGATCACTCGTCGGTTCCCACTACCGCTCTCACCGAAAGCAACATCGTTATGGGCCCGGGCCGCCCCGGTTCAGTGGACAAGGGAACGCCCGAAGCGCGCGGCGAAAGGCTGGTTGTCACCACCACGGAACCCGTTACCGCTTTCACGTTCAATTGGGGCCTCACTTTCTAAAAACCCAGAAGATAACCGTTTATCTATGCGGATTCCCCGTATTGTTCATTCTAAAAATTTAATATTGCCAAAAGTCACTTTTTGAGCGTAAGGTGTTCGTCGCACCCCAAAGCAGGTTCGAAAGCATCGGCAAACTCTCGCCGAGCACGGCCACTGCATCCGGATGCGATTGATTTTTCCTGTCTTGCTTAGAGGAGGTTCACAGTGTTCAAGTTCTTACGCACAGTCTGCTGCGCCGTGCTGGTACTGCTATTCGTACCGTCGGCCCTGGCCCAACTCAGTACCGCCACTGTCTTCGGTACCGTCACCGATGCCACGGGCGCGGCTATTCCCAACGCGACCATCACCTTCACCCAGACGGACACCAACTTCGTCCGTTCTGTCACAAGCAAGGGGGACGGCACTTACCACGATGAGTTCATGCCCGTCGGTCCCTACAAGATCACCGTCACGGCGACCGGCTTCAAGAAACTGGATCGCACCGGCATCGTCCTCTCGGTCATGCAGAACGCCGAGCTGAATCTTCCGCTTGAGATCGGTGGCGGGACCGAAACGGTGGAAGTCACCGGGGAAATTCCGCTCGTCAATCTCGGCAGCGCGACCCTTGGCCGCACTGTCGACAACGTCGAAATCGACAACCTTCCACTCGTCAACCGCGATGTGACCCGCCTGCTCCAGCTTGTTCCCGGCGTCCAGAGTGTAACGCCTGCCAACAGCCTTGGGTACCAGGAACTCCACGTTCTGGTGAACGGTTCGACCGACAGTCTGGTAGGCCAGGTTTCCTACTATCTCGATGGTGGCCTCAACATGGCCGGCCTGCGCAACACGGGCAACCAGGTCCCAAACCCCGACGCCGTCAGCCAGTTCAACGTCGTCACCAACAACTACAGCGCGCAGCTTGGCCGCTACTCTTCAGCGGTCGTCAGCGTCATCACCAAGAGCGGCACCAACAAGTACCACGGCTCGGTCTTCGAGTTCTTCCGCGACAGAAACTTCAACGCGATCGCCCATAACAGCGGTGTAGGAGCTACTAAGGACCCCTATAACCAGCACCGTTTTGGCGCGACAATTGGCGGTAAAATTCGCACCGACAAGGATTTCTTCTTCGGGAGCTTCGCGGGCTATCGCTTTATTCACGGGACCACTCACAGTGGTGCACTTCCGAGCGACGCGCAGATCGCCGGCAACTTCTTCGAAAACCTGCCGACTGCTGCCGAGCAGCCCAACTGCACCACAGCCCCCACGGCCGCCGCCAATACAGCCGTTCACTTTCTGGTCTGCAATCCCGCGACCAAGACGCCCTACGCAAACAACACGCTTCCGTCTGTCGATCCCACTGCGGTGGCCGTCCTCAAGTATGTAAAGGGCATCCTCCCGGCGCAGCAGCCTAACATCCCGACTGACACCCGGTACATCTATCGCACCCGTTCTCCTACGCCCGAGCAGAACGAGGAGTACCTCATCAAAACCGATCACCAAATCACGCAGGCGCACCGTCTCACGCTCAGCTACTTCCTGCTCGACTACAAGATCCGTTCTGACCTCGGCGGCTTCACGCAGGCCTGGACCTACTCGGACTACGCCAACAAGCAACAGAACGCGAACGCCAGCGATGTCTGGACCATTAGCCCTCGCACCGTCAACCAGTTCTGGCTCAGCTATGGGCGCCAAAACGGCGGACGTGTCCCTGTCACAGCCGACCCAACAAAGAAAACCCTCGCTGACTTCGGCTCCGACTTCGGCGTAGCTGGTACGCCTTCGCTCCCGAACATTGCAGTGGGCGGCGTGGAAGCCTTCACACTCACGCAGGCCATCACGGGCCCCAAGGCTGGATCGAACGTCTACGGCATCCGTGACGTCCTCACTACCACGCGCGGCAAGCACTCGCTCTTCCTCGGCGGCGAAGTAGGACTGGAGAAGGACTTCCAGCTCACCTCGCTCAACAACTACGGCACCTGGGCGTTCAACACGACCAACGGGGCGTCTGCCGCTCGCACCTCAAACGGTCTCTCGGACTTCCTCGCCGGCATCCCGGCCACGATGAACCAGGACACTGGCCTATACGCGAACGCCAACTACTTCAACTACTCCGCCTTCGCGCAGGACGACTGGCGCGTCCTTCCCAACCTCACCGTCAACATCGGCGTCCGTTACGACTGGCAGCAGGCTCCGACCGATCCGCAGCAGATGCAGACGAACTTCACCCCCGGCGTTCAGTCTCACGCGTTCGGCACGGTGAACATCGTCGGCAAGACCGGTCCGCAGCTCGCTCCCATCGGTCTGCTCTTCCCCGGCGACCCCGGTGTGCCTGTTGGCGGCGCCTTCACGCCCAAGAATCACGTGTCGCCTCGCCTGGGCTTCTCCTACGACCCCTACGGCAACGGCAAGACGGTCTTTCATGGCGCAGCCGGCCTCTTCTTCGGCGGCATCTCCGGAAACGAGTGGGAGTTCCCGTCCAACTTCGCGCCCTATGCTGTTCGCAACCAGTACAGCAAGGTCGTATCTTTCACCCATCCCTACACCGGCGATCCGACCGAGTTCCCGACCGGCGCCAATCCCTATCCGGGCCTGACCTTCGCACGTTCCACCAATACCGCTACCTTCCTTCCCCTCAACGCGATCACTGCCTTCGATCCAAACTATCGCTGGCCCTACTCCATCCAGGTCAACTTCGGCTTCCAGCAGCAGATTGGCAAGGGCTTCGCGGTCTCCGCCAACTATGTAGGCTCCTTCAACCGCAAGGCCCCCCTCTACAACGACCTCAACGGTCCTATCTTCAACGTCAATCCCACCACCGGTCTTTCTGGCCCAAGCTGCTTCACAACGGGCACCACTCCCGACCTCACCAAGTCTTGCGGCTATGCAAACTCATCGTCGACCATCAACAATCGCCGTCCTCTAAACTCCATGTTCGGCCAATCCGCAGCCAGCCCCATCTACACCAACGTCAACATCGTCCGGTCCAATCAGAACTCCAACTACAACGGCCTCCAGGTCACCCTGGAGCAGCGCATCACGCACCATGTGAGCGCGCGCGGCTACTACTCCTGGTCGAAGACGCTGCAGAGCAACCCACTCGACGCCGGCGGCTCGGTCAGCGGCAGTTTTCAGGATGTCAACTATCCCCAGCTCGAGTACCGCCAGCGTTCAGACCAGGACCGCCGTCAGATGATGACCATGTCCTTCGTCTGGAAGCCGGACTACTTCGATCGCTTCAACCCCATCATCCGCTATGCGTTGAATGGCTGGACTGCCACCGGCATCTGGACGGCAAACAGCGGCCAGCCCTTTACCGTCACCACCGGCAGCGACAACTACTTCGGCGGCGGCACGCAGCGTCCCAGCATCGCTCCCGGCAAATTCGCGCATGTACTCGACAACGGCCACTCGCGCGTTGCCATGATGGCGCACTGGTTCGACACCACCGCTTACTGCCGTCCCGGATTCGACGCTGGATGTCCGGGCGTCGGCCCACTGGGCCTGCTTGGAAACACGCGAGCTGCACAGCTCGACGATCCTGGATACAGGAACGTCGACGCTTCGCTCTTCCGTGACTTCCACATCTTCGAGCAGGCGCGCTTCCAGTTGCGCGGAGAAGTCTCGAACGTCTTCAACCTCGTCAACCTCGGCGGACCGACAGCATCTGTCACAAGCGGAACGTTTGGACAAATCGCCGGTAGCGGCGGCACCCAGCGCATCATCCAGGTTGGAGGCCGCATCCTCTTTTAGCCGAACCATGGCTCCTCAAGGCGGCGAAGGCTCCCCCCTTCGCCGCCCAATTTTTTAAGTAACAATCATCCCGAGGGCTCGAAAACCCATGCACACGCGTTTCGCCGCGGTACTCGCTTCACTTCTCCTCGCTCCCGTTACCCTCTCCGCACAAACCTGGGCCGACCCCGCCACCTGGGCCCACGTTCCCGAGCCCGTCGTCACCAAAGATATCGTCTACTTCGCCCCCGCCGACCCCGGCTACGACGCCAAATCCCAGCGCCTCGACGTCTACCAGAACGCCGCCGCCACCCCTGCCGCAAAGGCCCCCGTGCTGGTCTACATCCACGGCGGAGCCTGGAACCACGGCGAAAAGCCCGCCAGTTGGCACGGCTTCCGAGCCTGGCTCGCCGCCGGATTCTCCGTCGTCAGCGTCGAATACCGCCTCGTAGACGCCGCTCCCGCGCCAGCCGCCGTGCAGGACGCACGCTGCGCCCTCTCCTGGATCAAGCAGAACGCTGACAAGTACAGCTTCGACACCAGCCGCGTCGTCACCTACGGCACGTCGTCCGGAGGCCATCTCGCCATGATGGCTGCCTTCCTTCCCGCCAACAACGACATCGACCTCCCGCAGTGCAAAGCCCAGCCGCACGTCTCCGCGGTCCTCGATTTCTACGGCCCCTACCACCTCGAAGCCAGCGAAACCGGCGCCTTCAAGAGTCCCTCCACCGCCCGCTGGATGGGGCCGGACCCAAAACCCTCGCTCGAAGCCAAAGAGCACGCCATGTCGCCCTCGACCTACATCCGTCACGGAATCCCGCCGGTATTCATCGCCCACGGCGACGCCGATCCCACCGTCCCCTTCGCCGCCTCCGTCGCTCTCAAAGCCGACCTCGACAAGGCCGGCGTCAAAAACGTCTTCGACACCGTCCCCGGCGGCGGCCACGGCAAATGGCCACCCGACGAGCAACAGCGGGTCGAGCTCGACTCGCTTCGCTTCCTCGCCGCGGCAGGCCTGATCCGCTAGGGCATTTTCCCTGTGGGTGTAGTCCAACGCCGCAGCTTTCATGGGCGTTTTCCGCAAAGAAAAC
>JBDTAZ010000084.1:0-3836 GCA_039924325.1 Gemmatimonadaceae bacterium
AACGCAAGATCGGTCGCGCCATACAGTGGGGTCTTGAAAGAATCGATTTTCGCTACTTCTCCCGTTCGGGGAGAGCGATCCGTCACGCTGGCTTCCGTCAGCCACAACCGTCCTGTCGTTTTGGCGCCGGATCGCGTTCCCGACGTAGCCACCAGCGTCAATTCGTAACGTCCCGATCGGATCATCGGGATGGATGAAATGGCGGAGTCCGGCGGTAGAGTGCACGCCGAGGCGATTGACGGAAGCGGCCAATCTAGCGCAGACCGGACGGGATGACTGTTGCAGCCGAAAATCGCGATCGCGGATGAAGCGATGCATACCGCGAGTGTGTGGTGGGAACGCAGAATGCTTCTCATCGCGTGAGGCCTGACGCCTTTTGGGCGGAGAATCGTTGGATGAAAAGCGTAACGCGCATACTGGATAACATGCCCCGCCGGCTTGCGCTCGCAAGGGCCGGCTCGCGTGGGAGACTCTGCTCACTCGCAATCTGATGAAGCGGAACGATGTTGTTTTGTTGCAAACGATGCCTTGCGCCACCAGATAAAGAACGCGCCAGAGAATCCATCGCTACCAGACCCTTTTTCTGCGGCCCCAAGATTTCTAGGAGAGAGTACGGTGCCAGATCATCCGCTTTTCGATGATTCAAGCAATCTCCATGAGCAGGCCGGAGTTATTGGGTCATGGACGTAGGCTACGTGGCTCCGACCATCCAGTCACTTCCTGCGATCGTGGGTCGAACGTGACCGAGCCATCGGAAAATTTGCCGTAATACCAGGAGATGACGACCACGTTCGCCTCGACCCTGCCCGGTTGTCCCAGAATGCTGCTGGCGTCGTCCATCGTCATTCCCTGACGAAGGCGGCGCCAGTTGCCAATCTGCTGCCAGTCACCCGACGTTGGGCGTGCGCCCTCAGTTTTAGGAGTCTGCGGCGTTCCCTCCAACGCGCGCACGCGATTCTCCAATTCCGCAACTTGATGTTCCAGTTGCTGCACACGCTGACTCAAGACTTGAACCTCCGACTGCTGGGCCTTCGCCGGGGTTGCCCAAACAGTGAGGGCTAGCGCTAGAAATACGAGGCGAGTGCTGGGCATATGAACCTCAACGTTCTGGTTAAGTCTGAGCAACGCACGCGACAATGCGTGTGTACCTCAGATGCGAGTCCTGCGAGTCCGCGCCAAGCGTTGTCCGCGGCGTCGACCTTCCGCGTCTCTCTAATGTGCACCTGGACCGGGGGTGAATCAAATCAGGGAAAGCGGGTCCGAGTGCGATTCCTCACAATCAATCTGAAATCGTTCATTAGTCAAAGCGCATTCGGACCCCCGTTTCAAGCGCCTCACCCAAACCTCCCACGAAACTCCGTAGCCTCAATGCTGCACACTTCATCCAGCGCTCCCCTGACCGCAAACAGCCTTGGATCCGCGCGAAACCGAAACGGCCGATAAAGGTGATAGCTGTTCCGATGTTCACGCGATGTCTCCAACTCGTTGGAAGACAAAAAGATCGGCGTCTGCTTGCCATACGCAGTTGTCTTGACCTCGATCAAACGGTCAGACCCGTCCGTTTCGAACGACCGGATGTCGAACCCAGCCCCGTCGCCCTCGGCGACAGACGTATGCTCCACTCGTGCGGCGAGCGAGTCTCGGTTGGCATGAATCAATCGGGCGCGTTCAAAGTTGAGGACGAACTCCTCTCCGGCCCGTCCGAGTGATGAGTTGCGCGCCTCTCGTTCGAGGTAATCGACCACATAACGGCGCGGCTGCCATTCCTTCTGCTCCATGATCCGGGAGTAACTCACGGGATCACGCTGCGGCGATGGTTCAAGACGAGCAAGAATGTCGTTGACGGTAGGAACCGGCGCAGGTTCATCAACCGCTTGGCTGACCCGCGCTGCGAATGCCAGGTCAGTACTGACGCGCTCGACGACGACACGCTCGAGCAGCGCCTGATAGTTCCCGAGCGGCTTGTAGCCGAAGACGAACGGGTGGTGCAACTCGATGAGAATGGCGCTGATGTTCTGATGCTTCCGTTCGATCGATCCGTCGGAGCGTCCATTCAACATTGCGCTCAGAGCGCGACGATGAACCGACTTGGTGTAGGGTTCATGTCGAATCTCAGCATCCAGCATGGCAAAGTAGTCCGCCACAACGGCTTCGACTTCCAAGTTGGACCAGTCGGTGGGCACCGAGGCTCAGACGCCTGGATGAGAGCTAAGGTTTGTCGGAGGCAGGACGAGACGTCGGCCGCGCCGCATGTCAGGCGGCCGGACATGCACCTGCTCACAAAACTCGCGCCGGTACTCGGCGACATCCCATTCCCACGCTTCTTGAAGAACGTAGAACCGATCGTACAGGAGCCATATCAACTTATCCCAGTCATAATTGCTCGCCTTCGCGACTTTCGTAACTGCCGAGCCTGGCTTGCCGCTTGGGCGATTTGCTTTGACTTGATATCGAACGCCGTGATAGGCAAAGTCCGAGCCCTTCGAAACTGCGGTACGACCGACGCAGTCGGCGCTGAAACTCTCGTCCGAATGGCCCACCAAGCATGCCGCATCGTACTCGGAAATCGCGCCTGTTATCTGCGGCGCAACGCCGAACATGCGTTCCCACTGGAGTGCGATCGCAACGAGGCGAGATCGAAGCGAATCGGGATCGCTGAACTCAGTCATGACGTAAGGGTGAGGCGCAACCCGGGGGAAACCGGGGTCAGAGTGCACTTATTCACAACCAGTCAAAAATCGTTGATGCCGAAAGTGCACTCTGACCCCGATTCACGTTTGTCAGCTTTTAGCGTTCGGTAGGCATCCCGTACGGATCCTTAAAGCAAAACGCGCCGCGGTCTAGCCAACCGTTGGCGCTATCGTATGACCAGACAATGTACTCCGGACCATCGCCGTGATCGACCACGACCCACACGTGCGTTACTTCTTCTGGGATACGAGGTGGGACGCTGGGCAGTAAGCCACTCAGAACGCACGCATACGCCGGATTGGGATGCTGCCGGTTCCGTGGACACGCGGCTAAGCTACATGTTCTTGGACCCGAGCGTGCTGCTCGAAGTCGATAGGGCTCAAATAGCCCAAGGTTGAGTGCCTCCGGATTGGGTTGTAAAAGCGCTCGATGTAATCAAACACATCGGCGCGGGCTGCATCGCGTGACGCGTACCACTTCCGCCCTGTACGCTCCGTCTTGAGCGAGGAGAAGAAACTCTCCATCACAGAATTGTCCCACACGTTCCCGGAGCGACTCATGCTGCAAGTCACGCCGAGTGCGTCGAGAAGCCGCTGAAACGATTCGCTATTGTATTGGCTGCCACGATCCGAGTGATGTAACAGCGCCGTCTCCTCGGCCATACGCTCTCCACCGCGCCGCCATACGGCCATCGTGAGAGCGTCTGTCACTAGCTGCGCTGTCATCGTAGACTGCATCGACCAGCCGATGACTCGACGCGAGAAGAGATCAAGCACGGCTGCGACGAAGAGCCAGCCTTCGGCGGTCCAGAGAAAAGTGAAATCGGCGACCCATTTCTGATTCGTCGATGAAGCGGTGAATTGCCGATCCAGGATATTTGGTGCAGGCGCACCAATATCTCTCTTCCCAGTATCCATCGGACGAGCCCGCCGCCTTGGTCGCGCTCTGAGTGCCTGCACGCGCATGAGCCGCTCGATCCGATGCAGACCGCAGCGATGGCCCGCACCGGCGACATCGCGCCACACACGACGCGCACCGTAAGTGCGGTCGCTCGAGAGAAAGCTCGTTCGCACTTCAAGGCCGACCACCGCATCGCTCACGCTACGTGCACTCGGTACACGCGTTAGCCAGCTGTAGAATCCACT
>JBDTAZ010000085.1:0-6833 GCA_039924325.1 Gemmatimonadaceae bacterium
TTATCGCAGCTCAGGCGAGTGCTAACGGGTGGGCGTATTACGATCCCAACCCATTGTTACAGTCACTCAAGGCGTCGGGGTGCGTAAGTACCGTTCCCAACCTTGCAAACGCTACTCAGCCGTTCGGACAATGTATTTCGCTTGACGGAATTCACCCAACGGTCGTCGCAAATCAGGCGTTGGTTGGCGCTTTGACTGCTGCGATCAATGCTAAGTACGGGACAACACTCAGCGCGACTCCGTAATCGACTCGCAACTCTAATTCACAAAGGTGCCCGTCAGTAAATCTGGCGGGCACCTGCTTTTTTGTTGCACGATCTCCGTCGGTATTGCCCGGAACAGTTCGCGGGCGTCCCCGGCATTTGAGTGTGGCGGGCCAGGTTAAAGAATGATACATTTTTGGGAGGAGTCGTGCTGTCGCTCTCAACTGGGGGCGCGCGATTTTCTCCAGCGAGGGTGTATGAAGCGCAAGCAGCTACGCAGCGTAATTGCGGTCGTGTTGGCTTCAAGCGCGACAGTCATGGCAGGCGGAACGCGTGCGTCAGCGCAGACGAGCCCCCCAAATTCCGATCAGATCGCAACGGTCTCCTGGGGCGCGATCGACGGAAGCGTGCGCGACGTCGACGGCGCATCGCTTCGCGGTGTGGAAATTGTTTCCGTCGATAACTCCAACATACACACGCGAAGTGGCGCCGGCGGCGCATTTCGCATCGACAGCATTCCCGCAGGTCCTCATTTGATTCGCTTCCGGCGCCTTGGCATTCTTCCACTCACGGTATCCGTCGTGGTTGGCGCCAATTCGATTACGTCAGTGGATGCGGTAACCGGACCGATTCCGTTGACGCTGTCGAGGGTCACCGTTCAGGCTGCAAGCGGGGAACTGGTGAACTTGCCGGCGGGAGTAGCCGACAGAATACGCGCAGGGATCGGGACATATCTAACCGCTGCCCAGATTGACAAGATGCACCCGCTCGAGACCAAAGACATATTCCGGCACGTTGCAGGCGTGTCCGTTGAGAAACTGCAGAACACCTACGTTGTCCGGAGCACCCGTGGGGTACAGACAATCAACGGCGATGGATGTGCTGCCGGAATGGCTGTCGTGCTGAACGGTGCAATTCTCAATAACACGCTGAACGGAGACGCTCCAACTAATTTCGCTGGCGCGACAGGAGTGCTCGACGCAATCTCGCCGCGCGATATTGCGGCGATCGAGATCTACAAGGATGGGGCGGAGACGCCAGCGAACCTGCAGGACTCCGAGTGCGGCATCGTCTATATCTGGACGAAGTGACGCGGTAAGGGCGAATCCGCGGCGATGTCACAGGAAGTACCGATCAGCGTCTCCTCGGCGTAGGTCGCCGCTACTCCAGTTCGATCAGCACCGTTCCCTTCTCCACTGCGGTCCCCTGGGTTACGCGGATCGCCTTGACCGTCGCGGCTGCGGAAGCACGAAGCTCGTTTTCCATCTTCATCGCTTCCATCACCAGCACGCCCTGTCCAGCCGCAACTGTATCGCCGACGGCAACATTCACGCGCACAATAAGCCCCGGCATCGGCGCAACGACGGGCGCAGGGCCAGCTGGCGGCGCCGACTTTGCGGCCAGCTCCTGAATGGCTCGTGCTCGCTCCCCGAGTGCTTCTACGTTGTAGCGGTGACCGTCGATGTCGAGCGTGTAGCGCCCGCGCCCTTCTCGAGAGTGCACGACCACTCGAACGACGCGATCGCCGATACGAAGCGTCCGCACCGGAATCGAATCCGCTGGATCAAGCGTCGCGGTTTCCTCCGCTTCTGCAATGCGCGCGGTGCCACCGTCAGTGGCTACTGCCTGCCGCGCACCATTCACGTCAACCAAATATTTCATCGTTCACTCCGATTAGCGCGTTCATTCAGTGTCAGTATGCAAATCGTTTCAACATGTGCGGTTTGCGGGAACATGTCGAAGGCGCGCACCGTCTGTATATCATAACTTGGCAAGCGGGCGACATCGCGCGCCAGGGTCGCCGGGTCGCAGCTCACGTACACGATCGCGCGCGCCGCGTGCGAATCTTCCAAATGCTGCGTGACGTCCGCATGTACGCCACTCCGTGGCGGGTTCAGAACGACGACATCCGCAGCGGCGAGGCGCGGCAATACGTGTTCGACCTTTCCGGCAACCGAACGCGACGGCGGCGGTAGTCGCTGCTCGGCCCACCGGGCGGCGTCAGGGTCGAGCTCTATCGCCGTGACAGTCACGCCGCGCGCAGCCAATTCCGCCGCAAGATCGCCGGCCCCGGAATACGCGTCAATCACCTGCTCCGGCGCAAACGACATCACAGCGTCGAGCGCGAAACCGCGCAGCAGATTCGCGACGGTCGGATTCACCTGGGCGAAGGACGCCGCTGGACTGGGCAGCACGCGACGGTCAGCAAGTAGCGCACGCGGCCGCTCTTCCGGCTCCCAATACAAAGCTGAAAGATTCGGTACCGCTTCGAAAAACGCTGAATGGGAACTCCAACGCCTGGCGCCGTTCAGCACGAAGGTTGGGCCGTCTGCCGTCCAACGTACGCTCCCCCGAAGAGCCGATTCGCTGGGGAAGAATTCCGACGCTGAAAGAATCTCTCGCCACGTCGCAACAACCCTGCGATCCGTGATCGGGCAGTCGGCAACTGCGAAGACGCGGCCGGGATCATCGTACGGATGCAAACCGGCTATCCAGCCAGCGGGCCGTCTACGTATCGCGAGCGTCAGCTTGGTCCGATAGCGCCACTCGTCAGGGCTCTGAACGACGTGCGGAGCAGCGATATCGCGCTTCCCGATTCGCGCCATCGCATCAACGATTATACGTTGCTTCGCGGCTAGCTGAGACGAGTACATCATGTGCTGAATCTGACAGCCGCCGCAGTTTTCATGCGTGTAGTGAGGGCACTGCGGGTCGGTGCGATCAGGTGAAGGCCGCTGAATCGTCCGCAGTGTTCCGCGCGCGAAGTGACCCTTTCCGGCAATGCTCGCCGTAATCACATCGCCCGGTGCTGTGCGCGGAACAAACACAACCAGGCCATCGTTGCGCGCGACGCCGTCGCCGCCCGCTGCGATCGCATCGATTGAAAGACTTACCGTCCGCGGCATTATGCCAGCGATTCGAGCCTTGCTGCACGCTGCCACGCTGAAGCAGTGGTTCCGGCCTTCGCCGGTGCATCAGCCCGTACTCCCGACTCCGATTCCGCCAGAAGGGCACCCGCAAGTGCGGCTAGCCGCACGCCGTCAGCCGTACCTGGATCGGTCGTCAGAGAGGCAAGCCTGCGCTCCAGCCACTGGATTTCGATTTCACCAGCCCGAAACTCCGCATCTTCCATGACGCGCAGGTGAAACTCCCGCGATGTCTCGATCCCCGTAATGACAAGCTCAGACAATGCGCGGTGCATCCGCTCAATCGCAAGCGGTCGGGTTGGGGCATGGACAATCAACTTGGCGAGCATGGGATCGTAGTGCAGCGACACCTGTGTACCAACCTCGATTCCGCCATCCCAACGAACACCCGGCCCGGATGGCAGATGCAGAAACGAAACGCGTCCCGTGGACGGAAGGAAGTCGTTAGCGGGATCCTCGCTCGTGATGCGGCATTCGATTGCCCATCCGTTTGGAGAGATGTCATCCTGCGTAAATCCAAGCGGTTCGCCGGACGCAACGCGGAGCTGCCATTGAACCAGATCGATTCCAGATACGAGTTCCGTCACGGGATGTTCGACCTGGAGTCTTGTGTTCATCTCGAGGAAGTAGAACTTGCCGTCTCGATCAAGAAGGAATTCGCAAGTTCCGGCGTTCACGTAACCGGCGGCGCGTGCGGCGCGAACCGCGGTTGCGCCCATCTCCGCTCGAAGCGCGGGGCTTACCGCCACGCTCGGCGCTTCCTCGATCATCTTCTGATGGCGTCGCTGCACGGAACACTCGCGCTCACCCAGATGAATCACGTTTCCGTGCATGTCCGCGATCAGCTGAATTTCGACATGACGGGGACCTTCGATGTACTTCTCGAGATAAACGGCGTCGTCGCCAAACGCGTTTTTTGCTTCCCGGCGCGCGGAATCGAACGACGCGGCAATTTCCGACGCTTCGCGGACGACGCGCATACCCTTTCCACCGCCACCTGCGGCGGCCTTGAGCAACACGGGATACCCGAACTCCGCGGCAATCTCGGCTGCGTGAGCCGCGTCCTCGATTGACTCGGTGGTGCCAGGTACAACCGGCACGTTGTGCGCGACTGCAAGTGTCCGAGCAGCGGTCTTGCTACCCATTGCGGCAATGGCTTCGGCAGGCGGACCAATGAACACAAGCCCGGCGTCGCGCACGGCTCGCGCAAACCACTCACGCTCGGACAGAAATCCGTAACCTGGATGAATGGCCTGAGCACCTTCGCTGATTGCGGCCTGGATGATCCGGTCACCGAGCAGATAGCTCTCGGAGGACGGCGCCGGACCGATATTGACAGCAGCGTCGGCGGCGCGGACGTGCGGCGCGCCTGCGTCGGCATCGCTGTAAACTGCAACCGATCGCACGCCGAGCTCGCGACAGGCGCGGATTACGCGCAGCGCAATTTCGCCGCGGTTCGCGATAAGAACTGAATCAAACATCAGAGCGGAATATTCCCGTGCTTCTTGGGCGGATTTTTGTCGCGCTTTCCCTGAAGACTCTCAAGTGCATTGATCAGAGCCGGCCGAGTGTCGCGAGGATCAATAATGTCGTCGATGTATCCTCGTCCCGCAGCTACATACGGATGCGCGAATTTATCCACGTACTCAGCTATTTTCTTTTCGGTCGAGGCGGCGGGATCCTCGCTCTCCGCAATATCCTTGCGGAATAGAATCTCCACGGCGCCCTTGGGCCCCATCACCGCAATCTCGGCCGTTGGCCACGCGACGTTGAAATCCCCACGGATGTGCTTTGAGCTCATGACATCATATGCACCGCCGTACGCCTTTCGCGTTATAACGGTCAGCTTGGGCACCGTCGCTTCGCAGTACGCGAACAACAACTTGGCGCCGTGTTTGATGATTCCGCCATGTTCTTGCGCGACACCCGGCAGAAATCCGGGGACATCCTCAAACGTCACGATCGGGATGTTGAAAGCATCACAGAAGCGAATGAACCTCGCGGCTTTCACCGACGCGTTGATGTCGAGCACACCGGCCAGCATGGCTGGCTGATTGGCGACAATACCAACGCTGAATCCGCCAATATGCGCGAATCCGCAAATGATGTTTTCCGCGAAGCCGCGCTGAACTTCATAGAACTCGCCATCATCGATTACGCGATGGAGGATGTCCTTCATGTCGTACGGCTTGTTTGCGTTGTCGGGAACGATGTCGAGCAATGCTTCGTCGCGACGATCGCGCGGATCTGTACCGGCGCCGCGTGGCGGATCGTCGACGTTATTCGATGGTATGTAACGCATCAGGTCGCGAATTTTCGCGATGCACTCCGGTTCGCTATCCGAGGTGAAGTGCGATACCCCGGACTTCATCTCGTGCGTGTCGGCACCGCCCAGTTCGTCCATCGTGACGTCTTCGTGCGTGACGGTCTTCACAACGTTTGGACCGGTCACGAACATGTACGAGGTGTGTCGGACCATGTACGTAAAGTCGGTAATCGCCGGCGAGTACACGGCGCCGCCTGCGCATGGGCCAAGGATCGCGGATATCTGCGGGATGACTCCCGAGGCCAGCGTGTTGCGGAGAAAAATCTCTGCATAGCCACCGAGCGAGACGACGCCTTCCTGTATGCGCGCACCGCCCGAGTCGTTCAGGCCAATCATCGGTGCGCCGTTACGAAGCGCCAGGTCCATCACCTTTACGATCTTCTCGGCGAACGACTCCGAGAGGGATCCGCCGAATACAGAGAAGTCCTGCGAAAAGACATACACCAGACGGCCGTTGATGCGCCCCCATCCGGTAATCACGCCATCGCCGTAGTATTTCTGTTGTTCGAGTCCGAAGTCGTTGCTACGATGAACGACAAATCGATCCAGCTCCGTAAATGAACCCTCATCGAGCAGCAGATCGATGCGCTCTCGCGCGGACAGTTTTCCCTTCTTGTGCTGCGCCTCTATACGAGCAACGCCGCCACCGAGTTCAGACTCGGCGCGGCGTTGCTCCAGAAGCGCGAGCTTATCGCGCATACTCATTAATTACTCTTCGTCGTATGTTGCCGGAAGGACCGCCGGTATCTCGGCTGCATAATCCGACACGCTGTACTCTTCGGTTTCCATTGGAATCACCTTGGACGGCTCTGCCGGGCGAGGCGGCTGCTCCTCTGGAATTGCGGTAACCGCGAGCACTATGCGGCGATGGATCGGATCCACCTCCAGCACTCGAAGATCCAGGTTCATTGCCTCGTAGACGATGTCCGCGGGACTGTTGACCGGATTACCGAAGTTGAGCTGACTGTTCGGAACGAAGCCTTCGATATCGTTGCCGATGTCGACTACTACGCCCTTATCCATCAGGCGAACGACGTGTCCGCGAAGTTCTGTACCAACCGGATACGTCTCACCAATGCGGAGCCACGGATCCTCGACAGCCTGCTTGAGGCCGAGCGAGATGCGCTTGTTCTCCGGATCGATGTTGAGCACCACCACGTCCACCGTATCGCCCTTCTTTATCACTTCCGAAGGATGCTGTACGCGGCGCGTCCAGCTCATGTCGGAAACGTGAATCAGGCCGTCGATACCAGGCTCGATCTCGACGAATGCGCCGAAGCTCGTGAGGTTGCGAACCTTGCCCGTCAGCCGCATTCCGATCGGATAACGCTGCGGAAGCGTCATCCATGGATCTTCCTCGGTCTGCTTCATGCCGAG
>JBDTAZ010000086.1:0-8699 GCA_039924325.1 Gemmatimonadaceae bacterium
CAGGTAAACTGTTGCCATCCCTCCGCGACCAAGTTCGCGATCCACCGTATATGTGGGCGCTAGAATGTCACGGATACGTTCGATTGCGGGAGTCATGCAGTATTGGGCGCGGGTGGATGGAATGTAGGTGCCGTCGCTTTGGCTGTCCAGCAATCTTCAGCCGTCCGGCATTCCATCGTCATTCCCGCCGTCTGCTACCTAGTATGAACACACGCTAGAATTCCACAGATGACCAGATCGACCGTCGAGATCCTGCTCGTGGCCTTCCTCCTCCTAGTCATGCCAGTGTGGGGATGGCTTGACATGCGACGGCTCAAGCGCGATTCAGCATCGCCCGCACGCATGCGGAGCTACATCGTCACGATCTCGGCGATGTGGCTGATTGCGGTGCTGTGCAGCTGGCTGTTGCCCCCGAATGTGCTCTGGCGACCGCCAATTGGTCTCGCCGCGAACATGGGACTCGACGTTGTACCACCAGGCGTGATAATCGGACTCGCTGTGGGTCTGCTGATCGGACTCGTCGCACCGGTCATCATCGTTCGACGTCGCCCAGGCGCAGCTGACAAGCAACTGGAAGCGATACGATTCCTACTGCCAACGACGATCGCGCAACGCTGGGTCTTTGTGCTTGTGTGCCTTACCGCAGGCATCGCTGAAGAATGGATCTACCGCGGATTCATCCTGCACTTCCTCATGTCAGCGTTACCAGCAGTGAACGGCTGGATAATCGTCATCGTGGCAGCAGCGATGTTTGGCATCGCGCACGCATATCAGGGGAAAGCCGGAACAGTGCTGACGGGAGTACTTGGTTTTCTGTTTAGCCTGTTCTATCTCGGCACCGGGAGCCTACTGCTTTCCATGATCCTGCACGCACTGCTGGATCTCCGAATCTTTTTGCTTCTCCCCAACCATTCTCGGAAGCAACCGGTGTAAGGCTGGAGTTACGGCTATCCTGAACGCGCCAGATCATTAGGATTCGAATGCGGAGTTTTCTGTTTCCGCGCATGGTTCCACATTTTCACGGATCCGCCTGCCATGGCAATCATTTCCCGCGGGTTCAAGAGCCGGCGCCCCCCAGTCGATCCATCACGCGTCCCGCCCGGTCAGTACGTAACCAACGATTTCCCCGTGCTGTCCGCCGGCCCCACACCGCACACACCACTTTCCAATTGGACATTCACTGTCCGCGGAACGACCGACGCTCCAAAGTCATGGACCTGGGATGAGCTTGCTGCGCTCCCCCACGAGGATATCACTGTTGATATCCACTGCGTCACAAAATGGACCAAGCTTGACACTGCCTGGTCCGGAATCGCGATCGACACGCTGCTCGCCGGCATCGACACCCGCCGCGCTAAATTCGTTACGGCGTTTTGCGATGGCGGCTACACGACCAACATTCCGCTCGCGGATCTTGCCGCCGGCAAGGCGTGGATCGCGGTTAATTACGATGGCGCACCACTTCACCCGGAACATGGCGGGCCTGCGCGTCTTCTGGTTCCACACCTTTATTTCTGGAAAAGCGCCAAGTGGGTGCGCGGCCTCGAGTTTCACGATCATGACGTTCCCGGTTTTTGGGAAGTAAACGGATATCACGACTACGGTGATCCATGGAAGGAACAGAGATACCAGGGCGACTGATCTGGCACGGTGCGCGCGTTACGAGCATCACCGACGAAACGCTCCGCGTCCGAACGATCACTCTCGATTGTGCAACATGGCCCGGTCATCTCGCAGGCCAGCATGTCGATGTGCGCCTTACAGCTGAAGACGGCTACCAGGCGCAACGAAGCTATTCCATAGCATCTGCGCCAGCTGATCCTGCACTAGCGCTCACAGTCGAACAGATCGACGACGGCGAGGTGTCGCCGTATCTGGTGAACGACGTTCGTGTCGGCGATGAAATCGAGATTCGCGGCCCGATCGGTGGATACTTCGTTTGGAGCAAGATGCGCGGCGGTCCATTGCTGCTGCTTGCGGGAGGATCCGGTGTCGTGCCGCTGCGCTGCATCATGCGCCAACATGCAGCGGTCGGTAGCGACGCGCCAATCCGCTTGCTCTACTCCGCTCGCTCGCAGAGCGACATCATCTACCGCGGTGAATTAGAGCAATTCGGGATGCATGACTCTGACGTCGTCTTTACGCTCACCCGCGAGCAGCCTGAAGGATGGACAGGGTACCATCGGCGCATTGACGCCATGCTCATCAAGGAAATCGCGTGGCCCGCGGACATGCGCCCGCTTGCTTACGTTTGCGGGCCAACCGCATTCGTCGAGCGCGCAGCCACAGAACTTGTCACACTCGGCTACGCGCCCGACCGAATCAAGACCGAGAGATTCGGTCCGAGCTAGCCGACTTCCGCAAGGAGTTCCCGAAGTTCCCGCGCGCTTCCAGGCCGGCCGGTTGGTTCCTTGTCGAGCAGTCGCATTACAAGCGCTGACAGCGGAGCTGGAATGGTGGTGTCCCGTTCAGCCGGTGCCGCTGGCACGGTGTGCAGCACTTTTGCAATCAGCGCGATCGGATTGGAGCCCGCAAACGGCAACGATCCGGTCAGACATTCGTAAAGCACGACGCCAGCCGCGTAAAGGTCGCTGCGCGCATCAACTTCTTCAGCGAGCAATTGCTCCGGGGCCATGTACGCGGGAGTGCCGATGACCATTCCGGCCTGCGTGAGCGTACTGTTGCTCTGAGCAAGGCGCGCGATCCCGAAGTCCATGACCTTCAGGACTCCATCCGGATCCAGCAGCATGTTCTGCGGCTTGATGTCGCGATGAATCACCCCCTGCTCGTGCGCCACCTCAAGTGACGCTGCCAGCTGCTGCGCAATTCCAAGCGTCGATGCGACACTCAGATGCCCACGCATGTCGATCAACTCGCGTACGGTGATCCCTTCCACGTACTCCATCGTTACGTAATACGCGCCGTTGCTGTCTCCGAGGTCGTGCGTGCGCACTACGTTGCGATGCGATATGCGCCTCGCGAGACGAATCTCCGTCTTGAATCGCTCCACAACCGTCGGATCATCGCTCATCGCGGTACTCCGCAATGTCTTGATGGCAACGTCCTCGGCGAGCTCCCTATCTCTCGCTTTGTAGACCATCCCCATACCACCGCGACCAATCACGCGCACGATCTGATATCGATTCGCGAACAACTCGCCCGGAATGAGCGCTCCGTCGTCGACATCCTGAGTATCACCAGAATCCGCGGCAAGCTGCTTGGCTTCGTCCATCTCGCGGCGAAGTGTCTCGACGTGATCCTGCAATCTGCGCTCGCGAGCCTTCACGCCAACAGCCATGGCGTCGAAGACCCGCGCAAGCCTGCCCAAGGCGTCATCGCGCTCGGCGACTTTCATCAGCGAGCCCGCTTCGTACGTACCGCGTTCCACGGCGGTTGCTGCATCGGCAACCCGCTCAACCTGGCGCAGATAATCAATCTCCAGATCGCGTAGCCGCTTCTTTTCCACACACGCGCCGACTCGCGCGTGCAGTATCACGGGATCGAACGGTTTGGGCAAGAAATCGTCCGCGCCGGCTTCGATGCATGCGGCAATGGTCGATAAATCGTCCGCTGCCGAAATCATGACTACAGGGATGTCACGCGTCGCCGAATCCTGCTTCAAGCGACGAAGGACCTCATGGCCATCCATACCGGGCATGCGAACATCAAGCAGGACAACATCGTACGAACTGTGCTGCACGCTGCTCAGAGCTGTCTCACCATCGCCTGCACATACAACCTCGTAACCCTGGCGCTTTAGGTGGCGTTCGAGGACGTTTCGGTTATTCGTCTCGTCGTCGACAATCAGGATCGTTCCACGATCGGCGGAGAACGCGTGATCCGCATGGTGCACGGGGACCACATCTAAATTGCCGTCCGGTTGTCGTGGCTCGTGGCGGACTGTCGCGGGCGGCGCTGGAGATCGCGTTGTTGCCGCGAGCTGCTCGGTCGCGTGCTGAATCTTTCCTACATCCGATGAGAATTCGTCGCTGTCATGAGTCTCATGAGGCGTGAGCAGCGCCGCCATGGATTCCATGATGCGCTCGCGCGGTTCGCGTAGACGCTCGTATAGTTCGTCCACGTCCTGTTGCGTCACCTGATTCCTTCCGACGCCAAGCGACGTGTTGATCATGTCAAGTGCTTCGCGGACCGCGCGCAATGAGGCTTCCAGCCGAGCGCGTCGTTCGACGTGCTCGGCCCCGTCGGAATCTTCCAGCAACAGCTCACAATATCCAACGATGTGGTTGACGGGTGTGCGAAGATCGTGGCGCAGCGTTGCAACTTCGTCCACCGTCAACACTCTTGACGCGGCGACGGTCACTGACTCGCGAGCAGTGTGTTCATCTTCAGCAGCAGACGGTCGATCTCGACTGGTTTTGTGTCATAATCGCTGCACCCTGCGTCCATGGCCTTGTCGCGATCTCCGGCCATTGCGTGTGCGGTGAGAGCAATGATCGGAACAGAATGCGTCTCTGGCACTGCCCGTAATTGCCGCGTCGCTTCCCAACCATCGATCACGGGGAGACTCATGTCCATGAGTATGATGTCATATCCACCCTTTCGCGCCATCTCCACTCCCTGGCTACCGTCGAACGCCATATCCACCTCGAAACCTTTCTTCTTGAGACGGCGGGATAACATGTCGCGGTTCATTTCGTTGTCTTCGACGAGTAACACTCGGTGCATCAGTGGGTCTCCGTGATCTGCGCGTTTCTCTTAATACGATTCCCAAGTTGCGATGCGATTTCCGACAGTAGCTCATCACGTGAGTGATTGCCTTTCTGTAACACCGCGGTCACGTGCCCGTTCAGTTTCGTCCGCTCGTCACTTGTCAGCTCCTTTGCGGTGACGACGATTACTGGTACGGTGCTGGCGCGCGGCTGCGATCGGATTTCCGACAGGAACTCGAAGCCATCCATTTCTGGCATCATAAGGTCGAGTAGAATGATCGCCGGTTCAATCTTATCCATCTGTTCGAGAGCCTCGCGACCGTTGCGTGCGGTCCGCACGGTCCACCCTTCACCCTCCAGTGTTCTTCGCAACAACTCGCTCGCAGCCGGATCATCTTCAACGACGAGTACCGAACCGCCCGTCTCCCCATTATGGTACTTTGCGAGGACTCTCCTCAGCTGCTCACGATCGATCGGCTTTGTGAGATACTCTGATGCGCCGAGGGAGAAGCCCATCCGCTTGTCATCGACGATCGTCAGCATGATCACAGGTATATCCCGAAGATCCGGATCCGCCTTGAGCGCCGCAAGAACGGTCCATCCGTCCATTCCGGGCATCATTACATCGAGTGTTATGGCATCCGGCTTGTTCTCGCGTGCCATTTTGAGGCCTAGCTCACCGCTCGCTGCTTCATCGACAGTGAGGTTTTCGCGCTGGAGAAACCTGCGCATGATTGTGCGCACAGACGATTCATCATCAATCACAAGTACCCTGGCCGCACCGGTTGGTACGGTACCCTGGGACCCCTTCGTATCTGGCGTGGGTTCTTCGCCAACCGTCGCGGGGAGTCGGATCGTAAAGGTGGATCCGCGGCCGTGTTCGCTCTCAACGTCGATACGGCCGCCCATCATCTCGCAGAAGCGACGCGTAATTGCGAGTCCGAGGCCGGTCCCGCCAAACCTCCGCGTCGTAGATGCCTCGGCCTGTGAAAAGGCTTCGAATAGTTTGGATTGCTGATCCGGCGTCATGCCAATCCCGGTATCCGAAACGTCGAACACGTATTCGTCACCGCCGCCCGTACGCGAGCGCTCACGTCTCACTTCGAGTCGTACCGCTCCGTGATCGGTAAACTTGGACGCGTTCGACAACAGATTGAGTAGCGCCTGTCGCACCTTGATCATATCGGCACGCATCGCTCCCAGGTTCGGATCGCACTTCACAGCCAGCGTATTGCCATTCTGGGCGATTAGTGGTTCGACGGTCATCAACACATCATCGATAGTCGAGCGCAGATCGAATGTCTCGAGATACAGCTCCATCTTGCCGGCTTCGATCTTTGACAGATCCAGCACGTCATTGATCAATGCAAGTAGATGCTTGCCGGATGACCTGATCTTCATCAAGTCGGCGACGTATTCCGTATCTCCATTCTCTTCAGCGTCTTCCTTCAGCATCTCGCTGTAGCCGATTATCGCGTTGAGCGGAGTGCGCAATTCGTGGCTCATGTTGGCGAGAAATCTGCTCTTCGCCTGATTCGCGGACTCAGCCTCACTCTTGGCTCTAAGGAGGTCAGTTACATCGTGGTACAACGCCATGATTCCGACGTTCTTTCCCTCGACTGCAACTGGGACACCCGCAAGCTCGACGTCGAGAAGTGATCCGTCCTTGCGACGACGTTTGCCGATACCTCGCGCAGTGTGGCTCGTCGCCTGACTCGTGTACGCGAGCGCCTCGGCCCTCGTCTCCTCGGTGTTGATCAGTTCATCGAGGTTTCGGCCAATGCCTTCTTCCTGTGAATAGCCGAACAGTTTTTCGAATGCCGGATTGAACGATGTGATCTTCCCGTTCGTTTCGAGCGTAACTATCGCGACTGGACTGTTGACGACGACAGTTTCAAAATATTCCTTTTGCCGCTGCGCTTCAGTGTACAGCCGTGCGTTCTCGATTGCGATTGCGGCCTGCGGTGCGAAGAGGTTCAACAGTCGCAGATCGGCTGCGCCGAACTGACGTTCAGGATCGGAGTGAACACTCGCGATCGCACCAACTAGCCTCTTTCCGATCAGCAGCGGCGCCGCCATCACCGCCCGGACGGTGCTTCGCACGTCCGAATAACTACGCGAACGACCGGACCATTCATCGTACTCCGGAATGATCAACGGCTCATGTGTTACGGCAACGGTACCCATTGCACCCTCGCCGAGTCCGAGTCGCACGCCCGTTGAGTCCTTGCCAATGTGGTGGCTCGCAACTATTACGAGCTGCTGCGCTTGCTCATCAAAGATTGCAAGCTCGCCACCCGTGACGTCCAGCAGAGTTACGGCGCGCTCAAGAACAGCCTGTAACAGTTTGGATAATTCGCGTTCGGACGACAGATCTGCCATTGTATCGAGCAACGCCTTCTGCTCGTCCGCTCGACGACGTTCACTCAACAATAGGCGCGCGCGACCGATAGCGAGACTTGCGAAGTCTGCGACGGCGGTGAGCACCTTGAAATCCGAGGCTGTGAAAGCATTCGGCTCGTTGCTCTCCACGACGAGTACACCGATTACCTCGCCGTCGATGTGGAGCGGAATGTCAACTTCCGAGCCGCTGTTGAGACTCGCCAGATAGTTGGTTTCGCGAGTGACCATCGGCGTGTAGTGAAGCTTTGCGTCCTTCACTGCTCGCTCGCTCAGCCCCTGCCCAGGATGGACGCGCCAATTCTTCGGGACATCAGGCCAACCCATGCTCGCGCGCAGAACGCGATCGCCGGTTTCGTCGAGAAGAAAGGCACCGAGGAAGTCATAGCCGAGCGCCTCGTCGTGCAATCCGTCAACAAGCCGCTGGCACACCTGCGCCTCGTCGGTCGCCGCTACGACATCCACAGCCAGTCGCAGCAACGCCGCCTGACGGTGCGCGTCAGTCCCACGGCGCGGCTTTCTTGCCACGCGAGGTTTGGAAGGCCCCTTAGCCACGTCCGGAGGTCCTGTTTCGAGGATTTGGGATATTCAGCCGGCTCAAGTATGTAGCCTGGGCACCTCCGGCGCTACAAAAGAGCAGCGGCTTTCACCCCACCAAAACGGCTCCCCCAGCCGAGCTGTAGCGCCGCCAATGGAGTCGTCCAGTCAAGCTGTCTTCCCGCCCCACTCGCACGCGCAACGCCTATACAGTCGTCGCCTGGGAACGCTTAATCCCAGCCGCGAGCCTTTCGCCGAGACCCATGGCGATGAGACCGATGAGCAGATGCAGCACGCGAATCACCCAGTGCGCGGATCCCGGCATTAGTGACTTCTGCACCATCCCGAGCGCGAGCACGACGATTCCCCAAATGAACCCCGACGCGACAAGGCCACCCGACTGACGCGTCGCGGCGGCAATTCCGGATAGCACCCAGAGCGCGAGCACGAACAGTACGCCGATCAACATGTGCGTAGCCACAAGCTGAAGCGAATTTCCGCTCCAGAAAAGTCCACCAAGCACCAGCAGTATGACGCCGAACAGGCGCACGACCATCAGCGCTATTGTGGTAGTTGTTCTCATTTACTCAGTCTCCTTGTATGTCGGATCGGATTTCATTTCAGTCAAGCCGAGCGATGGACGCGGTGCTTGAAAAGGTTCAGGAGTTGCCTCTGGTAGAATGTCCTGGCGCTTGAAGTCGCCGCGTCGAGGCAATACCATACTCGCCAGATATGGCCGTCCAGCGGACGATCCGCAAGCGGCCAGACCATAACTTCGTGGAACTGTTCGCTTTGGGTTCTGGTATCGTGGGGCACTGATGCTGGTCAGTCTATCTGCGTTGGTCGCTTTTCAGGGCGTTGTCGCGCAAATTTCTTAGAGCTTATGCCAATTCACTCCGACGTTTTCTTCTATATATCTGCGGTGCTTCTGGGTGTAGTTGCCGGAATGCGCAGCATGATGGCACCCGCCATCATGGCACTCACCCTCGCGCGCAGACCTGAGCTGGCTCCGGCATCCAACCCGGCGAGCTGGCTGGCGATACGGCCCGTTGCAATCGTTTTGGGATTCATGGCACTCGGTGAATTGGTCGC
>JBDTAZ010000087.1:0-6012 GCA_039924325.1 Gemmatimonadaceae bacterium
TCATAGCAATTTCAGACGACACCGCTTCCGAGGCATAGCGCTTCGATAGCGATCGACATTGTTGGGCCGGCCTCGCGCCGGCCTTACTTTTTTAGACGATGCCAGAAAACACATTCGCGATAATTGGGCGCATTCGGAAGCCGCAGGGCATTCGTGGCGACGTGACTGTCGAACTGCTCACCGAAGAACCGGAACGGTTCTTTGCGGTGGGCAGTCGCGTCTTTGCCGGCACGATCGATGGACACATTGCGAATCATCCGGCCGACAGACGCAATCCGCTGAGTCGCCAGGAAATGCGAGTTGTCGAAGCGTCGCCATATCGCGGCGGACTCATCGTAAAGTTCGACGTGATTCCGGACCGCACAGCTGCGGAGATGTGGCGGCAGCGATACCTGCTCGTGCCGAGCGATGAGATAACACCGCCGGCCAACGACGAAGTGTTCATGCATGAGCTGCTCGGCATGCGCGTTCGCGGCGATGACGGAAGCGATATCGGCGAGGTGACTGGATACTACGAGCTTCCGCAGGGTCTCACGCTCGAAGTGAAAGGTGCTGGTGGCAGTGTCCTCGTGCCGTATCGTCCCTCGGTTGTGGCCGAGGTGGATCTCGATGAACGAATAGTGCTGGTGCAAATGGCGTCCGGACTCTTCGAATGATTTTGCGGGAGATGGCCGGATGTTGATCATCAACGTGGTCACGATATTTCCTGATTTTTTCGCGATGCCACTCGGGCTGAGCATCCCAGCGCGCGCTGCTGCGGCGGGCTCGGTGAAATATCACGTTGTGGACCTGCGCGATTACACACACGATCGGCATCGCACGGTCGATGACTATCCGTATGGCGGCGGACCGGGTATGGTGATGAAACCGGATCCGTTCTTCGAAGCTGTAGAGGGACTTGGAGCGAAGGCGCCGATAGTTCTCCTGTCCCCACGTGGGCGGCGATTCGAACAGTCGGACGCAATTCGTTTTGCGAACGGCGAAGAGCTAACGCTACTGTGTGGTCACTACAAGGATGTCGATCAACGCGTCGCCGATCATCTCGCGACCGAGGAACTTTCGCTTGGTGATTTCGTCGTGAGCGGTGGAGAAGTAGCGGCACTCGCCATTATCGATGCAACCGCGCGATTGTTGCCGGGTGCGATGTCGGATCTGGAAAGTGCGTATGGCGATTCCTTCTATGAAGGACGCGGAATCTCGGCACCAAGCTATACGCGACCGCCCGATTATCGGGGGCATCCAGTTCCCGAGATTCTGCTCTCAGGCGACCATGCGAAGATTGCGCAATGGAAAAAGGATCAGGAGCGCTGACGAGCCGCCTCCTGGGGATGACTGCTTAGTGCAGCTGTGTTCGATGACGAACATCCGGAGGTCGGCTGCCGTTGTCCGCAGGGTCGCCGGGGTTGACTGAGCCTTTCGCGCTTGCCGATGTGCTGCAGTACTGATTTTCTGCCAACGTGCCGGGGTCAAGACGCACCATTGTTACGAGGTATGGAATTGCCGCAATATCTCGATTCCACTGCAGGAACCGATTGGAGGCGAAAGCCTCTCCCTCGACTGTATAGGCACCGATTGGAACGCCCTCGAATGCAAATTCGCCGCTCGCATTTGTGCGAGTGGTGTCACGTCGGACCGCCATGAGTTCGGTCAGGATGTTCAAGTCGTGCGCCATCGTCGTTCCTGTCCAGTTGATACCGGATGGTGACGCGAGCTCCTGCCTCGCCTGCAACCACGTCGTCTTGTCTGCCAGCCACGTCGCGCAGGCGGAGTCGCGCAGCGCTTCTGTAGTTGCATCGGTGGTCCAGAGAGACACCATTACGTCGCTGGCACCCACTGTGTCCCCAGCCGCTGTAGTCGCGGTTACGACGCCGCGCACCGCTCCGGTCGGGGCTCCGGTCGGGGTTGCGGGCGTCTGTGCGCTGACTTTCGTCGGTTGCAAGGCTGTTGTCAGTATGATCCCAGCGACGCAAGCCAGTGCCGCAAGCACTCTGTGCGAGCGCGTGCTACGCGTCATCGACTCTGTGGTTGCGGACATGCGTGGTCACCCGAGGTCCTAGTGTCTCCGGCGTCCACCGCCGGCCGACGGAATTGGCGCGACATACTCTGCCTTCACACGAACCGGCTTTCCTTTGACCGTCGGCTTCGAATAGCGAAGCTTGGCGACGATGTCGCGTGCGGCGTCTGCCGTAACCGGTGCACCGGTCGTCGAATTTACTACTACGGTAGACGGATCAGGAACTCCACTGGCATCGACGACGAAATCAATCGTAACGGTTCCGTTCTGCGTCGCCGACGGCGACGCATCCACGGCACCACTCAGGATCTTGAGCGGTGCGTCGAGGTCGCTCGTATTGTATGACTGGTCGGATCCGACGCCACCGTCTGGAGTCGGGCAGTACTGATTTTCCGCGAGCGTGCTTGCGTCAAGATCGACGCGTGTTTTTCTGCCTGGAATGACCGGCGCGTCCTTGGTCCACTGAAGGAACTTGTTGCTCGCAAACGTTTCTGCCTCGATCGTGTACGCTCCGAACGGAACCGATGCGAAGGTGAACTCTCCGTTTTCGTTCGAACGCACCGTGTCGCGCCTCAGCGCCAGAAGCGAATTCAGTGCCCTCAGATCGTTCCCGACCGCGGTTCCCGTCCAGTTCACTCCGGAAGGTGACTCGGCCTCTCCCTTTGCCTGCATCCAGATTGTCTTGTTAGCGAGCCACATTGCGCACGCCGAGTCGCGTTTGGCTTCAGTGGTGGCGTCCGTCGTCCAGAGGGTCACCAGGACATTCGCGCCCTTGATTGTCTGCCCGTTGGCACCTGGCGCTGTCACGGCGCCTGTAACGCTACCGGCTGGCATCTGCCCTTCCGCGACATTGGGGACTGCGGCAAGCAGAGTGGCGCAGCAGAGGCTGACGATGGTGGCTGGCACGAGGCGTCGGACTGGCATCGAAGGACGGGGTAAAAGTATGTATTGAGGAGAAACAAAAAATGCAGAGTGGCCAAATCTCCCGCCAGAGGGCCCCCCGGGGGCGCTCAGGGGCAATCTTACGGGGTTTCCAAGCCCGGAAACCGTCCTGCGACCGCCCCTCCTCCGACCATTGCAGTTCCCCCCGGAGCCAGCTATTTTCCAAGACTGTCCCCGAAAACGCCGAGAATACTCCATGCACGCCTTCAGTGAAACCCAGAAAGAGTGGTTACGTACCGATGTCCCCCCGTTCCGGGCTGGCGACACTGTACGTGTGAACGTCCGGGTCAAAGAAGGTGACAAGGAGCGGGTCCAAGCTTTTGAGGGTGTTTGCCTGGCCCGTCGCGGTGCCGGTGTCTCTGCGAGCTTTACGGTCCGCAAGATCTCCAACGGCATTGGCGTAGAGCGCATTTTTCCGCTTCACTCGCCCATGCTCGCAGACATCACGGTCGTGCGTCGTGGCCGAGTACGCCGCGCCAAGCTCTTCTATCTGCGGGCGCTCACGGGCAAGGCTACGCGCATCAAGGAGCGCAAGGTGAAGCCAGCGTCAGCACCGGCCGCCAAGGCCTGATGCGTTGGGGCCCTGTAGAGCGTGAGTTACGCTCTGCTGGCGGGCTCCTTCTGGCTGGAGTTGATGAAGTCGGACGGGGCCCTCTCGCGGGCCCCGTTGTCGCATGCGCTGTCGTCATGGACCCCGATGCCGCGACTATAAATGGCGTGGCGGATTCAAAGACTGTGTGCGCGGCCGAGCGGCGTGAGCTCGCGGTCAAGATTCTTGCGAGAGCGATCTGCGTGGGTCTCGGCGCGGCGTCTGTCCGAGAAATCGATCGGCTGAATATCTATCACGCCAGTACGCTGGCCATTCGGCGCGCGATCCTCAAGCTGCGCGTCGTACCGAGCGTCGTGCTGCTCGATGGACTGCCAATCCGGAGTCTAGAAATTGAACATCGGGCAATCGTTGGGGGCGATGCGACCTGTTACAGCATCGCCTGTGCGTCGATCGTCGCAAAAGTCACGCGAGATCGGCTCATGGTCTCGCTTGCCCGGCGTTATCCTGCGTATCTTTGGGAACGGAATGCTGGCTACGGCACGTCAGCTCACCTGTCGGCCCTCACATCCGCCGGACCGACCGTTCACCATCGCAAGAGCTTCGGCCCGGTGGCACAGTGCAAGATTCAGTTCCCCTCGTAGGCGTAATTATGGGGTCGCAATCGGATTGGGAAACCATGGCCCACGCCGCTGCGACTCTTGAACAACTCGGCGTCCCGTTCGAGAAACGCGTCGTCAGTGCGCACCGGACACCCGATCTTCTCTTCGAGTATGCATCCGGTGCCGCGGAACGCGGACTCGAGGTTATCATAGCTGGAGCCGGCGGTGCTGCTCACCTGCCGGGAATGTGCGCGTCCAAGACTGCACTGCCCGTGCTGGGTGTCCCTGTAGAGTCGAAGGCGCTTCACGGCATCGACTCGCTGCTTTCGATCGTTCAGATGCCGGCGGGAGTCCCTGTTGCAACACTTGCGATCGGGCGTGCTGGCGCCGTTAACGCCGCGCTGTTCGCCACCGCAATAGTCGCCAACCGGCATCCGGAATTCAGGAACGTTCTGTTGCAGTTTCGCGCGGCGCAGACGCAGAAGGTGCTGGACTTGCCAGAACCCGATGGTGGCGTCTGATGGCGTGGGTCATGCGCAAGATTCTCCGCTGGCTCGTCGGTTGGCTAATCCCGTGACGCAGACCGCGTCGCTCGTCTCCGGCGGCAGTAGCGCTGGCTTTCGCGTCGGAATACTTGGTGCTGGTCAACTCGGCCAGATGCTCGCACTGGCCGGTATTCCTCTTGGGATGCGCTTCACGTTTTTCTCGCCCACATCGAACGAACCTGCTGAAGCCGTGGGCGATGTTGTCATCGGGCAATACGACGACTTCGAGGCCTTACGGCAGTTCGCAGAGCGCGTAGATGTGGTGACGTACGAGTTCGAGAACGTCTCATCCGAGGCTGTATCGGAGATCGAGAAGGTTTGCGCGGTCTGGCCTCCGCGAGCGGCGCTTTTTACATCGCAGGATCGCGGATTGGAAAAGGCGATGTTCACGCAGCTTGGCATCCCCGTCGCGCCTTATCGGCTCGTCGATTCCCTGCGAGATCTTGAGGAGGCAGTTCGGGAAATCGGCGTTCCAGGTATTCTCAAGACGCGACGTTTCGGCTACGACGGCAAGGGGCAGGCGCGACTCCAATCACGTTCGGAGGTGGAGCCGGCGTGGAATGCGCTTGGCCCTGCGCCGCTTGTATACGAAGGCTTCGTAGACTTCGCTCGTGAGTTGTCGGTGATTGCGGTTCGGTCGCAGGGTGGTGACACTGTCTGCTACCCGATTGCCGAAAATCATCATCGTGATGGGATTCTGCGGGTGTCGTACGCTCCTGCGAAAGGCCTTCCAGATTCGAAGCGGCGCCAGGCCGAAGGCTTCGCGCGAGCGATGCTGGATGCGCTGGGGTATGTAGGCGTGCTTGCGATCGAGATGTTCGACACCTCCGACGGTCTAGTGGTAAACGAAATGGCTCCGCGCGTTCACAACTCCGGTCATTGGACGATTGAAGGCGCCGAGACGAGCCAGTTCGAGAATCACGTCCGCGCCGTCTGCGGCTTGCCAATTGGCGATTGCGGTCCGGTTGGCCATTCGGTGATGTTCAATCTGATTGCTGAGCATCCGGACATCAGTCGAGTACTCGCCGTCCCGGACGCGCATCTGCACCTGTACGGCAAGACCGAGCGGGCCGGACGCAAGCTCGGGCACGTGACGCTAAGATCCCGCACTCACGAAGACGCGCAGCGGCATGAAGTGTCGCTTCGTGCGATTCCAATGATCGGATAGCTGGTGTGAAGTGATCAATTCCTCGACCGTTGCGTTTACGACGCTTGCGTTTACATCGTTGCTTGCGATTGTGAATCCACTGAGTGCTGTCCCGTTGTACGTCACAGCAACGGCGGATCTCAACAAACGTCAACGTGCGTCAACGCTTCGCATCGCAGTTGCAACTGGGATTGTTGCTCTCGTAGCCTTCGGGC
>JBDTAZ010000088.1:0-4307 GCA_039924325.1 Gemmatimonadaceae bacterium
GGGGCTATTAAGAGAAATTGAGCGACGCTATCCAACTTGACTCGGTTATGGGGATTGTCTAATTTACGAAGCTAGTCGCGAATCGGAAACGCTTTCGCCTCATCGAGTTAACCAGCCCCGTCATGCCGAATATCGCGTCTGCGAAGAAGAATATGCGGAAGTCACGTGCGGCGCAGGTGCGCAATCGCGCCCAGCGTTCCACGTTACGTACCGCTCTCAAAAAGGCGAAAGCCGAAAATGCCTCACCCGAAGCGATGGCAGAAGCCGTAACGCTTCTCGACCGCGCTGCTCGCAAGGGACTCGTTCACCCGAACGCAGCTGCCCGCCGCAAGAGCCGCATGGCAAAGGCAGCCGCCAAGGCAGCTGTTAAGGCTGCTGCGTAGTATCCCGGGCGCGGATTCGTCCGCGCCCTTGCAGAGATCACCATTCCCAGCACTTCGGAAATGGATCCCCGATCTCTTCCAGTGCTGTCTGCCAGCCCTGCCTATTAAAAAAACTGCCTGCTAGAACTGTCTCTTAAAACGTCGACAATTCTCCGCCGCATTTCTCACAGTACCACTCCGTAGCGTAGTTCATGGCGCCGCATTCGGGACACTTTAGTGTCTTGTCGGTATCGCGGCGCACGTCACCCTGCGCACCTTGGGCGCCTTGAGCGTTCTGGCCCGCTGGTTGAGTACGCGCCGGAGCTGCTCCACCGGCAGCTGCAACGCCGGTAACTCCATTTGCTATTCCATAGTCCGCTCCGGCCGCCCCCACCGGATTGCCGCCCATCGGCGCCGCTGGTATCACGAGATCGTCCAGGTCGGCTCCCACGGGGACTGCATGATCCGAATGCGCCGACGATTCCTGTCCGCGCGACGCGCCCGACCGGGCCTGCGGCGGATGCCATTCGGCGACGAAATCTTCGATCGACTGGGCGGTTTCACCCGTTTTTGTCGCCGGCTGCGCGGCAGCCGAACTGCCGCCCGAACTTCCGCCCGAACCGGCAGACGCCGAGTTTGCAGTCGCTGGCGTACCGGCCGGCGCACTGGTCGGCGCACTGGTCGAGGCTCCGCCCGATTGAATCGATCCTGTCAGCGCCACTATGCGCTGCAATTCCTCCAGCTCGGCCTGGAGCGAGTGCTTCTCCGTGGCGATACGCTCGAGATCGGCGTCGGCATCGCCTCTGCGACGATCCCAATCGTCGGGCGTGAACTCGCCCACCGCCGCGCGCAATTCGGCTTCATGGCGCTCGTCGGTCCGATCGGCCTCGTGCTGGCGGAGCGTCGACAGATCGGATGTCAGCGACGAAATCGTCCCTGAAAGCTGGCCAGCGCGCTCGGCAAGATTTTGCATGACCCGGTCGAGCCGGCCCAAGTAGTCCTGCTGCACCTTCTCGTAAACGTGAGGCGGTGTGGAGTTGCGTCGGCTCTCGAGCGTGGCAAGCCACGCCTGATATCGCTGCCGCTCATCCAGCAGCTCATGTAGAGCCGACATCGCCTCACTGTCGGTTGTTGTCATTTTCCGTCCCTCTGTTCGTCCAGAGTGTAGACGATCTCGCCTGCTACAACAGTACAGATCGCCCGGCCAGTCAGCGTTTTTCCGGCGTAGGGTGTGTTCCTTCCCTTGGACATGAACCGACGCGGATCGACAATCCATCGCTGTGCCGGATCGAAGATCGTCACGTCCGCGGGTGATCCCCTGCGTAAGCTACCGCCTGGGAGGCCAAACAGTCGAGCGGGGCTGCATGACATTCTTTCGACCAGCGTTCCGAAATCGATGTAGCCGGGCACTACGAGGCTATCGACCACCACGGACAGTGCGGTCTCCAGCCCAACGATCCCGTTGGGCGCGTTGGAGAACTCACGCTCCTTCTCGTCGTAGTGATGCGGAGCATGATCGGTTGCGACCAGGTCGATTGTGCCGTCGCGCACGGCCTCGCGCAGTGTCTCAACGTCTTCGGCGGTGCGCAGTGGCGGGTTCATCTTCGCGTTCGTGTTGTAGCCCTCGACCGCATCTTCTGTTAGGGATAGATGATGCGGACAGACTTCAGCCGTAACGTTGATGCCGCGGTCCTTGCCCCACCGAATCAACTCGACGGAACCCTTGGTGCTCATGTGCGCGAGATGAACATGACCACGAGTGAGGCGCGCGAGCAGTATGTCGCGAATCACCATGATCTCCTCGGCCTCGTCCGGTATGCCCTTTAGCCCCAGTCTCGCCGAGACGAGACCTTCGTTCATGGCGCCGCCCGCTGCGAGCGTCGGCTCTTCGCAATGGTCGATGACTGGAACACCAAAGCTGCGCGCGTACTCGAGTGCGGTGCGCATCAGTTGCGCCGAGACGACAGGCTTGCCATCGTCGCTCATTGCGATTGCGCCGGAGTCGATCATCTCGCCGAATTCAGCTAGTGCTTCTCCGCGCTGGCCAACAGAAATCGCGCCAATCGGATACACACGCGCTGCCTTCGCGAGAAGTCCCTGACGAACGACGAAACCAACGGCTGCGGGATTGTCGATCACCGGATCGGTGTTCGGCATCGCGCACACGGCTGTAAAGCCACCAGCCGCGGCCGCGCGCGCTCCGCTAGCGATCGTCTCAACGTCGGCGCGCCCAGGCTCGCGAAGATGACAGTGTACATCGATGAACCCCGGTGCGACAATCATTCCGTCGCAATCGACTATCAGCGCATCATCGGGATGCCCAATGTTACTGCCGTGATCGATGACCTTTCCGTCACGCAACAGGATGTCTGTTATCTGATCAACGCCTTGCGACGGATCGAGTATTCGGCCGCCAGTCAGCACGAGTGGGCGGCTCACGCAGCACCTCCGCTCTTTACTGTCTTGGCGGCTTCGGCCAGCTCCGGTCGTCCGCCTGAAAGCAGATACAGAACAGCCATGCGCACCGCGACGCCGTTTGTGACCTGCGGGAGAATCACGCTATGCGGTCCGTCCGCAACATCAGAATCAATCTCTACGCCGCGATTCATCGGGCCGGGGTGAAGGATGAGTACGTCGCGCGGTGCACGTTCCAGCCGTTCGCGTGTCACGCCGAAAAATCGGTTGTATTCTCTGAGTGACGGAATGTATCCGGAAGTCATCCGCTCCAATTGAAGGCGCAGGATGTTGAGCGCGTCCGACCACTCGATTGCTTCCTCGATGCGCGAAAACACGGTCACTCCCATGTCGTCGATTGCGCTCGGCAACAACGAGCGCGGACCGCAGACCGCTACTTCTGCGCCCAGCTTGCGAAGGCCCCATATGTTCGAGCGCGCCACGCGTGAGTGGAGCACGTCGCCGCAGATGCATACGCGAAGTCCTTCGATTTTCTTGAAGTGGTCACGCAACGTCAACAGGTCAAGCAAACCCTGAGTGGGATGCTCATGCGTACCGTCGCCGGCGTTGATCACATTCGATTCGATTCGCTCCGCAAGGAACGCAGCGGCGCCAGACGCAGGATGGCGCATCACGACCATGTCGATGCGCATCGCTTCAAGATTGCGCGCGGTGTCCACCAGCGTTTCGCCCTTCGAGACACTCGACGCCGAGGCTGCGACATTCACAGTGTCAGCGGAGAGACGCTTCTCGGCGAATTCGAAGGACACCCGGGTACGCGTCGAATTTTCAAAGAAGAGATTGACGACCGTCGAACCACGGAGCGTCGGCACCTTCTTGATAGCGCGCTCGCTGATTTCCTTGAATGGCTCTGCCGTGTCGAGGATCAGGGTGATCTGCTCGCCGCTCAGCGGTTCGAGCCCGAGCAGGTCCTTCCCCAGCGGAGCCGCCGTCGTCATTCGAATCGCTTGGATACGAGTACGACCGCCGATCGGCCATCCAGATCGCCTACCAGCACGTCGACCCTGTCGCCTGAGCGAGCCTCGATCTTTCGGCCTACCACGTCAGGTTGGATCGGGAGCTCCCGACCGCCGCGGTCGATCAGCACCGCCAACTCGATTCGCGCTGGCCGACCAAAGTCTGCGAGCTCGTCAAGCGCCGCTCGAATCGTTCTGCCAGTGAATAGAACGTCGTCCACGATAACGACCGTGCTGCCGTCGATGGCCCCAGGGATGTCGGTCGCGCCAACTACTGGCCTCGGCCCGATTGTCTGCAGGTCATCTCGGTAAAGCGTTATGTCGAGTGCGCCACGCGGTACCGTGACGCCGTCACTGGCCTTTATAAGAGCGACAATCCGGTCGGCAAGCTGAACGCCGCGACGCTGGATGCCAACGATTATGAGATTGTCTGTTCCACCATTCGATTCGACGATCTCGCCAGCCATGCGGCGAAGGGTTCGCTCAACCGCATTTGCATCAAGTATGGTCTCTG
>JBDTAZ010000089.1:0-21386 GCA_039924325.1 Gemmatimonadaceae bacterium
TCCTCGACGGCGATGAAGGCGACAACTTTGTTCGCAGGACCTTCCATGAACGACTGCACCTGGCTGTGCTGGTCGGTAGACCCAACCGCAGGTAGCGGCGTACTTCCAACCGACTTTCCGTCAGCACCGTGCTTGCCCAGCGACTCGGCCCACAGTTGCACGAACCACGCGGCGAAGTCGCGCAGAGGATCGGCATACGGCATGAGCACGTCGACGACGCGGCCATGCCTGATGTCGCTCATATAAAAAAGCGAACCGATTATGCCAGCCGGGTTATCGCCAAGAGTGGTAGTGTCGCACTGATCGAGCATCTGCCCCGCGCCGGTGAGCAACTCGCTGATGTCTATGCCCAAAAGCGCAGCGGGTAGCGTTCCAACCGGAGTCAGGACACTGTAGCGCCCACCAACTCCTGGCGGGATGTCCAGCGCCGGCACCGAGAGTTCCTGCGCCAGTGGTCGCAGTGCCCCGTTCTTTGGATCAGTAACGAAGACGAAGTGGTCGGAGACAGCGAGTCCCGCACTGGTCACTCGATAGTGCGCGATAAGAAACTGCGACATGGTCTCGGCCGTGCCGCCCGACTTGGACGTGACAATGAATAACGTCCGATCGAGCTTCAACCGATCGAGCAGGCCGACGATTGTGACCGGATCGATATTTTCGAGCACGTGAAGACGAGGAAAGCCCGCGCGTGCTTCCGGCGTCAGTTCGTTCCAGCCGGAAGTGCAAAGCGCGCTCTTGAGCGCGATCGGTCCCAGCGCGGAACCGCCGATACCGAGAATGACAACGTCGTCGTAGCGCCCCCGCGCTCGCGCCGCAAAGTCGATCGAACTTTGTAGCAGCGGAGCGTTGCGCGGAAGATTCATGAAATCAGCGACTCCCTCACTTCGCTGAGTCGACACATTCTTGTGGGTAGTGGCAAACGCGTCTTGCGCTTCCTGCCACTCTGCGTCGGTGATGCCGTTCTCGACGGCACTCGCCATCATATTGGTAAAATCAATTTTTATCATATGCGTACCGTTAGCCCGTCAAACGCGGGCTGGATGTCGCGGGGAAGCTCAGCTTCGAGGTCCGCGTGGAAATTGTCGTGCGTCAAATGAGTCAGGTACGTGCGCTCCGCGCCGATCTCGCGCGCCACGCTGATGGCTTCCGGCAAACTCAGGTGACTGGGATGTTGCGTACGAAATAGCGCGTTTATCACGAGGACCCTCGCCCCACGAAAGACTTCGATTGCTTCGCGTGGGATGCTCTTCGCATCGGTGACGTATGCCAGATCACCTATACGATATGCAAAAACCGTGACACGGCCATGCGGCAGCGCAACTGGTGTAACCTCTGCGTCGCCGATGCGCACGGGAACGCCCGGAGCCAGAGCCTCGGCGCGACCTTCTGGCTTTGTGGTGCCCGGGAGGACGACCATTGACTCATCGAAGATGTATGGAAAGCGCTGCGCCAACCGCGTCATGGTGTCGGCCGGACCGTACATAGTCAACGGCGCGGCACGACGATTGGTGAGCGCCCGAATGTCATCCAGACCGTGTGTGTGATCTGCGTGGTCGTGCGTGAATAGGATCGCATCGACACGGTCGACGCCGTTTCCGATGAGTTGGAGCCTGAGCTCCGGCGGAGTGTCGATCAGAAGGCGCGTTCCGCCATCCGTCTCGACGATCGCCCCAACCCTGTTCCGCCGGTCTCTCGGATCCGGCGATTTGCACACCGCGCAACCACAGCCGATCTGTGGCACGCCAAAGCTCGTACCGGTGCCGAGGAACGTCAGTTTCACAGAGGCGTCACCTCGACACGTTGCACGGACGCCGAACCAGACAGCGTGACAGGCGTCACACGACTTCTACTTTAAGCAGGTTGGTAGTACCCGGTATGCCAAATGGGTGGCCGGCTGTAAAAATCACTCGGTCGCCCGGCGCAGCCAGGCCGAGCTCACGCACGACGACCTTGCCGACTTCGGCCATCTCGGTGTACGTCGCACGGGAGTCGACGACGTGCGGAATCACACCCCACATCAACGCCAGCTGATTGCGTGTTCTTTCGTTATCGGTGAGTGCCAGGATGGGTACAGGTGGCCGATGCGACGAAACGATGCGCGCAGAGAAACCACTCTTGGTGATGACAACAACGAGGGGCGCACCAAGCATCTTCACCGCGGCGACGGTGGCGGCGGCTATTGCGACCTCGGTTGTAACGATTCCGAATGGAGGCTCGTGCGGATCGAAGAACTGCCGTGATGGTGGATGTTGCTCGACCTCGGTAATAATCCTTGTCATTGCCTCGACGGCAAGCCTCGGATACGATCCCGCCGCGGTCTCGGCCGATAGCATAACTGCATCAGTACCATCAAGAATTGCGTTCGCGACGTCGCTCGCCTCGGCGCGGGTTGGGCGCGGGTTGGAAATCATCGACTCCAGCATCTGCGTCGCGGTGATGACTGGCCGGCCGATGCGATTTGCGAGCGCGATAATTTTTTTCTGCGCAACCGGGACTTCCTCGAACGGAAGCTCCACACCCAGATCACCGCGTGCGACCATTACGCCGTCCGCGGTGCGAATGATTGATTCGATGTTGGCGAGCGCCGCATCCTTTTCGATCTTGGCTACGATTCCGATCCAGGCCGGCAGCAGCGCGCGCAGCGACGTAATGTCTTCGGCGCGTCGAACAAAACTCAATGCCAGGTAATCGAGATCCTGCGCGACGGCAAATTCGACATCGGCGATATCCTTGTCCGTCAGCGACGGCGCGGACACCTGAACTCCGGGGAGGTTGAGCCCCTTGTGACTGCGCAACAATCCGCCGTGGATGACGCGGGCGTGAACGCGGGGCGCGTGCACGTCGAGCGCGACAAGCTCGATCAAACCATCATCAACGAGGATGCGATCGCCGACCTTCACATCATTCGCAAGTTCCGAGTATGTGACGGGAATTTCGCCGCCCATCTCCTCGCTCTCGTGCACCAGCGTCACGTCATCGCCGGGTTTGAGCGAAATACTGAGCGGCAGATCGCCAATCCTGATGCGCGGCCCCTGCAGGTCCCCGAGGATGGCAATCGGCTTGCCCATGTCCTTCGCCACGGCGCGGATCAGCCGGATGCGCTCGGCGTGATCCGCGTGGGTTCCGTGAGAAAAGTTCAGTCGTGCAACATTCATCCCGGCTTCCGCGAGCGCCGTTATGCTATCCAGAGTGGAACTCGCAGGACCAAGCGTACAGACAATCTTTGTGCGGCAGATGTGTGGCATTAGTTACCGTTCGGATGAAGCTTCGCGATTTTGTCCTTGATCCCAGCACTTAGCGTATCGAACGACTTCTCGAAGCTGGCGATGCCGTCGCGCAACAGCATGGCTGTTACGTCGTCGATACTCACACCAGCTTTTTCAATCGCAGCCAGATCAGCGCGCGCCTGCTCGACGTCGGCGTCGACGGTACGCGCTACAATACCATGGTCGCGGAAGTCGTCGATCGTGTTGGGAGGCATCGTATTTACAGTGTCCGGTCCTATGAGCGTCTCGACATAGAGCACGTCGCGATACGCCGCGTTCTTGGTACTGGTGCTGGCCCAGAGGGGGCGTTGCACGCGCGCGCCCTTTGCCTTGAGCGCATTCCAGCGTTCCCCGCTGAACTTGGATAGGAATAGCTGATACGCCATTTTCGCGTTTGCAACGGCGGCCTTACCCTCGAGTTTTCTCGCTTCGCCGCCAATGGCTTCCAGACGCTTGTCAACTTCAGTATCAACCCGACTCACGAAGAAGCTCGCGACAGACGCGATGGTATCGATCGGCTGTCCCTTCGCCACGCGCGCTTCGAGCCCGTCAAGATATGCATCGATTACGCGTTCATGCGCCTTGACAGCAAACAACAGCGTGATGTTGACATTGATGCCATCGGTGATGAGTTGGCGGACAGCCCTGGCTCCGTCCTCAGTTCCCGGAACCTTTACGAGCAAATTGGGCCGGTTGACAGTTTTCCAGAGCCTGTGCGCCTGCTCGACCGTCGCTTTCAGGTCGTTGGCGACATCGGCGGAAACTTCAATCGATACGAATCCGTCCTTTCCCTTCGTACTGTGATACACGTCGGCGAATATGTCGCAGGCATCTCTCACATCCTGAGTCTCAACCAGCTCGAACAGCTGTTTGACGTCGAGCGACCTTGGTGCGGCGCTCAATTGCGCGTCGTAGGCAGTGCCCTCTGCGAGTGCCTTCTGAAAGATGGTCGGGTTCGACGTCATTCCGGTCAGGACTTCGTCCGTGAGGCGGCGTTCGAGATCGCCGTTGTGGAGCATCGTGCGATCTATGTAATCGAGCCAGATGGACTGGCCGGCGTCGTGGAGCGCCTTGAGGCGATGATTATCCATTGAGATTCTTTGGTTGACGTTCAGCGAAAAAGCCAGCGGTGCGGTAAAATGCCATCACTTGGCGGTAACCCAGAGCTTCGATCACCGCGAAGGCCAGAAGGCGACCGGTTCCGCCGGTCTGATCGGCCCGCTTGAAGGAAACTGCCTGGAACACGACACTCCATACTGATAGGAGTATGCCGTATCCGAGTACTGAGGCCAAGTAGGCCCATGTAAATGATGCGTCCAGCACGCCGGTGAGGAGCCCGACGACCAGGCCGGCGTAGCCTACAAGCTCAAGTAGTGCTGCAATAATGACTCCGAGCCATAGATACGGCATCACGATCATCCCAAAAGCGCCGTATTCCGGATTGAGCAGCATTGCGACATTGCTGGAAAGACTCTCCCGAAGCCTGAGAATCCATCGCTTCCGTGCAGCGCCAACGTCCGCGAGCTTCGTCGGGAGTGCGGACCAGGCCACCGGATCGGAAATCACCGGCATCCGCGCGTTGATTCCCATATCAGTCAGATACCTGTGCAGGCGCACGGAAACGTCGATCCCGGATTCCTCGCTGTCCGGGTCAAAGCCTCCGATGCCGAATATGTCCTCGCGTCTGAACAGTACGGTGCCACTCGCGTAAACGATGTTGCTCGCTACACCGTTCCAGCCAAGCCGCTGAAACATGTAATTGCGCAGATACTCGACGGTCTGGCAACCAACTGTCCAGCCAGCAAGGGCTGTGCGACGATTTCGCCCATCGTTACTGGCAACGAAGTTATTGGGGCGCAGTACGCCGCCAACGCACACCACCGTGCGGTCCAGCAACAGCGGACGCGCCAGACGAAGCAACGCATCCGATTCAAAAGACACCGCTTGCGAGGCGAACATGGCGTGCGGGTATCGAGCGGCGTTCAGCGCTGCGTTAATTGCGTCACCGCCTGGACCGGCCGTCTTGTCCAGACAGAGCAACCGTGGGTTCGTGCGCGATCGATAGTACGCACGAATCGGCCTCGTCTTGACATTGACGGTGAAAGCGGAAGGAACCTCGTAGAGTTCAAATTCATTCGCAAGCTCACGCAACCCGTCGCGATTTTCACCGTCGACGACCAGAATCACTTCGAATCGTGGATAATTCAATTCGAGAAGCATCCGCGCAAATTCCACCGAACCTTCCGGCGAAGTGAGCACGGAGACGACGGAAACCGGCGGCAGCGACTCAGAACCAACCAGCGCGTGGAAGTACTGGTCGTCGGCGAGTTGCCAGTGCGACCAGAGTTCAGGGACGGAGAACATGAGCAGAAGGGCCTGAAACGAGTTGATGATGAGAAAGAAGATCATGATCGTCATCATCACTGCCGTCAGAACTGTACTAGTGGTCATCCTCCCGACAACTCCGCGACGCTGGCCTCGGACAGTCCAACGACCAGCGTTGCCATGTCCCGCGCGTAACGATCCGTATTGGTCAAGGCGTCGGTAAGAGCAGCACGGCCGCCGTCTCCCATTGCAGCCAGCCCGAGTCCGGCACGGAAGCGAACCCACCAGTTTGCGTCGGTAAGTGCGCGCGCAAGTTCCTTGACTGTCCGATCGTCATGAATGTTGGAGAGTCCGCGTGCTGCCTGAGCGCGCACCCGCCAATCCGGGTCACGCAACATCGAAAGCAGCTTCACGTGCACTGCATCTCCGGGGTTGCTACGCAGTACGCGCGCGACCGCAACGCGCACCTCCGGATGTGGATGCGTCGACAGCTCCGCAACGCGCGCCATGCACTCCGGATTATTGAGTTCTGCAGCTGCGTGGATATAAGCGTAAAGCTTGTGAGGAGGTGCATCCGCGCGGATTCTGTCGAGGAGCATCGGACCCACGAGCACCGCATATGTTGAGAGCACACCAAGTTGATAACTGCGCACCGCGGGAGATGCCACCGAAAGTCCGTCGATGACGCGAGTCAGCAACTCTCGATCGCCATACTGATTGAGAGATGCCGTGGCCGCGCTCTGCACCGCAGGGTGCCGATCGGCCAACAGACCGAGAATCGTTTGGCGATCTTCGACTGACGCTATGTACGACAGCGTCCGCGCCGCGGCGAGTCGCTTCCACCAGAGAATCGAGTGAGCGCCCGCGAGAGACCTTCGAACCCACGGCTCCTCATGCAGCATCGCAATAAGCGCGTTGCGTTCACTCGCGCGAACCCGCTCCAGACCAAGCGCGACCAGCGCCTGCGCGGTATCAGCGCCCGACGCAGTGCGGAGTGCGGTCAGAACATCTGCTGCGGGGAGCTCGCCAAACAGCAGCCGGCGCGCACTCCCGCCGCTCGTCGCATCGGTCGCTCCGCCCGCCGTGCGAGTCCTTGAGCGTCGAGAAAATTGTAGCACCAGCGCCAGCACCAGAAGAATCAACTGCGCGATGCCAATCACCACGACGACGAACAAATACCTCAATTCGAACACTCGTTCGAATCATGGCGAGGCACAGTCGGTTTTTCACGGGAACGCATTCGCTCAAATATGCTGGCTCGGCGGCCCCGTGTCAGTGCAAATGCACACCGTTTTCAAACGGCGGGAGCGCTAGTAACGCCTCAGCGACGGATCCACATCATCCGTCCAGCTATTAATTCCGCCGAGAACGTTGGTCACTCGAGTGAATCCCGCATCCGCAAGCTGCTGCGCGGCATTCAAGCTGCGGACACCCGCCTTGCAGAATAGCACGACTTCTCGACTGCGATCCCAGTTCGCGCTCGCCTGCCGAACCGTGGCGAGCGGCACCAGGCGCGCACCTTCAATTCGCGCGATCGCCCACTCGGCGGGCTCCCGAACGTCAACGAGGTCGAAATCCTCGCCGCGAGCTATTCGCTCAGCGAGTTCCACCGCCGTGATGTCGCGAATAGCTGGCTCCGAACCGGCCGCGGAGTTCACCGATACGCCGCAGCTGGCCTCGGAATAATCATTCGCACGTCCGTCGAGGTCCCGAATGGTCCCGCCGCCTCGAGCGGGATCTCCACACGATGGACAAGTAGGATCCTTGCGCACTGCGATCGTGCGGAAGTTCATTCCCAGGGTTTCGATGAGCAGCAACCGGCCGATCAGTGGATCGCCAATCCCGAGAATCAGCTTGAGCGTTTCGATCGCTTGAATCGTACCGACCAAACCGGGAAGAACCCCAAGCACGCCCGCTTCCGAACAATTGGGTACGAGACCAGCCGGGGGCGGCTCGCGGAAGAGGCATCTGTAGCAGGGTCCATCTGCAGAGCCGAATACCGATGCCTGACCCTCGAACCTGAAAATGCATCCGAACGAGTTTGGCTTACCAAGCAGCACCGCTGCGTCGTTCGTGAGATAGCGGGTAGAAAAATTGTCGGTTCCGTCGAGAACGATGTCGAAGTCGCCGAGAATTTCCAACGCGTTATCGCGCTCGAATTTGGTATCAAACGCTTCAAGGTGTACGTGCGGGTTGACCTCCTTAATGCGATCGCGTGCCGATTCGATCTTGGACCGCCCTACGTCCGCCGTGCCATGAAGGAGTTGCCTCTGCAGGTTGCTGGCGTCCACGATGTCAAAGTCAACGAGACCGAGTGTGCCCACTCCGGCCGCGGCGAGATACAGCGCAGCCGGTGAACCGAGTCCCCCTGCGCCGATGAGCAGCACACGCGCGTTCTTGATGCGACGCTGACCATCGATGCCGACTTCGTCGAGAAGGAGATGGCGAGAATATCTGAGCGTTTCGTCCGCGTCGAGTGATGGCAGCGATAGCGCGGAGTTCTGGTCACGCGTTCCGGCAAGTTTCATTGTCGTCATCCACCCGCGATTGCGGGTACGAGGGTCAAGTCATCACCGTCACTGACCGACGAGTCGAATCCGTTACCCAGCCGGATGTCTTCATCGTTCAGATAATACACAACGAATGGATAGGGTTGCCCTGCCCCGTCGCGAATGCGTGTGGCAAGCGATGGATATCGAGTTGAAATCGCATCCACTACTTCGCCTACGGTCGCGCCAGTTGCCGAGACCTCCTTGTTTCCATCGGCGAGTCGCGCGAGTACCGCTGGAAGCGTCACTGTTATTGTCATTCTAATTGCTCCTATTGCTTGTCAGAATATTGGTACGGCGGGCGGTGTATCCACCGCATGACTTGTCGCGCCCTGTAGTTCCGCTTCTGTAGCGAACGCGAATGCGTTGACATCAATGGCGCGCCACGCCGCGATCGCGGCTTCCTGGACGGCGGTCTCGTGGCCATGTCTGACGATCGCAACGATTGTGGAGCCCGAGCCGCTGAGCGTCGCGCCGATTGCGCCATTAGCAACCGCAGCGTTCGTGACGGCATCATAGCCTTTTACGAGAGAGCGGCGGAACGGTATGTGAAGCACGTCGTCGATAGCGGGTTCGAGAACTTTCGAGTCACCAGTCCGCAAGCCGATAACGAGTGCGGCCGCACGACCCGCGGCGCTCACCGCCGTCGCGAAGTCCAGTTGGGCCGGTAACGCGGCACGCGCAACTTCAGTTCGGACCTCAAAATCCGGGACGACGAAGACAAATCTCAGCGACGCATGCACTTCGAGCGGGACGGAGCTTGAATGATGCCCGATGCTCGGAAGACAGAGCACCGCGCCACCTAGCACCGCGGGAGCGACGTTGTCCGGATGTCCTTCGAGTGCTGAGGCTATGTCGATCACCGCGGCGTTATCCAGACCACCGCTGAGCAGCGAATTCGCTAGCAGCACACCCGCAACGATCGCCGCGGCCGACGAGCCGAGCCCCCGCGCGACCGGGATGTCGGAGTCCGCGTCGATCCGGATTCCCACCGGCGGCGAGATGCGAAGGGCTACGCATGCAGCAACGAACCCGCGCCAGATGAGGTCGTTTTCAACGGGAATATCGAGGCTACCGAGCGTGCCAGCGCGTTTGATCGAAACTGCGCTGGCGGAGCCTGAAATCCAGGCGCGCGCCTCCAGCCACCGTCCGATCGCCATCCCTACAGCGTCGAATCCCGCGCCGAGGTTTGACGTCGACGCTGGAACCCGTACGGATACAATGCGTTCGCGGATGCCGGGAGTTGAAGACATGACGGAAGCCTCAAATATGGAAGTACTCACGCTGCATTCACCAAGGCTCGCACTTCGCGGAGCTTCGCATCTATAACCGGCGACTCCGCCAGAGTTTCGACGATCGGTTCGAGCGTCTTGAGGCCGTTTCCGGTGATGCAGATAACTACCTCATCGCCTGTCGAGAACCGACCCTCGCGCGACAGTGCGAGAGCGGCCGCAACCGTTGCGCCGCCGGCCGTCTCCGTGAAGATACCAGTATCCGCGGCGAGTATCTTGATCCCTTCAATCAGATCTGCGTCGCTTACCGCCGCGGCCCAGCCCCCCGTCTGGGTGATTGCCTTCCGCGCGAACCGGCCGTCAGCCGGATTGCCGATTGCAATCGAGCGCGCGATGGTATTCGGCACTACCGGACGGACGTCGTCGCGGCCGTCGTGAACCATCTGCACTATCGGCGAGCAACCCGAAGCCTGGGCACCGTACAGCCGCGGTGCCGTGCCCGACACTAATCCTGCATCGGTGAACTCACGAAAGCCGCGCTCGAGCTTGGATATGAGCGATCCGCCAGCCATTGGTGCGACGACTGCCGTCGGAAGCGTCCATCCAAGCTGTTCGGCGATTTCGAATGCGATAGTCTTGGAGCCCTCGCCGTAGTACGCGCGGAGGTTCACATTGACAATTCCCCAGCCGAACTGATCGGCGACAATCGAGCACAATCGATTGACATCGTCGTAATTGCCGCGTACACGCACGAGATGCGGCGAGAAGATTTGCGTTGCGGCGATCTTGCCGCGCTCGAGTGAATCGGGAATGAAGATCCACGACTCCATTCCGGCGCGCGCCGCCTGAGCAGCCACCGCATTGGCCAGGTTCCCCGTCGAAGCGCAGCCGATAGTATCCAGGCCGAACGCGCGGGCCGCGTTGATCGCGGTAGCGACGACGCGATCCTTGAACGACAGCGACGGGTGCGATACGGAATCGTTCTTTACCCAGCAACGCGCGACTCCGAGCCGCCGAGCGATGCGCGGCGCTTCGACGAGCGGAGTAAATCCAGTGTCGAGCGACAGCGTTGGCTCGCCGTCGAACGGCAACCATTCCTTGTAACGCCAGATCGAATGCGCGCGGCGAGAAATCTCGGCACGGGTAGGTAGCGTCGACACGTCTGCGTCGACAGCCTCAAGTGGACCAAGGCACTCTTCGCAGATGGCAGTGGGCGCAGCCGCGAACCCAGTGCCGCATAGTTTGCACCGGAGCGCGCGCGGCCGGAGCCGTGTTCGATTCGCCAATCCATTTGCGTCGTCGGCGAAAGCTGCTACTGGATCGAGCGAGTTGTCCAGCCGCGCACTCCCGGAAACAGAGCGCTGTTCAGCCTTGATTGAAGTCATGATATTGTCGCTCTGGTTGGCTTGCGGTTCGCAAAACTGTCCCGCGCCACGACTGGCAGCGCATCGAGCAACACGTCAATCAAATCGACTGTTTGGCATCTGGAAAACACAAAGCCCGCGGCAGGCCGCGGGCTACATGCTTTTTAGCGATTTGTTTAACGTGGCTGCAATAGGCGGCAAATCACCACGGGACAACGATTATCAGTAGACGTTAACAGCGCCAGGTGAACATGTCAAGGTCGACTATCGGGGCGTCTGCCAGCCTCGATCTGTGCGCATAGCTCCGTAGCGCGGTCAAAAAGCGCATCCGGCGCCCCGAGCACTCTCAGAAGCGACACCGCGTTCCGCTGGGTGGCCAACCCAGGTCTAAGAATGAAATCAAATTGGAAGCCAGCGTCCGTGACGGACTCGGTAAAATGCTGCGGATCGTAACAACCGCCCACGAGTGTTACAACTTCAGCGTCGTGTGTCGCCACAATCGCCATGTTGGAGCCCCGCACGAGCATCTCCATCACCGCAACGCCCGCGGCAATACGCTCCGTTGTATTCGTCCCACGAAAGAGTTCGTCGATCAGGAACAAGCGTTGCCCATTGCCTGCGTCGGACAGCATGTCCAGCGCATTCCTTGCCTCGGCGAGATAGTAGCTCTCGCCCGCCAGGATGTTGTCCGAAGTCGTGATCGCAGTACGAATCACAAGCGGCGGACATGCAAAACGCGCAGCGATACACGTATGGATCGACTGCGCCAGAAGCGCATTTACTCCGAGAGTGCGGAGCAATGTCGTCTTTCCAGACATGTTCGAGCCAGTGATGACAATACCGCGCCCCGGTTGGATGCTTACGTCGTTCGCGCGCGCATCAGCGACGAGCGGATGTGCGGCAGCAGTTGCGGTCAGACCGCTCCCGCGTGGCAGGATCGTCGGTCGACACCAGTCAGCTCGCCCGGACCTGAACGAAGCAACGGACAGCGCAACGTCGGTGTCACCAACCCACTCAAATACAGCGCGAATCTCGAGGCGGTGGCGCTCGCAAGCTCGCAGCGCCGCCATGCAAACGTTGACGTCAACGAGGAATAGCATGTTGAGGTAATCGATGCCGGCGCGAAGAACATCATCGCCGCTCCCGTCTACGAGACCTGTCATCGCGGTGATTTGTCGAAGCGACCTCAATCTACGACGAGTCGACTCAATCGATTCACCTGCCTTCGATTCGTCCGCAAGTCGGTCAGCAACATTGAGCAATGCATGAAGTGCGTTGACAGGCTGCGCAATCCATGCGATGTCAGCCGCGACAATGCTGCGCACAACGTAGTTGACACCTAACAACCCGAGAACGATCACCCATCCATGTGGGACGCCTGCCAGAGTTCCAGCAATCGCGACGAGCGGCGCAACAGCGAGTGGAAGAAATAGCCACGCAAACCGTGGTTTTGGCGGCATTTTTCCGAGGAACAACCGCGGGAGCGAATACGCGGCTGAGTCGTTGAGGCGTGCGAGCGTCGCCTGCGCACGTTCCCGTGAGGCGATGTCATCGCCAAAGCGAATGACGCTCGTTTCAAGGCGCCCGAGCCGGCTCAGCTCTTCATCGGTGCGCGCGGGAGTCCGGAGGCGATGATACAATGCCTGCTGGCCGGGCCCACTCGTTGTCCTGTCCAGCTCGGCATACACCGAGTCCATGCCGAGGTCGTGCCATTCCTGATCCGCGAGCGCCGCGGCCGCGATGATCGGATACTCCTCCACAAGCATCCGGTGATACCGCGCGACCTGATCGAAGTCGCCTCTACGCGCCTGTGCCGAGCCCCAGACCGCAGCACGGCGTCGCGCTGCATCTCTCCTGGTTCTTGTCCGGAGTGCCGAATATGCGACAGCCGCGACAGCGACGACGGCTCCGGCCAGCCAGCCGGATTGGTGCAACACCACTACGGCGATTAGCCGGCCTTACGCAGCTGGATCAGAACTCGCGCTTTCTCATTTCCTTGAAGAACATCTCTGCGCGTTCGCGCTCCTTCAGGCTCGCTTCGTCGATGGGATCGTCCTTGAGATTCACGTCGTACTTCTTGCCGAAACCCTTGACGACTGAAGTTGCCGACGCCGCCTTCGCCGCGTTCTTCTTCACCAAAGCCTCCAGCTGCCGCTTGTCCATTGTCACACCCGGGTAGAAGAGTCAATCCAACTGTACTGTGCCTGCGTGTATTGACGGATAAATCTAGGCGTCGGCAACGGGGATGGCACGCCCTGGCGACGGGCCAGTCGGCGGGCGGCGGCTCGGCCGATGCTAGGCCCCTGGGCCACCCCTGAGCAGCATCCGCACAAGATCGAGCAGCGCCGCTGGCAGCTGCTCCGGTCGCCGCAGAATCGTGTGACCTGCACTCCCAAAAACCCGCGTCAGGTAGGGATCGGGGTCGTTCGAGTCGACGGTAAGGCAGAACGGAAAGATTCCCGCCGAACGCGCCTCGAACACCGCCTGCCGCGAATCCTCGATCGCATACGTGGTGAAATACCGATCGACATCGTTCGGTTTCCCATCCGACAGAATGAGCAGCAACCGATGGCCTGCTGGCTGCGATGAGATCGTCGCCGACGCGTGCCGGATCGCGGCCCCAAGCCTCGTATGGCCGCCAGCCTCGATCCCCGCAATTCGACGACGCACCGTGTCGCTATTGCTTTCGCGAAAATCCTTGAGCGTCGCCACTCGTACATCTGCGGCGCCACCACTCGCGAACGTTTGTATTGAATATGAGTCTCCGAGCGCGTCGAATGCCTCGCTCGCGAAAAGCAGCGTTGTTTTCTCCACATCGATGACGCGCCGCCCGGGTGTGACTTCATCCCGCGTCGAACCGCTTACGTCAACCAGCAACGTGATCGCAATCGGGCGGCGCGCCGGACGAACAGCAGCGTAGAGTCTATCATCAGACGCGTCTCCCGTCGCGGCATCGGCTAGCGCTCGAACGCAAGCATCGAGATCCAGTTCCTCGCCGTCGCGCTGGCGAAGCAATCGCGTGCGGCGTGCCCGAAGTCGCTCAAATTCGCGCCGCACACGTCGCACAAGTGCAGGATGTTCGCCAAGCTCACGCTCTGGCCACGACGCGCTGCCGTCGACGGCGGCGACCCGACGTACAACGGCACCAAGCTCGCGATAGCTCGACGCGTTGCAATCCCATTCTGGATACAACACACCGCCGTCAGACCGCCACGCGGCAACGATAGCCGCGTCGAGTTGATTCAGATTGCCAGCACCCGGCATCGTCTTCCCGCCGGCCCCCTCCTCTGAAGTCTCTGCGCTGCCGTCCCTTGATTCGTCCTTGCGCGGATCGGTGCCATCATCTCCATCGGGGTCCGTCGCTTCCGACGTCGCATGCCCGTCGCTCGCTACAGGCGACGGCTCTTGCGCTGTCTGATCATCGCCCCCGTAAGGCAGCGTCGATTGACCGCTCCCGTATCCCGGACTCGGCGGGATCATGGAGCCCTGCGAAAGCCCTGCGACAATACGTTGCTCATCGCGACTCAGCGTTGCTCCCCACATTGCGACAGGAGGACGCGCCCGATATCCGCCCGGCAAAAGCGCGACGGACGCCGCCGCGGCTTGGGCCCACTCGCGCGACGCTCTAGGCGAATCGCCGCCGCTTAGCTCTTTTGGCAATTCGCCGGGGCGCGATTGAAGTACGCTCGATATCAGTTGCTCTACCGCGCGCTCCTGCCCACTCAGCCGGCCGCCCGCGCGGCGCTGCGTCATGGCGAGTTTGCGTTCTTCTGCCAAGAGCGAGGCGAGCGGCGGTGATTGTTGCACAATGCGTGCATCGATCTGCGCACTTTCACAAAGAGTGTACAGGTCGGTTGCAATTATCTCGTCGGCGGCGGGCGCATGGGCTCGACTCTCACGTACGATGCGTGCCGCCTGTTCGATTGCCAGTAGCCGATAGCGCGCTATCGCCGCGTCCGTGCCATTGGCGGCTTCCATCGACTCTGGTAGTTCGATAACCGCGTCGTGAAAGCGCGGCACCGCAGCACGTTTGCGCGAACCCCAAATCGTCGAGTCGACTTCAGAAGGCAATTCCGCAACCTCGAACGACATGCCGTACGTCGCGGCGAGAAGTAATTCAAGACGCCTCCGCATCGTTGCAAGCGGAACGACCGGAGTTCTCAGAGAACGCCACCACCGTCCAGCCCCGACTACCGGCCGACTTAATTTTCGGGACGACTTGATAAGCAACGCGCGAGCGCGATTCATCGTCGCACCGCTACATCGTCGTGTCGATGATATCGCCGATTGCCGCCAAAAGGTCAGGATCGTCGGTCAACGCGGCCGCGATAGCGACCTGACACGCCTGCCTCGAATTAATTCCGTCAGCAATCAGGCGGCCGGCCGAAACGAGCAGGCGCGTGCCTGGGCCCTCGGACAATCCCTGATCCCGTAAACGACGCACCCGGATGGCGGTCTCAACCAGCGCCGATGCAACGGACTGCTTCACACCGGTCTCGTGGCCAACAATCCTGGCTTCCACAGCTGCATCTGGAAAGTCGAAATCGAGGGCAACAAATCGCTGCCGCGTGCTGGGTTTGAGATCCTTGATTGCGTGTTGGTAGCCGGGATTGTAGGAGGCCACCAGTTGGAACCCCGGCGCGGCCATAATCGCCTCGCCGGTCTTGTCTATCGGGAGTACTCGCCGATCGTCGGTGAGCGGGTGAATCACTATCACCGTGTCCTCGCGGGCCTCCACAAGCTCGTCCATGTAGCATATCGCACCAAGCCGTGCCGCGACTGCGAGAGGACCGTCGACCCAAACGGTTTCCCCACCGCGGATGAGATACCGACCAGTAAGATCGCTGGCCGAGAGGTCGTCGTGGCAAACAATTGTCACAAGCGGCCTGCGGAGTCGCCAGGCCATATACTCGACAAAGCGCGTCTTGCCGCACCCGGTGGGGCCTTTGAGGAGAACTGGGAGCTGCCGCGCGTGACAGCTCTCGAAAATCTCCACCTCGCCGCCAATGGGCAGGTAGTAGGGTTCATCGGTTGCGGCAGCGGCGGCAGTTCCGCGGGCCGGGCGCGTTTCAGGAGTCAGCATGGCTCCAACCAAAATACCGAGCTTGGCGCTTGCCCGGAACAGCGATGGGGCACCTCGGAGGTTCGTTTACAGCAGGATTACATTCCTTACAATGCCGGAAGACGCGCTCGACGCAAAAAAACGCAGCTTTGAACGTGCCCTCGCGCGCGTAGTGGGAGTAACAGAAGCTACATGGAACGGGATCACCGCTTGGTTCAACGGAAAGGCGTTGAGCGAGAATGCGGTACTCCTGATCTTCGCGGTTGTAGTGGGACTGCTCAGCGCTCTTGGTGTCGTAGCGTTCTACAAGAGCATCGACTTCGCCTACTGGGCCTTTTACAAATTCCCGACGTCGTCGTTTCCGCGAGTTGCGCTGCTCACTTACCGGCCGGTCATTACAGCCGCTGGATTGGCCGTTGCCTGGTGGGTCATGCAGCACGTTGGTCGAGGACACGACGGAATGAACGTCCCGGATGTGCAGCTAGCGGTCGTCCATCGAGGTGGGGAAATCGAGCCGAGGCCCGCGTTGGCGCGGACCGCGGCGAGTGCGATCACGATCGGCGCTGGTGGATCGGCCGGCAACGAAGGTCCCGTCGTAGTCCTCGGCGCTGCAATCGGTTCGTGGCTCGGCCGCACATTCAGATTCGCGCCGTCTCGCGTCGTTGTACTCGTTGGATGCGCAACCGGTGCCGCGATAAGTGCAGCATTCAATGCGCCGCTGGCGGGCGCATTCTTCGCTCTTGAAGAAGTTGTCGGCACTCTCGCCGCGGGTTCGTTTGCCCCTGTTGTCGTATCCAGCGTTGTCGCAGCGGTCGTATCGCGGGCGGTATTCGGCAACCACCCTGCGTTTGCAATCCCGCAGCAGTACGGCTACGCGCACCCGAGCGAGCTGGTTCTGCTCTACCCGCTTCTGGGCGTAGTCTGCGGACTCATCGCTGCACTTTATGTCCGCACGTACTTCTACGTCGGCGACCTAGAAAAGAAATTACGGTTCCCAGGCGCGGTAACTCCGTTGATCGGCGGCGCGCTGGTTGGACTGCTGGTCTTCTTCTCCGGCGGCATTCTTGTTGGATACGGCCATCTCGCAATCGGCTCTGACATCTTTGGAAAGATGGCGTGGTACGGGTTGCTGGCACTGGCACTGGGCAAGATTCTAGCGACATCGATAACGCTGAACATGGGCGGATCGGGCGGCGTGTTCACCCCTTCCCTCTACATCGGTGCCGCCACCGGTGGCGCGTTCGGCGCCGCACTCGCGCAGGCCTTCCCTGCGATGGGACTGCACCCCGAGGCTTACGCACTCGTCGGAATGGGGGCGATTGTCGCTGGCGCTACGGACGCGCCGATCACTGGAATCCTGCTCGTCTTCGAGATGACGAACGACTATGCAATCGTCGTCCCGCTCATGCTCACGGTTGTGATCTGCCACACAATTGCACGCAAGTTGAGCCCTGATTCGCTCTACAGCGGTTGGCTGCGTCGACGTGGGCAATCAATCGAAAAAGGAACTGATCGTGATGTTCTCGCCGGCTTGCACGTATCCGACGCGTACGAGGCTGCACCGCAAGTCATTGATGAAGCCGCGCGTGTTGATGAGTTGTTGTCGCACCTTGGCCAGACAAACCAACTCTACTTTCCAGTCGTGGACGATTCGCATGCGCTCGTCGGCGTCATAACTGTGAGTGAGCTCGGCCAGATCGCGCGCAATGACGAGCATCTTGGATTGCTCCTCCTCGCCGGCGACATCGCCCAGGAATCAGAGACAGTTTCGCCAAACGATTCCCTGCTGGAGGCGATACGTAAAATGGGCGTGCGCGGAGCCGAGTCTATCCCGGTCGTGGATCGGAAGTCCAATCGGCTGCTCGGACTCATAAACCGAAGCCACATCCTGAATCTTTACGAGCGGGCGGTGTCAACTTCACACCGCGTTCATCCTCAACCCGCGAGCAGCTCCAGCGCTTCTGCCACCGGAACGTCGCCGAAGTAGTCGTCCAGATTTACTCCCGCAAGCGCCGCGGAGATCGATTCGAAATCGTACGGGATACCAGTCATGAGTGCTTCCAACTCGGTGACGTCCTCAAGACCCATGAAGTCGCCAAAGATACGTACACTCGCAACGCGGCCAGCCTCCACGTTTACGCGGACGTCAATTTCGCCCGCCGGGAAGCGGTGTGACCGCTGGACATTACAGCGCGGGTTCTCGCCGTAATTCCAGTCCCATGCGCCATACTTTCGTGCGACGAGTGCGTTCACCTCGGTCCAGTCGGCGTCCGTCAGCTCAAGCGTCGGCACACGTGACCTGTCCCGCGTCCCGAAGATCTTTTCGATTATACGCTCACGCAGTTCCGTGATCGTGATCGGTTCCGCAAGGAACTCGGAGATATTTACAACGCGGCTGCGGATGGACTTGACTCCCTTCGATTCTACCTTCCCGGCCTTGGGAACCAGCGCAGCTGTGACGTCATCAAGGTTCGAGTCGAACAGAAGCGTTCCGTGACTGAACATGCGGTCGGGTCGAGCGAACTGAGCGTTCCCCGAAATCTTGCGCCCTCCAGCAAGTATGTCGTTTCTTCCGCCCAGCTCCGCGGGGACGCCGAGATCGTGCAGCACGTCCACAACTGGTCGGGTGAATGATTCATAACGATTGAAACGGCCATGTACCGATGGCGTCATGAAACTGAAATTGAGATTGCCAAGATCGTGGTACACTGCACCGCCGCCGGAAATGCGCCGGACAACCGTGATCCCGCGCGATGCAACAACACTCGGATTCACTTCCTCAATCGTGTTCTGGTTCCGTCCAATGATGATCGACGGAGCGTTTATATAGAACAGCAGGTAGTCGTCCGCGCCCATGCGGTTGCGAAGAACGTGTTCTTCAAGAGCGAGATTTACCCGTGCGTCTGTGATATCGCGATTATCTATGAAGAGCATTGGTCCTGGTCACGCGAGGTGGGATCCGGCATTCTGACCCGCAAGATAACGGAATCGGCTGTATAGTCGAAGCCGAGGCGGCAACGAACCGTGCGGCGGACGGCATGAGCTCCGAAGCCGGCGGTAAGGGGAATGTCAGGTGCGAGTCTTAGGCTTCGATTACGCAAGCCAATCCCACGTTTTACAGGAGCAGAAGATGAAACCAGCAGCAATCACCTCTCTATTTGCACTCTGCAGCTTCGCAGCGGTCGCCTCGGCCGGCGCTCAGTCGTCAACCTCGAAGGCAGACGTGCCGGCGAAACTCGCTCACGAAGCCAAGATCACGCTCGACTCCGCCCGGACAATCGCGAAGGCTCGGCTACCAAAAGCGACTGTTCAGTCCGAGGAGCTCGAGCGCGAAGGCGGCAAGCTCATCTATTCATTCGACATGAAGACCGCGGGCAGATCGGGTATCGACGAAGTGAACGTGAATGCGATGAATGGCAAACTCGTGGGCAAGGTCGGGCACGAAGGCCCAGCCGACGAGGCAAAAGAAGCCAAGGCCGAGCACGAAAAACCAACAAAGAAGCCCAACTAGTCAACACCGACACATGCGCGCGGGGTTCGGAATCGACCGAGCCCCGCTGCGTCTGTTGGCTGAATGCCTACACTATCGCGCGGACCATCACGACAGCAGTATCCGGGCACGCACCGCGAAACTCTACCGACTGATTCAATTGAGAAGGCACCTCATCACGCGCTGTCGGCGCAAACCCGAATCGCGGAAAGTAATCTTCGGCCGTCGTGGTCAGTAGATAGACAGATTGAACGGAGTGGCCGCCTGCCCGCTCGAGGATTCCGTCTACGAGCCGAGCACCCAGTCCCGTACCGCGCTCGGTATCTTTCACGACCGCGGATCGAAGCAGCGCGCAATTCCCGTACACCTCGAGCCCGATCGCACCAACTACTTGTCCGCCAAGCTCGGCCACGATGAAATCGTCGAGCGCCTCCCGGACTCCATCGCGCGGAAGTCCGTTTTCCTCCAGGAGCTGCTCGACACTGACAAGGTCGGCGGCATTGGCCGGACGTAGTTTCGCTGCAGCTGTCGGCTCGGAAGCCCCTCTCACGGACAGCAGCCCGGCCCGCAACACGGCTCCACGGTTGGTGCAGTGAGTGGCTTGCTGGCCCGAACGAAGCCGCTGAAGAATTTTCCGTCAATCTCGCGCGCGAAAGTCTCGCCGTCCAACCCCGTTCCCACCAGGAACGCGGCTGCGTCTTCAGCCTTGTAAACGCGAGTAGGTTCGATGCTCGGATTCTCGAATCCCACATCCTGCAGCAGCGAGAGGAATTCCTGCTCTTCGAGCGCACCGGCGACGCAGCCTATCCACAGTTCCATGTTCTTGCGAATTTCCGGCGGTACGCTTCCCCGTACAATAACATCCGAAATGGCGAACCTGCCGCCGGGTTTGAGTACCCGAAAAGATTCCGCGAGCACCTTTCGTTTGTCAGAAGAGAGGTTGATCACGCAATTGGAGATAATTACGTCCACCGTGTCATCCGGGAGCGGTATGTGTTCGATCTCGCCCTTGAGGAACTCAATGTTCTGCGCGCCCGCCTTTCGCTTGTTCTCGTTAGCGAGCGCCAGCATTTCGTCTGTCATGTCGAGGCCGTACACTTTCCCATCCGGACCAACTCGCTTGGCACTGAGCAATACGTCGATACCACCGCCAGAGCCGAGATCGAGAACCGTCTCTCCAGCATTCAGCTGCGCCAATGCAGTCGGATTGCCGCAGCCAAGTGAAGCCAGAAGCGCTTCCGCGGGAATGCCAGCGGTCTGACCGGCTTCATACAAATCCGATGTTATCGGATCCCACGCTTCGGTAGTCGCGCCGCAACACCCACTCGAACCACAGCAGCTCACCGCCGTAGCACCCTCGACCACCCGCAGGGCCGCGGAGCCGTACCTCTCCTTGACACTCGCTTTCACATTCTCCTTCAGCTGATCCTGTCCCGTCATGTCCGTCATTTTGGTCTCCTATATCAATAAAAGTTGATGCATAGATCAAAAAAATAGCAACTCAGTTACAGCATTCACCGGATCGCCCTTCGTTACGCTGACGGCGCGGCCTCAGATCCTTGAGAATCGCTTCAGCATCGTCGAACGTCTCGCGATTCAGCTCATAGTAGGACCAGCGTCCCTCTCGGCGGTCGCTCACTATGCCTGCGTCCTTAAGGACGCGGAGGTGGAATGAAAGACGCGATTGAGCGGCACCCAGGGAGTCCTGCAGTTCGCAGACGCACCGTTCACCAGATTCGAGCATCGCAATGATTTCGAGGCGCGTCTCGTCGGACAGCGCCTGGAAGATCTCTGCAGCACGTGCGGTGTCGTGTACGGTCTGAATCGGCATGCATTAGATATATCAATAAATCTTGATATGTCAAGACCTGGGTCAAGTAGCCGATTTGCGGCAAAATAAAATCAGGCCTCAAAGCGAAACAACGTGTTCGCCTTGAGGCCTGATTTTTCTAGTTACCTATGCTCAGCCACATTCAGAAAAACCGCAGACGTGACACTTCGCGCATCCCTCAGCGAGCTCGAGTTGCGATCCGCAATCCGGGCAGGTCTGCATGAAGCCGTCGCTGTTGTTGTAAGCCTCGAAGCCCATCTGCATCTG
>JBDTAZ010000090.1:0-2904 GCA_039924325.1 Gemmatimonadaceae bacterium
CGTTCTACCAGCAGCTGGCCCAGCCGTCGTGGGCACCGCCCGCGTCGGTGTTCGGGCCGGTGTGGTCGGTGCTGTATGTACTGATGGGCATTGCAGCGTGGCTGGTCTGGCGCGAAGGCGGCTGGCGCCGGCAGCGCGACGTGCTGATGCTGTTCGTGATCCAGCTGGCGTTGAATGCGCTGTGGAGCTGGTTGTTCTTCGGCTGGCATCGTGGTGCGCTGGCGTTTGCCGACATCGTGCTGCTGTGGCTGCTGATCGTGGCCACGCTGGTTGGCTTCTGGCGCGTGCGCGCGATCGCCGGCGCGCTGCTGGTTCCGTACCTGTGCTGGGTCAGCTTTGCCGCGGCGCTGAACTTTGCGGTGTGGCAGATGAATTTGCAGATTCTGGGGTGAGTCGAAGCTGGCCGCTCACCGAGGAGATCAAGTTTGCCTTCCAAGCCTTCCAAGTGAATCCTGAGCTTTCCCAAGCCGCGAAAAATTGGGGAAGGAGGCGATTTAACTTTCTCGGTCCCGTGCTTCCTGTTTCCCCCGGCCATATGCGTATGACCAATATCTCGACCGCGCGAAAGGGACGCTTTTGACCCATTGCGGCCCCTCGCCACAGTCCGCTCTTCGGAAGCGTTTTGACCGGTGAGCCTGGAGATCGACGCCAGCGTCCCATGCGCGCTGGAGGACTGCGAAAGATCGATGAGCCACCGCGGTAGGTATGACACGCTGGATTACATCGGGCCAGTCCACCGGCGCGCGCACCATCGCGTACAGGGTGCGCCCCGCAACGTTTCCGTTGACGATCTGCTGCACGAACGCGTTTGTGTCGGATGTGTCGAGCGGGCGATAGTGGTCGAGAATCTCGCCATCGATCGCGACGCCTTCCTTTTGGTCGGCCGCAGCGAACTCGGCAAAAAGCCGATTCCGTTCCTGCGCGCGGCATCGAACTCCGCCTGTGCAGCGATGGTGCCGATTTCAATCTCGCCCTGCGCCCGCACAGGATCCGGCTATTGGGTAGTTATTCAAGTGCAAGCTCGGTCGTTGCCCAGTCAGCGTGCCCTGAGAAACGGGCAGCGCGCCGTGACTATCGTCCCGATTCCGTTGTCGACAACGGTGCCAGGTTGATTGCAAAGGACTGTCTCAGCAGCATTGATGTCGAGAGAGACATCACTGGTAGCCGGACTAAAGTCCGCCACTGAGTTATCTTCGAAGGTATTACCGATGGCGCTCGGCGGCGGCGAAACAGCGACGGCAATCTGCAGCGCATAGGCACCATTGCCGTGGATAGTGTTGTTAGCCACAAGGACGTGGGAAGGCGAGTCGTACAGGCTAACTCCGCCGTACAGGGATCCGAGCATGGTGACGTCGTTATCGACGATCGATGAGCCCTCGACCGGAAGCTCCGTACTGGCGATCACTGAGATCCCATCCGCCTGGATATTGTCGCAGATCACTGTGTTGTTGGAGATCGAGAACCGCCCGCCGCGTGCATGACCTACGAAGATTCCGTTGCCACTCGTGAAGTCGGGATTTGTTCCAGGCCCTGGCACTACGAAGTTATTCAAGATAAACGCGTGGGCGGAAATATCGCCCGCGAGGATTCCATTCAAATTGATGTTGGATACCTTATTTCCCTCAATGATAACGTTGGCGTCGTGATGCGCGGACACAATTCCATAGCCAGCATCCGCCGGCACGCCATCAATGTCATTGCGAGCAATGACAACGTTGCCAGTGATATTCGACGTGGGACCACTACTACTATTGACGACGATACCGAAGCCTTCGGTAGTCCCATCGCGCTGGTCGGCTGGCACGACGTTTTCGACAACGTTGTCAGTAATCACGGCGTCGCGCGATGCTTCTACGTTGATGGCGGCGTCGAATGGATTGATGAATTGGAGCCCACGAATCGTAAAATGAATCGGGCTGAGCACCTGAATTGGTGCGGAGCCCCCCATGATGGTTGTCCTTTGTCCAGCTGCGCTCGTACCGCTCAGGATCACGTCCGTCGTCAGAAACACCGTACCGTTACCGGGGACGGACGGCCCGAAATTGAAGGCGGTAGGCATTCCCGAGATATCGGTGGCTTCCAGGATGACCTGGCCGCCCTGGGCGACCGCCGCCCGCACACTGGATACATCTTCCGGGAAGAAGCCGGTCGGGTAGACTTTCGTAGGCGATCCGGCGATCGCGATGGTGGGGAGCCCTAAGCTGAGAACCGCAACAAAGCGTGCTACGCGGGAATTCGTTGACATTTCAATCTCCAACGGTTTGTTGCATAGAGTCGACAGGATGCTGAAGAAGTCTCTCCTGGACTTTTCCAGCTCGCACCTTCGCGCGGAGCCGGACCACCTGCTTCGCGATTTAATCACTCCCTGAATCGCGTTAGCAGGGTGCCCCCAACACCCTGCTAACGAGGCTGTAGGAAAAGTACCGCGACGGCAACATTGTCAATTTCGCGGGGTCCTTCGACCCCTCATGGAGGGCTCCGCGTCGATTGTAGAGCTTCCTGCGAGGTCAACTTTCCTGCGTCCTGCTCTCAACCTCCCGGATAAGGTTTTTCTACAGCCTCAACGGGTGCATTTGTTAGGGAGAACGAGGTTTGGCGGCAAACAGTGCCATCGCCACGAATCGGAACGGGATGGCCCGGCGCGCAGGGCCCACGCTTTGCCGCCATGTGCAAGCGGGCCGGCTTGCGCTGCCGGGCCACAGCGTCCCGGCTTCCCTCAGCACAAGCGGACATTGAACGACCACTGGCTCGGCGAAGTGCGGGCATAGACCACCGCTCGCAAAGCGTTGTTGTTATTGCCGCCCCCCAGAACCTTGAACCGGATGCGGCATTGTCGTGTCGGGGTTGACGGGCCGCTTCGCGACGACTTAATCGAGGTGACGACTGTCCGGCTCTGGCCGAAAG
>JBDTAZ010000091.1:0-31087 GCA_039924325.1 Gemmatimonadaceae bacterium
CAAATACCTGTATGGCTTCGGTGGTTACCCACATGGCCGTCTCGCTCGCGAAGAGCTTGGCCATTGATGCAGCCTGTTTTGCGCTCGATGCGTTCGCATCCTTCGCGCGGCCGGCCGCGTGCAACAGTGCGCGCGCTGCCGATATGCGCGTCGCCATGTTGGACAACTTGAACTGAATGCCCTGAAAATTCTTGATCGGTTCCCCGAACTGTTTGCGTTCACCCGCATACGCGACAGCCGCGTCAGATGCTGCACGGGCAATTCCCAATGCCTGTGCACCAATCCCCAATCGACCTGCGTTTAGCGAACGCATGGCGTAAACGTAGCCCATCGACGGATCGCCGAGGAGGTTGCTGGCCGGAACGCGGACATCTTCGAAGACCAACTGCACGGTGGGCGAGGCCCGAAGTCCCATCTTGTCCTCCTTCTTTCCGACGCTGAATCCGCCCATGTCCGGAGTCACTATGAACGCCCCAATTCCGCGAGCCCCTCTTCGATCATCAGAAGAATCGGTGCGCGCCTGCACCATTATCACTCCGGCATACGGCCCGCTTGTTACCCACGACTTGGTTCCGTTCAAAACCCACGAATCCCCGTCGCGCACCGCCTGCGTTGTGAGCGCAGCCGCATCGGAGCCGGCTTCCGCCTCCGAGAGCGCAAACGCTCCCAGCAGCTCGCCACGAGCCATCGGCTTGAGGAATCTCTGCTTCTGCTCCTCACTACCGAAGCCGCTGAGCATCTGCGTCGGGAGGGAGTTGTGCACACTCATCATTACCGCCACCGATGCATCTGCCGCGGCAATCTCCTCGAGCGCGACGAGATACGTCACGCTGTCGACTCCCAAGCCGTCGTATTCCTCGGCTGTCAGCATCCCGAGGAAGCCGAGGTCACCGAGTTTTTTCACCAACGTCGGCTCGAAATACGAATCCCTGTCCCACTGGCTTGCATATGGGACTATCTCAGCGGCGGCAAAGTCGCGTGCCACCTTCTCGATCTCACGCTGCTCTTCTGTGAGCGGGAAGAGATCAAGCATACTTGTAGAATCCCCTTCCGGTCTTGCGACCGAGCCAACCGGCAGCGACGTATTTCCGGAGTAGTGGACATGGCCGGTACTTCGGATCGCCAAGTCCCTGATGCATTACCTCGAGAATCGCGACACAGGTATCGAGGCCGATAAAATCAGCGAGTGTCAACGGACCCATGGGATGATTCATTCCGAGTTTCATCACCGTATCGATTGCTTCCGGTGTTCCGACACCTTCCATCACGCAGTACACAGCTTCGTTGATCATAGGCATGAGAATCCGATTCGCCACGAAGCCGGGATAGTCGCTGACTTCGACCGGAGACTTGCCAAGTTTGGTAGCAAGCGCCACTACGGTCGCGGTTGTTTCATCCGACGTCGCAAGCCCGCGAATGATCTCTACAAGCTGCATGACCGGTACGGGATTCATGAAGTGCATCCCGACGACCTTCTCCGGCCTTCCAGTCTGCGCTGCAATCTCGGTAATTGAAATTGAGCTGGTGTTCGTAGCCAGTATCGCGTCCGGATTCGCGATCTTGTCAAGCTCAGCGAAGATCTTGTATTTGAGCGCGACGTTCTCCGTGGCTGCTTCGATGATCAACGAAGCGTCACATGCGTCGGCAAGACTTGTTGCGAGCGTGACGTTCGAAAGCGTTGCGTCCTTCGCAGCCTGGTCGATCGTGCCCTTCTTGAGCTGACGATCAAGATTCTTCTCGATCGTAGCTTTCCCGCGATTGAGTGCATCCTGCGACACGTCGATCATCGTAACCGGGAACGATGCGTGAGCAAATACGTGGGCAATTCCATTGCCCATCTGCCCTGCGCCGACAACGGCGATGCGTTCCGCCATGTTAATCAAGCCTCATGTGAATCATTCCTGGGAAGACCGTTTTGGAGCTGGCCACGGTAGCGTGCATGCAGATAGAAAAGAAATGCGAACATCCCCAGCGCGGCGGCAACGCCGCCCTCCGGACCCCACGCGCCGCCTGTGAGCCATATCGGCCCATTGTTTACGACATGGTAATTCGGTGCAGTGACAGTTAGACCGCTCACCGACGTGTGAACTGCAGCCGCCATCGTCCAGTTCCATGCGAAATGCGCCATCCACGCAGCGTACAGGCTCTCGGTCACGAGCAGGATGGTTCCAAGAAAAAATCCCGCGACGATCACTGCCGTGATCGTCTCGGGATCCGCTCCTGGATTGCGAAGATGCAACAACCCGAAGACAATGCTTGTCGCGATCAGGGTTGTCTTCCACCCGACGGTTTCCCGCAGCACCGAAAAGATGTAGCCACGCATCAGCAACTCTTCCGATGCAGCCGCCGGAATCAGAAACAGCGCCATTTCTGCAGCCGCTGCTAACCAGCTCCCCGACGCAGCCGGAACAACTCGCAACTCGTGCGCGAGTAACAGCGCGAGACAGGGAACGCCGATGGCGATCATTCCCATCAGAAAGCCACTCGTCAACAACGAAGGCGCCGCCGACCCGCGCGTCATCAAAACAAAGTCCCAACCCAGGCCGTCCACCCATCGTAGCGAAACGAATGTCGCGATCAGAATCGCAATGAAGTCCACCCAGTAATACAGTACCGGACGAACCACGGCCAGCGACGAAACGCCCTGTATACCTTGAGCCAGAGTCGCGGCTACAAGCGTCACCGCGACCCACACGAGTACGAAAATGAGAATTCGCCACGGTGCGCGAAGTTTTTGTTGCGACGGAGAGAGGAATACGAGAGCTCGCGCGTCCAATAATCAGCTCGGCCGCTCGACGCTCAGGGCGACCGCGTTACCGCCGCCGAGGCAAAGCGTTGCGAGACCAGTGCGTTTCCCGCTCTCCTTGAGCGCATATAACAGGGTCGTGAGAATTCGAGCACCGCTTGCCCCAATGGGGTGCCCCAGAGCGATCGCACCACCGTTCACGTTCACTCTCGCGTTATCCCACCCGAGCCCGCGACCATCAGCAATTGACTGAGAGGCGAACGCCTCGTTCGCTTCTATCAAATCGTAGTCACCGATCTTGGCGCCGGTTTTCGCCATCAGCTTCTGCACCGCGATAATCGGAGCGAAGAACAGGTCCTGCGGCTCGCCACCGCCAGTCGCATAACCTGTTACGCGCGCCATGATCTCGAGGCCGTGCTCCTTCGCGAACTGTTCGCTCACAACTATAAGTGCGGCGGCACCGTCGTTCAGACTCGACGCGTTGCCGGCCGTCACCGTCAGATCAGCTGCCTTGTCCTTCCCGCCAAACGCGGGCCGCAACTTCGCCAAAGATTCCGCGGTCGTATCCCTGCGCGGACCTTCATCGGTTTCCACCACGGTGTTGCCCTTTCGTCCAGCGATTTCAACCGGAACGATCTCAGCCTTGAACTTCCCCGCGTCGATCGCAGCTATCGCCTTCGCGTGAGATAGTGCGGAAAAGACATCCTGCTCCTCGCGAGTGACTGTCGCCTTTCGCGCCGTATAGTCGGCGTGGGCTCCCATGTGCACGTCGCAGAACGAACACCACAGGCCATCCTTTATAAGACCGTCGACGATGGTCTGATCGCCGAACTTTACGCCGCCACGATATCCGTACACGTAGTACGGCGAATTGGACATGGACTCCTGCCCGCCCGCGACGACAACTTGCTCATCACCGGCCTTGATCGACGAGGCCGCGAGCATGACCGCCTCAAGTCCGGATCCGCAAACTTTGTTGATGGTAACGGCCGATACGGTACCGGGGAGCCCGGCCTTGAGCGCGGACTGACGAGCCGGAGCCTGTCCCACACCACCCTGAAGCACGTTCCCCATGATGACGTTGCCGACATCTTCTGGAGAAACGTTTGCTCGGCTGAGCGCGGCCCGGATGGCAATCGCGCCAAGATCTGGGGCCGAAAGTGATGCAAGGCCGCCGAGGAAACGCCCGATAGGCGTACGGGCGGCCGAAACGATTACTGGTTGACGAGAGAGATCTGACATGACTCGAAAGCTAATCGGAACCCTCCCGGTTTTCGCTGGCGCAATGGCCCGTTGTTCGGGAAGCCGGGCCTCGCTCCTTTCGAGTTCACCGAGGAACCGGCCTCAGGGCATCAGCGATCGGGACGCGATCTCGGATTGGACTCTGGCCACAAAGTCGGCCAGCGGAGTCACGTCCTGTTTGCTTCCCGCGCCACGGGTCCGAATCGCCACTGTCCCCTCTTCCGCTTCCCGACCGCCAACTACCGCCATGTACGGGATCTTGAGCGTCTCCGCCTCCCGAATCCGATAGTTCAGCGTCTGGTTTCGGTCATCCAGGTGAGCCCTGACACCAACCTTGACGAGTGCATCGCGCACCTTGCCTGCGGCCTCGAACTGCGCATCCGAGATCGGCACGATGCGAACCTGCTCCGGAGCCAGCCAAAGCGGGAACGCGCCCGCAAAATGCTCGATAAGAATTGCAATGAAGCGCTCGAAAGAACCCAGGATCGCGCGATGTATTATCACCGGCCTGTGTGCCTGGTTGTCCTCGCCGGTATATGTGAGGTCGAATCGCTCCGGATTGGCATAGTCGAGCTGAATCGTTCCGAGCTGCCACTGACGCCCAATCGAGTCAGTAACGTCGAAGTCGATCTTGGGACCGTAGAAAGCCCCGTCGCCCTCCTTCAACTCGTATGGCAATCCGGTCGCGACAAGCGCTGCGCGAAGCGCCTCCTCGGCACGATCCCACATCTCGTCTGTACCTACTCTAAACTCCGGCCCCGGTCGAGTCGCAAACTTCGCCGTATAACTGAGACCGAACACACCGTAGCAGTCGTTGACCATCTCGACGAGGTTCTTGACCTCCTCGGTGATCTGCGATTCCGCCAGGTAAACGTGCGCGTCATCCTGCTGAAATTGTCGTACACGCGTCAGGCCGGACAGCGCGCCAGATATCTCATTGCGGTGCAGAACGTCCTGCGTCGCGTAACGCACCGGCAGCTCCCGGTAACTGTGCTTCCTGCTCGCGTAGAGAACGTGGTGCGAGGGGCAGTTCATCGGCTTGAGCGAAAAATCGTGGTCACCGGTTTCGTTGTCGAGCACGAGGAACATGTTCTCCTTGTACTTGCCCCAGTGCCCCGACTGCTCCCAGAGCGTCTTGTGGTAGAGCAACGGTGTCTTGACTTCATCGTAGCCCGCGGCGCGAAGCTTCTCGCGCATGAAGTCCACTAGTCCGTTGTAGATGATCGTCCCGCGGTTGGTCCAGAACGCCGCGCCCGGCGCGATGGGGTGGAACTGGAAGAGATCCAGTTCCTTGCCCAACCGCCTGTGGTCGCGCCGCTTGGCCTCCTCAATCCGATACAGGTACGCGTCGAGATCCTCCTTGCGAAACCAGGCTGTACCATAAATTCGCTGCAGCATCTGCCGTTTCTCGTCACCACGCCAGTACGCTCCAGCAGTGCTCATCAACTTGAAATGCTTGATGTACGATGTGTCCTGCACGTGCGGTCCTCGGCACAAATCGGTGAAGGGACCGTCGGTATACGTCGAAATCACTTCGCTATCCGGCAATTCGGACAGTCGTTCAAGTTTCAACGGGTCAGCTTGGAACACTCGTTCGGCACCCGCGCGGTCGAGCTCGGCGCGGACGAACTGAAACTTCTCCGCGGCGATCTTTCGCATCTGCTTTTCGAACGTTTCCAGATCTTCGGGGGTGAACGGATGATCGACCCCGAAATCGTAGTAGAAGCCGTCGTCGATCGACGGGCCGAATCCGATCTGCGCGTCTGGACGCACCCGGCGGACGGCGGTCGCCAGTAGATGGGCCGCGGAATGGCGAAGCACCGGTAGAGCTTCCGGATCACGTTCGGTGAGGACGCGGAACGATCCCCCGCTGCGGAGTGGGGTGACGAGGTCCTGGACCACGCCATTCACTTCCACCGCGATCGCCGCGCGCAGCAGCCGCTCGCCAATGGAGCCGACAACAGCGGATGGGAGAGTACTTTCAGCGACAGATCTTACGGAACCGTCAGGAAGCGTTAGTTCTAACAAGAGTTCGTCTGATTGAGAGTTCGGCGGTGGCCTTCTTCTTGCCCGCCTATGGATATCAAAATCACCCATAATATCATGCGTATGCGTAAGCTATCCTTCGAGGAAAACCTCCGCCACAGGTTGCGCGACCTTCCGCGCCTCCGAGATCGCGACGAACGGCCCGAAATCAGCGGGGGCCTGCTGTTTCTGGCGCTCGGCGCTGCCGCGGGAATCGCCGCCGGCGTTGTGATTGCGCACAAGTACGGCGGCTTTTCCGCCCTCGCTACCAAGCTTCAGGAGCGGATGAGCGGAGCGGATGCCGAGGAGGAATTCGTAGCGGATGAATATGACTACTACGATGACGACGACGAATCGGAAGACGAAGACAGCCTTTCGCCCCTGGAAGAGCTTGAAGAGCTGGTTCTCGATGCATATCACAACGACCCCATCCTGAGCGAACGCGCGATCGATATCGGCGCGATCGACGAGGGAATTATCGAGCTCACAGGCTGGGTGTATGCCGCGAGCGAGGCTGAGCTGGCCGTGACCATCGCCCGCGGGACGCCCGGTGTGCGGACAGTACTGAACCGATTGACGGTGCGCGCTGAGGAGGATCAGCTCGCCGATTCCGCCGAGCGTTACGAGGCGGGCGACGATCGGCTGACGGAAGCTCACTGGGAGGGTCAGAGCACTGGTATGGGTCGCAAGCGGCCACCGAAATCCGGGCGCCGAAACAGCGTATCTGGCGATTCAGCGGCGAGTCCAAACCTGGACGACATCGCTGACGATATAAGTGATACCGGGGCCGTCGAGCCGTCCGTTTAGACCTGGCGATGCCGCGCGAAAGCGCATCGCCGAAGTATGGGCGTTGATGCGGAGCGAGCGCGGCACTGCTGGCAGGCGTTAAATTGGGCGTTGAATGACGACGCCCCCGACAGCTGAGATTCCAGCTCAGTACGATCCGGCGGCGACCGAGCGCGAGTGGTATGAGCGCTGGCTCGCCGCCGATGCATTTACGGCCGATTCCGCACGATCAAAACGCTCCGGCGGAGATCGCGATCCGTTCACGATCGTCATGCCGCCGCCGAACGTCACAGCGGTTCTGCATGTCGGTCACGGTCTGAACATCACTGTGCAGGACGTCATCACGCGTTGGCGCCGGATGCGCGGCGACGAAACGCTCTGGGTGCCCGGCACGGATCACGCCGGAATCGCGACCCAGAACGTCGTCGAGAAACAGCTTGCCCGCGAAGGCAAGACGAGGTTCGATCTCGGGCGCGAACAGTTTGTCGCGCGCACCACGGAGTTCGTCGCCGACACCGGCGGCACAATACTGGAACAACTGCGGTCGATTGGCGCATCGTGCGATTGGACGCGTACCGCTTACACCCTGTCGCCAGAGCTCTCGGTGGCTGTGCGTGAAGCATTCGTCCAGTTGCACGAACGCGGACTGATCTATCGCGGGCATCGTGTAATTCATTGGTGCCCACGCTGTCTTACCTCGCTCAGCGACGAAGAGGCAGAACACGACGACGAGATGGGATCGCTGTATCACATCCGTTATCCAGTAGTCGGCGAAGCCGGCAAGTGGCTGACCGTTGCGACTACGCGTCCCGAAACGATGCTCGGCGACGTGGCGGTGGCGGTCAACCCCGAAGATCCAAGATACGCGTCGTTGATTGGGAAGACCGTAATGCTGCCTATCGCGCAGCTCGAAATACCGATCATCGCAGATGAGCACGCTGACCCTGCGTTCGGCACTGGCGTTGTGAAGATTACACCAGCGCACGATCCCAACGACTTCGAAGTCGGCAAGCGACACAATCTTCCGATGCCGGTCATCATGACCGCCGAAGGCGCGCTCGACAATGTGTCAGGCGCTGGCGACCGTGTGCCTCCTGAATTGCGCGGAGTAGATCGTTTCGAGGCGCGCGCGCGCATCGTCGCCACATTGAAGGAAGGCGGCGAGCTTGAAAAGATCGAAGGCCACAGACACGCGGTTCGCCACTGCTACCGTTGCGGCACAGTGGTGGAACCGAGGCTCTCGGATCAGTGGTTCGTGCGGATGCGTGAACTCGCCGCGCCCGCGCTGGCAGGCGTTCGTAGTGGGCAAATAAGAGTTCTTCCCGAGCGCTGGGAAGCGGTGTACATCAACTGGCTCGAAGGAATCCGCGACTGGAACATATCGCGCCAGCTCTGGTGGGGTCACCGGATTCCAGTCTGGTACTGCGAAGGCAATGGCTGCGTCACCGTCAGTCGCGAGGACATCAGCACGTGTCCCAAGTGTGGTGGCGCCGTGCGACAGGATGAAGACGTCCTCGACACTTGGTTCTCGTCGTGGCTCTGGCCGTTCTCAACACTCGGCTGGCCGGACAAGTCCGCGGTTGATCTCAGGGCGTTCTATCCGACGGACGACCTCGTAACTGCGCCGGAGATTCTGTTCTTCTGGGTGGCGCGCATGGTGATGGCTGGCTACGCGTTCATGGGAGACGCACCGTTTCACACGATCTACCTGCACGGAACGGTACGCGACACCGAACACGTCAAGATGTCGAAGTCACTCGGCAACGGAATCGATCCGCTGGACGTCGTGCGACTCTACGGCGCTGACGCGCTTCGTTATACGGTCATTTCCGGCATGGGAATGGGCGCGGACCTGGTGCTCGATCCTCACGACCTCGATCGTTCGTTCGCGCCTGGTCGCAATTTCGCCACAAAGCTCTGGAACATCGGGCGATTCCTGCTCACCAAAGTCGGTGACGAACCGGTAGCATCGCTGGATGAAATCGACGACTCCAGGCTTGCCCGTGCCGATCGATGGATACTCTCGCGACTGAATATTGCGATCGCGGAATGCGATGGAGCATTCGGACCCGCGCGCCCCGAATCGTCAACCTGGAAGCAGAGCGAGCTTCATTCCGGGATGCGACTCAACGAATACGCAGAAGCTGCGCGCCGATTCGTGTGGAACGAAATCGCCGATTGGTATCTGGAGAGTGTCAAGGCTCGCGTCGCTGCGCCCGGTCCCGATCGCGACGTGGCGCGTGCCGTACTGGTTCACGTATTTGATGGCGCACTGCGCTTGCTGCATCCCGTGATTCCTTTCATTACCGAAGCGTTGTGGCAGCGTCTCCCCACTCGCAAGGCGAAGGATTCTGCTCTTCTATGCACCGCATCATGGCCTATTGCGAGCCGAGAAAGGAATGCGTCAGCGGAATTCGAACGTGTGCGCGAGTGTGTCGACGCTCTCCGCGCGATGCGCGCGGAACACGCTGTTCCCCCGGGCCGCATGGTGCACGCGGTGCTCGTCACATCGCCGACACCTGATCTTTATGAGGAAGAGGCCGCGTTGATCGGCCAGCTTGCGCGCGCGACCCTTTCGCTTGGCGGAAGAGTTGACGGGCCGGCGACTCACGCACTGCTCCCTGACAGCAGCGACCTGGTCCTTTCCCTCGGCGGATTGGTCGATATTGAGCAGGAACGGAGCAAGCTGAGCGCGGAAGTTGCTCAACTCGAAACGCAGCTTGCGGCATTGCGCGGTCGACTCGCGAACGAGTCCTTCACCGCCCGCGCGCCCGCGAACATTGTAGAAGCAGAGCGTACCAAGGAGCGCGATTGGTCGTCGCGCGTCGACGCGCTGCACGCAAAGATCCATTCACTCGGCGCCGGAGCTGCATCGTGAAAGCACGTAGAGCAGCTGCAGTGTACGCCACGATGGTGCTCGTTGTTGCGGCATGCGCGTCGCCGGGGCTGCCACCCGGTGGCCCCGAGCGGCACGTTCCACCGGCGATCGTCCGGATTCAGCCGGATACAAATAGCGTCAATGTGCGAGGCCGCGAATTCGTCATCAAATTTGACGAAGTAATCTCGGAGCACCCATCCAACGCTTCATCATTGGGAGATCTGGTACTAATCTCACCGCGCAGCGGAGCACCGCGCGTCGACTGGCATCGATCGTCGATCAGCATCCGGCCCAGCAAGGGCTGGAAAGCGAACACCGCGTACACCGTGACGCTGTTACCCGGCGTCGCGGATCTTCGCGGCAACGTGATGAGGACACAGACCGTTGTCACGTTTTCGACGGGCACGTCGATCCCTCAAACGACGCTCTCCGGAACGATTTTCGACTGGCTCACGGGAATTCCGTCCAACAGTGGTCTTATTGAGGCGCATACACCCAATGATACGATGACTGTCTATCTTGCCGCCTCGGACTCGATTGGGCACTACAGCATGCGTGGGTTGCCCCCTGCTCAGTATCTGGTGCGAGGGATAATCGATGCCAATCGCAATCGCGCGCTCGATCCGAGCGAGGCGTACGATACGACGGCAGTATATCTCAAGGATTCGCTCAACCTCGAGTTGCTCGCATTTGCGCACGACTCGACCGGTCCGAAACTGGGGAACGTTCGAGCAAGCGATTCTGTGACCTTGCACGCAACCTTTGAGACACCGCTCGACCCACGGGCACCGCTCGCGACCTCCGAGTTCCGCCTCGCCGGACCGGACTCCGTCGGCATTGCAATCGTTTCAGTGAAGGCGTTCATTCCGGATACCGCGGTGCACACGCCGGCGCTACCGCTGGCTCCTGAGTCCGCCATCCCGATCCCGCCGCCGCGAGCATCGCGCGCGGCGCGCGCGCCCATGGTCTTGCCAAAGCCGACGCGTCCGCTGCTGGTTCGCGAAATCGTGCTCGTGGCAGCGACGCCACTGCGTGCAGGCGTCACGTATAAGCTGACGGCGTTGAGCGCCACTGGGCCGACTGGCAAAAAACTCTCATCCGACAGGACATTCGAATTGCCCAAGCCCGTCGCGCACCCCGACTCCGCGACCATAAAAAAACCGGCCGCGACCAGTGCCGTGCGGACGACTCACACGGGCGACCGGTCAAGGTGACGTTATCGCGATCCGCCATCCGTTCGCGCGGATGATAGCGCCGCCTACCACGGTCTTTCTGGACCGGGACGGAACTGTTATTCGAGATGCGAGCTACCTGTCGAGAGTCGACGACGTCGAACTCCTGCCTGGAGCTGCAGGCGCAATTGCCCGATTGAACGAGCGCGACATACCGGTGATTGTCGTGACTAACCAGTCTGGTATTGCACGTGGATTTTTTACTGTCGCCGAGTACCTGCAGATCCAGACACGGCTCGACACGCTGCTCGCGGCGGACGGCGCACGAATCGATGCGACGTATTACTGTCCCGATCACCCGGATGTCGGCGGACCGTGCGACTGCCGGAAACCGGGCAGTGCACTATTCGAGCGCGCTGCCCGCGAACATGCATTGGACATGACCTCGCCGGCGTACATCGGCGATCGTTGGCGCGACATCGAAGTTTACCGCAAGCTTGGTGGCACCCCGGTATTGATAAACGGCAGTGCCACGCCGTTGCAGGACGTAGACTGGGCACGCAAAGAGGGCGCAACCATTGTCGCGTCGCTGCCTGCCGCGGTGGACCTGCTGCTCGCCGCGGTCTCCGAATGAAGGCTCGTATAGCAGTACTCGCGTCGGGCAATGGCTCAAATCTGCAAGCGATCCTTGACCACTTCGCGGCTTTGGGCGACGCCGCTTCGGGCGAGGTCGTCGTTGTCGCCTCGAATCGCCCGAGCTCCGGCGCACTCGATCGTGCGCGCGGTGCGGGCATCGACTCGCTGGTATTCGACGCGCGCTCAGAAGATGATCTCGCCCGGATCGTCACCGGGCGGGACATCCAGGTAATTGCGCTCGCCGGCTACCTGCGCCTGATCCCGGCCAGCGTTATCGAGAAGTTCCGTGGACGGATTATCAACGTGCATCCCGGCCCGCTCCCTCGGTTCGGTGGTCCGGGCATGTACGGAACCCGAGTGCACGAAGCTGTGCTTGCGGCCGGCTTGCACGAATCAGCGGTGACAGTGCACCTTGTTACGGAGCAGTACGATGAAGGCCCACCCCTCGCAATGTGGCCCGTCGCAGTGCTCGAGAACGACACAGCTGCAAGCCTCGCGGCGCGCGTGCTTCGTGTCGAGCACGTGATCTTCCCGCGAATCCTCGACGCGCTTGCGGCGACTGTCATGCAACGCGCTGACGCACACTGACCGACATAAATAATCATGCCTCTTGCACTCCTTTCCGTATCCGACAAATCAGGCCTCACCGAATTCGCGCGCGGGCTGGTTGAACTCGGATGGAATCTCGTCTCGACAGGCGGAACCGCGCGCGCATTGCGGACCGCTGGCCTTGCTGTACGCGATGTGAGCGACCTAACGCACTTCCCCGAGATGCTCGATGGCCGCGTCAAGACTCTGCACCCGATGATTCACGGCGGGCTGCTTGCACGCCGCGATTCCGCCGAACACGCAGAAACCGTCAGAGTCCACGCGATTCCGTGGATTGATCTCGTCGCGGTCAATTTGTATCCGTTTCGCGAAACCGCTGCGCGTACAGATGCCAGCACTGACGATATCGTCGAGCAGATCGACATCGGCGGTCCCGCCATGCTGCGCTCAGCGGCGAAGAATTTCGATGCGGTGACGGTTGTGTGCGATCCGATCGACTATCCACGCGTACTTGCCGCACTTCAGGCGAAAGATGACGACCTTGATCTGCGCAAACGGCTTGCGGCAAAGGTATTCGAACACACCGCGGCCTACGATGGAGCGATTGCCAGTTGGTTCGCGCAGGATCGCGGCGATCGCTTTGCGGAATCGATGGTTATTGCATTGCAGCGTTCGCAAACGCTCAGATACGGCGAGAATCCCGGACAGCGTGCCGCGTTCTATACGGAATCAAAGGGCGCCGGTCTCTCCGGTCTCGTTCAGCACGGCGGCAAGGAACTCAGTTTCAATAATCTGCTGGATCTTGAAGGAGCACTTCTCGCCGCGGATGGCTTCGCCGGTCAGACTTGCTGCGCAATAATTAAGCACACGACTCCCTGCGGACTCGCGGTGGGCTCGTCGCCGCTCGAAGCATATCAGAAAGCGCTCGCGTGCGATCCACAGTCGGCGTTTGGTTCTGTCATCGCGTTCACTGTCCCGGTCGACGCCGAGGCCGCAGAGGCGCTTTCTAGTCTGTTTGTGGAGTGCATCGTAGCACCGTCGTTCTCTGATGAGGCTCTCGCTACTCTTGGTAAAAAGAAGAATCTGCGTGTTCTCGAAGGCACCGCCCCATGGCCCAAGGGATCGTCCGACTACAAACGTGTGCGAGGCGGTCTACTGGTCCAGGACCGCGCGCCGGAGCCGATTCCGTACGCCCACTGGAAGGTCGTAACGAATCGGACGCCGACCGACACCGAGCGCGATGATCTCGCATTTGCGTGGCAGGCAGTCGCGAGCGTCAAGTCCAACGCGATCGTTCTCGTCCGCGGCGGCGCTACCATAGGTATTGGTGCGGGGCAGATGTCACGTGTGGATGCCTCATTCCTCTCTGTCCATAAGGCACAGGGCGCGGGCCATGAGACGGCCGGCGCCGCGCTCGGTTCGGATGCGTACTTTCCGTTCCGGGACGGAGTCGACCATGCTGCGGCGGCAGGAGTGACCGCAATCGTGCAACCGGGCGGCTCCATTCGTGACGCAGAGGTCATTGAGGCAGCCAACGAGCACGACATCGCAATGGTATTCACGGGTCAACGTCAGTTCCGCCACTAGCCTATCTTTCTGACCATGTCTGCAACCACATCGACCAAGTTCGCGGAAATCGACTACCGCCCGTCCTACGGCGCGGCGGCCATCGCGGCTGCTCTCGTTTTCGTGCTTTATCTCCTGACCCTTTCGCCGTCCACGGCGATGTGGGACACCAGCGAGTACATCACCGCGGCATTCACGCTTGGACTGCCCCACCCGCCTGGCAATCCGTTCTTCGTGCTACTCGGTCGATTCTTTTCGATTCTTCCGATTGCGCCGAATGTGGCGATGCGCATCAACATGCTTGCCGCATTGTGCAGCGCTGTGTCTGCAGGTATGTGGTTCCTGATTGCAGAAAGAGTTCTGGCTGGGTGGCTTCCAAGTAAGTGGCAGCGGCGAGTTGGTGGCGCACTCGCCGCCTTAATCGGTTCCACCGCATTCACGGTGTGGGCCCAGTCGGTCGTCAACGAAAAGGTCTATACCGTCTCACTGGTAGGCATGGCAATTGTTGCGTGGCTTGCAGTGCGTTGGTGCGACGATCCGGACAGCCCCAAGGCTGACCGGCTGCTCGTTCTCATCGCCTACCTCAGCGGACTTGGCTACGCGAATCACATGGCAGGGTTTCTCGCGCTGCCCGCGGTATTCATAGCAGTTCTTGTCATCCGACCGCGAACGTTTCTGCGTTACAAACTCGTGCTTGCAGGTCTTCTGGCCATCGGACTCGGGATGACTCCGTTCCTGACGCAGCCTATCAGATCCGCCTACTTCCCCCGGATAAATGAGGGTGAGACAACCGGGTGCGTTACGAAAATTGCAGCGGATTGCACGTTCAGCAAACTGACGTACGACCGCTTCATGTACAACTTCAACCGCACTCAATACGGCAAGCCTGCGCTCACCGATCGTCAGGTTCCGTTCACCGCTCAGGTTGGAATGTGGTGGACGTATTTCAGGTGGCAGTGGCTGCGCGACGCCAACGGTACGCACGCTGCTGCGCAGGAACTTCTCGCATGGGTCTTCCTGCTGCTGGGATTGCTCGGCGGCTGGGTTCACTGGCAACGGGATCGAAAGAGTTTCTGGTTCTTCGGCTCGCTGATTTTCACAGTGACGCTGGTGCTGATCTACTACATGAACTTCAAGTACGGCTACTCGCAGGCGCCGGAACTTGGCGATGCGGTACCGCGCGAAGTTCGTGATCGAGATTATTTCTATCTTTGGAGCTTCAGTGCGTGGAGCGTATGGGTTGCGCTCGGATTGTTTGATGTCTGGCACCGCATCGCACAGATGCTTGGCGCCGATCCCGTAATGATGGGTGCCGAAACTGTCGAGGTACCGCGTAAGTCGAGCTGGATGGCGGCGTCGCCGCTGCTCCTGGTCGCGATCATACCGTTGTTCGCCAACTGGAGCACAGCATCGCGTCATGGCCAAACTGACACGCGCGATTTCGCTCACGATCTATTGGAGTCTGTCGAACCATACGGGGTTCTGATCACTGTCGGAGACAACGACACTTTCCCACTTTGGTACGCACAGGAAGTCGAAGGGATTCGTCCAGACGTGACTGTTCTGTGCACGTCGCTACTCAACACGGATTGGTATACCCGTCAGTTGATTCGCAACCCGATCCGCCCGTACGACAAGGCGAACGGACCGCCAGCATACGCGGATCGCATGTGGACGCAGCCGACCAAGGCGCCGATAAATCTGACATATACACAATCTGATTCGGTGCCTCCTGCAGTCGCCCTGAGTGCGCCGCAGGAACTCAAGACCGTGAGCGGCTTCACATTCAACGTGCAACCGCGCGATCTTGGCGGCGGATACCACGGACTGGAGCGGGCCGACCTGTTTGTGTTGTACATCATACGCGACGCGTTCCCGGCGACGCCGGTGTACTTCAGCCGCACAGATGGTACGTACCCGGACGAAATGGGCTTCGGTAACAACCTCATTACTACCGGGCTCGCGCGGAAGCTGGTCGCAACACCACCGACGCCGTCGTCAACAATCATGAAGCTGCCGAACGAAGGCTGGTTCGACGTTGCTACTACGTACTCGCTATGGACCAAGACCTTCGACGCACCCAAGTCACTGGCACGGCGTGATGGTTGGGTAGACCGACCGTCTGTCGGAATTCCATACGTCTACGTTCGCACCGGTGCATTGTTGGCCGAAGCTCTCATTCAGGACGGCCGCAAGGCGGAAGCTCAGCAGGTCATGGCAACCGCTCAACGCGTAGCCGCCGGGACTGGACTGGCGGACCTTTTGGCGGCGCAACAGCAGTAATAGTTTCAGTGTAACAGCAAGCGTAGCGGAGGCGTGCCAGAGCGGTTTAATGGGTCAGTCTTGAAAACTGAAGAACCGAAAGGTTCCGTGGGTTCGAATCCCACCGCCTCCTCTTTGTCTCATCGACGCAAACGCGGGCTGCATGTGAAAATACATGCAGCCCGCGTTTTCTCTTTGCATAGGTTCTAGAGGTCGCCGAGATGCTTCCGCGGACCGATGTAATTCTTCACGTAGTCAGCGACCGCATCTCCCAGCGGAATAATCGGCGCAGTATATCCGCTTCCCCGCACCCGCCCAATATCGGCTTGGGTGAAATACTGGTACTTCGCGCGCAACTCGTCCGGCATATCGATAAACCGAATGTTGGGCTGCTTGCCGAGCGCCGCGAATACCGCGTTGGCGAGACCGATCCACGTATTCGCCTGACCGCTGCCGACATTGAACAGCCCACTTGCGCCGTCGGTCGCCGCAAGATGTAGTGTCATCGCAACTGCGTCTTTTACGTAAAGAAAGTCGCGTTTCTGCTCGCCGTCTGCGCATTCGTCGACGTAGCTCTTGAACAGACGGATCTCTCCGGTTTCCGCGATCTGCTCGTACGCCTTGCTCACCAGGCTACGCATGTCACCCTTGTGCCCTTCGTTGGGGCCAAAGATGTTGAAGAACTTTACGCCAGCTATCTTGTCGAGTAGACCGCGCTGGGCTGCGTACAGATCGAACATCTGCTTGGAGTAGCCGTACATGTTCAGCGGCCGCAACGTGTGCAGATAGGGTAGCGACGAATCGTCTTTCATGCCTGAAGTGCCATCACCATACGTGGCAGCGGAGGAAGCGTAAACGAATCGCGCGTTGGACGACAGAGCCGCGCCGGCAAGATCCTTTGTGAACTGGAAGTTGTTTCGCGCGAGGTACGCAGCGTTGCGCTCGGTTGTCGACGAACACGCTCCCATGTGGAGTACGACATCGAACCGCCCAAGCGCTTTTGATCCCAATCGCGCCAGGAGATCATCCGCTTCGAGGTAGTCCTCGAACGCCAGCGGCGCCAGGTTGCGCCACTTCTCGCTGCTCTCCAGAAAGTCCGCAATGACGATTCGCTCGCATCCGCGCCTGTTGAGTTCCCACACGAGCGCGCTGCCTATGAAACCAGCGCCACCGGTGACGAGTACACGTGCCCGTGAAAAGTCGATCATCCGAGGAATTTACAGCGCGGGGGTTTCCGTGGCGTGCGCCCTTCGCCTCCAGATCGGTTGCACAACGCGGCCAGTCCGAGCAGCGTGGATTACGAGCCAGACGCCCGACAGCGCGACGAGTACTGCCGGAAGCGACGCCTCCGGCCCGAACGCGCCGCCGGTTGCCCACGCAGGACCGGAAAGTGTCGACACGAAGAGTCCATGCGGAACTGTCCCTGAAACCGGAGCGCCAAAGATGCCGGATTGGGTGAAATTCCATGCCGCATGCAGGCCGATCGGGAGCCACAAGCGATGCGTGATCATGAAGGCTGCGCCGAGCAGCACTCCGGCCTCCAGTGCAATAGCGAGTGCCGACGTCAACGTCGCGTGAGGATTCGCCAGATGCGCCGCGCCGAAAAGTATGGATGACACTGCTAGTGCACCCCAACTGCCGAGCCACTCCTCGGTGATCCGAAAAATTACCCCGCGGAACAGAACTTCTTCCAACAGCCCGGCGGCGAGCGCAAAGCCGAGCGGTGACAGAATCGCAGTCCAGTTGTTCACCGCGACAATTGTGTAGTCACCCAGCGCCCAGATAATACCGATCGTAAGCGTGAAGAGTGCAGTGCCGATCGCACATCCGGCTCCAAATTCCGCAACTGCTCCGCGCAACGCAAGCTCGCTGGGCGTGCGCCGCTCGATGACGTGTACGTAGAGCACATATGCAACAACAAGCACCGCTGCGCCTGTCACCTCGAAGAGCAGCGCCGGCTTTATATGCAGCGTCGTGAGGGCGAACAGCAAGCCCCCGAGCCACACCATCGCAATGACCAAACGTGTCGCCGGATACGCCAGCAGCCTCCGCGCACGAGTTTCCTGCCCTTCTGCATGCAACTGCTCCATCCATCGAACTCCTCTTCAAGACTTTATTCCGGCTTGTACCGACCGCCACGCAGCACTAACTTACACCGGCTCCAGGAGGGGTGGCCGAGAGGCTGAAGGCACCGGTTTGCTAAACCGGCATAGGGGGTCAACCTCTATCGAGGGTTCGAATCCCTCCCTCTCCGTAATGTGTTTCCGTATTTACCGCGCTAAAACGGGCCCGTTCTTACCAGACGGGCCCGTTCGGTTTTCTATCATCTTTGTGATATGACCACTCATCCGGCTGCCAGAGTCCGCTTCGCACCGTCACCGACCGGCTACCTCCACGTCGGCGGAGCGCGCACCGCGCTCTTTAACTGGCTGTACGTGCGAAGATTCGGCGGACAGTTTCTGCTCCGAGTCGAGGATACCGACAAAGCGCGCAGCACAGACGAGAGTACTCGCGCGATATTCGACGGTCTCGAATGGCTCGGCCTTGGGTGGGACGAGCCCGTTGTGTATCAGGGAGCCAATCTCGAGCGACATCGCGCTGATGTGAAATCACTACTCGATTCCGGACTTGCCTACCGCGACTTTACCCCGCAGGCAACCCTGGAAGAGCGTCGCGCCGACGCGCAAGCGCGCGGTGAGATATACAAGTACAAGCGCGAGTGGGCAGAGTTGCCCCTGCACGAAGAAGCACAGCGACTGGAGCGCGGCGATCCGTATGTAGTGCGGTTTAGAGTCCCCGACGAAACAGCTGTTACCGAGTGGGACGACCTCGTTCACGAACGTATCGCATTTCCAAACAAGGATGTCGATGACTTCGTCATCCTTCGCTCGGACGGTACGCCGATCTACAACCTTGCCGTCGTGTCGGACGACATCGCGATGGGCGTAACTCTGGTGATGCGTGGCGATGATCATATCTCCAACACGCCGAAGCAGATCATGCTCTACAATGCGCTCGGCAAACCGCTACCGCGCTTCGCCCATCTTCCCATGATTCACGGGCTAGACGGAAAAAAGCTTAGCAAGCGGCACGGCGCAACAGCAGTCGGCGACTATCAACATGAGGGGCTCCTTCCGCAAGCGATGCTGAACTTCCTCGCCCTGTTGGGATGGTCGCCGGGCGGCGATCGCGAAGTAATGTCGCTCGCGGATATGACAGAACTGTTCAGTCCGGAAGGGCTTCAGCGAAAGGCCGCCATCTTCGACCCCAAGAAGCTCGAGTGGATGAACGGCCAGCACATGTCCATGATGTCGCTGACGGACCTGGAACCGGTCGTAACTCGCGCGATTGTCGGCTCGGGCCTCGCGACCGCCGAATCGCTCGAGGCAAGACATGACTGGTACCTCCGCCTCGTTGATCTTCTAAGAGTTCGGGCTCGAGTCATCGATGATATCGTGCGCCAGGCGGCGCCGTACCTGGCAAGGGATATCGACTATGACCCCGAGGCGGTCGCGAAGCAATGGAAGGAGCGTGAAGCGAGTCTAAACCTTCTCAAGGCGACCCGTGACTCATTGATGGCAGCAACGGAGTGGGAAGCAGCCACCCTCGAGGCCGGGTTGAGGGGAGTTGCCGACGAGCTCGGCGTCGGCGGCGGAAAGCTTTTTCAGCCGCTGAGAGTAGCGCTTACGGGGCTGACGGTCAGCCCCGGGATCTTCGATGTCCTGGTTATGCAGGGCCGTGAGCTCTCACTGTATCGTATCGAACGAGCGATCGACTATCTTTCCGCAACTAAAAACAGTTGACCGACAGTTAGGCAGGTGACATCTTATGTATCACAGCGTACAACATGAACCCAATCGGAGCTGCTTATGTCTGAGCAATTGACACGGCTCGAAAGCTCAGTCTATCAGTACCTGCTGGATTTTACAGCTGAGCATACGTACCAGCCGAGCATTCGTGATATCGGCAAACAGTTTGAGATTAAATCGACGAAGACTGTTTCCGATCTTCTACAGTCGCTTGCGCGCAAGGGTTACATCGAGCGCGATCCGTCGCGTTCTCGAGGCGTGCGTCTCCTCGGATTCAGCGGCACAGCCCAATCGACACCGGTCCCGTACTACGGACGCATCCACGCTGGTGAGCCAGCATTGCTGCCCGAGCATCGTGAGGGATTCATCACGATGGACCGTCGATTCCTTCCGTCAGAGCGCGTCTTCTTTTTGAAGGTGAAGGGAGACAGCATGCAGGGCCGCGCCATCGAGAGTGGTGATTTCATCATGGTCGATCCGGCAGCAACAGCAAAGGATGGCGACATGATCGCCGCTCGGCTCGGTGAGGATGCCACAATCAAGACGCTCTCGCACGAAGGGTCGACAGTTGTTCTGAAGGCGGCTAATCCTGCGGATCGGGATATTACGGTTGGACCTCACGACGACTTCGCAGTGCTCGGGATTGTATGCGGCGTCTTCCGTCCGTTCAACGTCCTTGAGACTGGCTCCAAGAATATCGCGGCTGCAGGAATGGTGTCGTAGTTCCTGGCTCACTAGCCCGCTGACAGTCGGCTAGCAACGCCGAGTAGTTCGGGCTAAGAGTTTGAACGCGTCACTGTGGTTGTGAAGCCGCCTCATCAGCGGCTTTCTTCTTTTCTGCGGCGGCCTCTTTTCGTTCGCGCTCCTTTCGCTCGCGAATACTCTTCACAGCCTTGTCGAAGTCCGCGTTGTTGATCGCGCGCTGCGCCTGCTCGAATATTTCGTCGTGGCGCGAATTCAGCGTCTTGTTGCGCTCGTACGTTGTGGGATTCCCGGAGACGTTCAACGGAAGCAACGCAAGAATCGCAGTGGGGATCGACACCGGTCCGAGCCGAATGAACTTGCTGTCGATTCCATATTTCTGGCCGTTCTTGTCGAAGGTCCAGTCACCGGGGGCGCGCTTCCCCTTGTTCGCCCTGCTCACCGAATCGTTGTACGCACCGATGTCCCCGACGATGACACTGTCCAGACGCTGTACGTCGGTCTTCGGTGCGCTCGAAATGCGCGATGGCGACGTCCAGACACGCGGATCTTCGTATCGCGGCTGAATTCCGCGGAGCACACCGCCGCCACCGACGAGCGGTCCGCTGGAAGGAGTCATTTCAACTGTTGGCGTCCCCTTGATCGGTGGCGTAATTGTAGTCGGAACAACGGTCGGTGCGGCCGGCATAACCACGCCGGCCGCTTTCTTCGCAGCTCCGTCGCCACCACTCCGGCCGGTCGTTACGGGCCCGACGCTCTTCGGGTGAGGCAGCACGAGAAAACCGATGTGCTCCACCACAGGCGGCGGGACATTCGGTCCCGAAGAGAAGAACGATGAACGCCGCGCGAGGATCGCCTGAATAAATATCAGCGCCACCACAATGTGGATGGCGACAGATGTTAACCAGGCTCCCGACGGGCGGCGAAATTTCATCAGCGTGGCTGTCTAGTCGTCGAACGACGCGAGCACCTGTCCCGCGCGCTTTGCAGCCTCGCGGATGCGCTCGGGCGAGGTGATGAACGAGATTCGGAAGAATCCTTCCCCGCCCTGTCCGAATGCCGCGCCGGCCAGGACGACAACGCCCGCTTCCATCAACTTGTCGGCGAACACCTTGCTCGGAATGTGTGGCGGAAGTGGGATCCAGAGGTACATCGCTGCCTTGGGGACTTCGCAACTGAATCCATTTTCGCGAAATGCCTGAACTGCAGCGTCTCTACGTTCCGTGAAGATCGCCATGTTCTTTGGGACGAATTCGTCGTGTACATCAAGTGCAGCAGCTGCAGCAGCCTGGATCGCCAGGAAACTGCCCGTGTCGATGAACGATTTAACCGTCGCAAGTGCGTGGACGAGCTCGGGGCGACCGCACGCCCAGCCGCAGCGCCAGCCGGTCATGTTGAAGGTCTTGGACATCGAGTGAAACTCGAGCGCAACTTCGCGCGCTCCATCGACTTCAAAAATGCTCGGCGGCACGTAACCGTCGTAGGCTACTTCGGAATACGCGTTGTCGTAGACCAGCACAATGTCGTGTTCCTTGCACTGCTTCACGACGCGCTCCAAGTAATCCATCGGCGCAATAGCCGCAGTTGGGTTTCCTGGATAATTGAGATACAGAAGTTTGGTGTGCGCCAGCACGTCGGCCGGGACTTCGTCGAGATCTACAAGGAAATTGTTATCAGCTCGCAACTCGTAACGGTACGGAGTACCGTTGGCGAGAATTGTCCCTCCCATGTACGCGTTGTAACCGGGCTCCGGCATGATTGCGTAGTCGCCACGGTCGACGTAAGCGAGCGCGACGTGGGCGAGCCCCTCCTTGGATCCGATCAACGGCACAACTTCAGTAAGCGGATCGAACGTCACGCCGAAGCGCTTTTTCATGAACCGGACGATCGCCTCGCGGTACTCCATGAGTCCAAGCTCGAATCCGTACCGGCCCATGGCAGGCTCGCGTATCGCGCGTTCCATTCGCTCCAGTGCAGCTTCCGGGGGCGGTAATATCGCATCGCCAGCACCGAGGTCGATCAAATCGACACCACGCGCGATCAGATCGCGCTTCTTGCCGGGGATGTCGGCCAGAGGATAGGGCGGCAGCTTGGTGATTCTTTCCTGATATGGAGGCACTTAGACAGTGTTGGTGACAGGGTTGCGTACTATGCTGAATCCGGGAATTTCGATTTCGACGACGTCGCCGGGAGCGATGGCGCCCACCCCGGCAGGAGTTCCGGTCGCCACTACGTCGCCCGGCTCCAGCGTCATGATTTTCGATATATAGGAGATTAACTCCGGAATCGAAAACACCATATCACTCGCAAGGCCATGTTGGCGTTCTACACCGTTCACTCGGGTTAGTACCGTCAGGGTTTTCAGGTCCGGCGGGGGCGCAGATTCGGGCCCTATGGCGCAGAAGGTGTCGAACCCCTTCGCCCGGGTCCACTGACCATCCGACTTCTGAAGGTCGCGGGCGGTGACATCGTTGAGGGCACAGATTCCGCGGATCGCCGCCTGGGCGGTGCCCACGGATACGTGCGAGACCCGATCGCCGATGACGACGCCGATCTCCCCCTCGAACTCGACCTGACTCGACTGGGCGGGAAGCCTTATCGACTCACCGTCGCGGATGACGCTCGACGGCGGCTTCAGGAATAGCAACGGCTCTTTCGGGACGTCGTTCCCGAGCTCCTTCGCATGTGCGGAATAATTCCGCCCAACGCAGACAATCTTTCCCGGTCGGTCAGTCATTCTTGATTGATTATTTCGGTCCGTTTTCGTAGAACCGCTGAAGTTGTCGCTCGAGCGCACTCCACGCGCCACTCATACGCCGAGCTGGGGGCAGGTCGCGAAGCAACTCGCGGCCGTATCTCTTGGTGATTACGCGTGGGTCTGCAATAATGATGGCGCCACGATCGCTCGCGGTCCGAATTAGCCTTCCAAAGCCCTGCTTGAGCCGCAGCGATGCATGGGGCAGCATGTATTCACCGAAGGCGTCGCCGCCGCGTGCCGTGATGGCCTCACACTGCGCTGCAGTCACCGGCTCGGTAGGAACACGGAACGGGAGTTTTGCAATGATCAGTGCGCGCAACGCGGATCCTGGCACGTCCACGCCTTCCCAATAGGATGAAGTGCCAAGGAGTATTGCGTCGCCGGATCGTCTGAACCGCTCGAGCAGGGCATCGCGCCCGTCCTCGCCATGCACGAGCAACGTGTACTGATCCGCCAATCCGCTCTGTCTTAGCGACTCCGCCGCCGCACGGACATCGCGATGACTCGTGAACAGCACGAACATTCCCCCACCTGCGGCTCTCGCAGTTCCCTCGATGATCTGAACCACGCGCGCGAAATGCTCCCGCGCATCGTCGTTCGGTGCAGGAATATCCGTTGGCACGACAAGCAGCGCCTGCGACGGATAATCAAACGGCGACGCGAACGCCGCGGTCACGGGCGTGATACCTGATCCATCCAACCCGAAGCGACGTGCGACAAATGCGAAGTCGCCTTCCGTACCCAGCGTCGCGCTCGTGACGACCGCGGTCCTGACTCGAGTGAACAGATCCTCGCGCAAGATCGGCGCAAGATCGATTGGCACCGCGGTGACGGCGAGGTTGCCCTCACGTCCTTTCACTTCCAGCCAGCGCACCATCGGTTCTACCGTAGCCGGCGGACGCAGGGCAAGCGTCAGACCCTCTGCTGCGCCATCCAGACGTCGGGCGACCGCGCGCAACTCATTCACGAGCATGACCAGTGTGTCATCACGACGATCCGCGCTCTGCAACCTGTCACTAACCAGCGTAAGGCTTTCGCCGAGGACGCGGATTTCGCGCAACAGATCGGTCAGCGCAATATGCAGCCCGCCCTTCCATACAGGATGCTGCGCAAAATCATCGGCCATGCGCATTATCGGCGTACCGCTACTCTGCAGTACCGCAAGCAACAGATCGAACAGCAAATCACTCTTTTCGCGCGAACCGCGAATCGCGGGAACGATTCGCTGATTTACAACATCGAGACTCGCCGTGGCAAGCAGATCCTGCGACGCCGCTAACCTCTCGATGAGCGTGTGGACCAATCCCCGTCCGCGACGATCAAGCCTGCCGAACAGCCGCTGCAGCGCACGCCGTGAAGTCGTGACGCCGAGATGGGCAGATGCGGCATCTTCCAGATGATGCCCTTCGTCGATCACGAGCCGCGTGTATGGCGGTATTACCGCAGCGTCGTCCCAATTGCCGGCAGCGCGGCGCACCGCTACATCGGACATTAGAAGATGATGATTCACCACCACGACGTCCGCCTGCGCTGCCTCTCGCCGCGCGCGGAACAGGAAGCAATCCTGGAAATGCGGACACGCGTTGCGCGTGCAGAGATCCGACTCCGCGGCAACTTCGTCCCACACTTCCGGGCGCGGCGGGGTTGCCAGATCACTGAGCGAACCGTCTTCGGTGGTCTCGCTCCAGGCGCGAATCTCTTCAAGCGACGCGCTGGCGTCGTCGTCAACCAACGTGGGGCCCAGCAGAGTAGCCTGCGCCAACCGCAACTTACAGAGATAATTGCGCCAGCCCTTGAGCAACGCAAATCGAACATTCTGCTCCGCTTCGAGCGCATCCCGCAGGAACGGAAGATCCTTGCGAACCAGTTGCTCCTGCAGATTGATCGTGTTGGTGGAGACGACCGTGCGCTCTCCGTTCGCCGCAGCCCAACGGAGCGCGGGGATCAGGTAGCCGAGTGATTTCCCGACACCGGTGCCAGCCTCGAGCAACCCGACCCCTCCAGAGTTGTACAGCTCGACAACTGCGCGCGCCATCGCGCGCTGGGTCGGCCTGTCCTCGAAACGCTGCATTGCGCGCGCGACCGGACCGCCAGGCCCCAGATCGGCGGCGGTGTCGTCGGGATCCAGCGGCCGGATTTCACGACGCTGCCGCGTCTCCTGCGGAAGCTCTTCGTCGGCGTACTCGTGGAGCACCATCTTTGTCGCCGCCGCTACGAGATCCAGCGGCGCGATCATCGGCTTCTTTTCGGGTTCGACGACACCCTTTGAACTTAACCCGCTGGGGTTGAATCCGGGGGAGAGTGCGCCAGCTTGTACGCCACGTTTCGCGGCACGCCAAGTTCCCCCGTCAGGCGCTCGATGATGTCTCTGGACGAGGCGCCTTCCGAGCGCATTTTGCTGACCGTTTCCCGTGCCTCACTCTCGCTCGGCGCGCGCTCCACAGCACCCGCGATCACGAGGACGATTTCTCCACGCAACCCGTCAATCGTCCCGCCGTGAAGCGACTGTACCGTACCTCGGCGCACTTCTTCGAAACGCTTCGTCAGTTCACGCGCCAGCGCGATGGTCCGATCGCCACACCCAGCCTCGATCAGATCCGCCAGCGTCGCCGAGACTCGCTGCGGTGATTCGTACAACACGACAGTAAATGGCGATCTCGCGACAACACGCAGCATCGACTCGCGCTCGCCACCCTTGCGTGGAAGGAAGCCCAGAAATGTGAACTGATCCGCAGATATTCCGGACGCGACCAGTGCACTGAGAAGCGCCGACGCCCCCGGAATCGGGATAACTCGCACGCCGGCTTCGAGCGATGCCGCGACGAGTCTCGCGCCGGGATCGGAAAGAAGCGGCGTGCCCGCGTCTGATATCAGTGCGATTGATTCGCCGCCCAGCATCCGCTTCACAAGACGCGGGGACTCGCGCGCTTCGTTATGCTCGTGGTACGCGCTCATCGGCGTCGTTATGCCGAGATGCGTGAGCAACGTCCGCGAGTGCCGAGTGTCCTCGGCGACAACGACGTTGACCGACTTGAGAATTTCTATCGCGCGCAGCGTCATGTCGCCGAGATTGCCGATAGGCGTGGCGACGATGTAAAGCGAACCGGATTCAGCCGATTGTGGGACGGAGTCGGGAGACGAAGAAGGGGCGCTCATTCAACCTCCGTGATCACACGGCTGATCGAACAAACGCCCCTCATAAAACTGTATGACTTCAGCAGTGTCATGTAGCGCATGCAACGCGAGCGCGTTGCTGCGCTATTACGCTGCGTGCTGCTGAAACTTCGCTGCCAACTGTGCCTTTGGAACAGCTCCCAGAACCTGATCCACCACCTTCCCATCCTTGAAGAACAGGATGAGAGGAATGGAGCGAACGCCGAAGCGCTGCGCCAGACTCTGGTTTTGGTCCACATCTACCTTCGCTACCTTGGCCTTGCCGGCGTATTCCGTCGCGAGCTCATCAAGGAGCGGACCGACCATGCGGCACGGCCCACACCAAGGAGCCCAGAAGTCCACCACTGCAAGCCCTTCGTGCTTCTCGATCTCGGTCGAGAAGGTGGCGTCTGTAAGCTCCACTGAATTCGACATCTTATCTTTCTCCGCGGCGATCAAGCCGCTCTTCGTGAGTGCAACTGAGTGCAACTGAGTGCAAAAACGTTCACGTACTGGATCTGAAATCTAATGACCTCGGCAATGCCACCTGACAATCCCGGATCAAATTCCGCCGGCGCCCTGCCCCGTATCGCGCACGTTGGAATTGCGGTCGAATCTCTTGCCGCCATTCTGCCGTTTTTCCGCGACGTGTTGGGTATGCCGGAACTCCCAATGTCCGACTCGGACGGTGCAAAAATCGCCGCGGTAGAGAGCGGCGAGTCCCTAATCGAGTTCCTGGAGCCTGCCGCGCCGGATACCCCGATCGCCAAGTATCTGGCAAAGCGCGGCGCGGGGATACATCACATTTGTGTAGCCGTTCCAGATATCAACAAAACTATGGAAGAATGCCGAGCGGCTGGAGTCCAGCTGATCGACCAGACCCCGAGGATGGGCGCGGAAGGCAAGCGCATCGCCTTCCTGCACCCTAAATCGACCGGCGGAATTCTGGTGGAGCTCACCGAGCAGTAGTCCGGGGCGACCCGGTTACAGATTACCCGGTGAGACCGGCGCCATCGCGCAGAAATCCTTGACCGCGGCAAGGTCGAGGTTCTCGACATACCAGCGCCCCGCCGGACCCATGACGGTATAGACCACCGGATTCCGAGTCCTCCCGTTGCGCTGCAATTCCACACGGACCATCCGGCGGATATCCGAAGTCGGACTCTCACCGACGACCCGGAACGTGTCGGAGTTGAAGTAGCACTGCAGGATGACTTCGCGCTTTTCGAGTTCCCCGCGGTCCATATTGTCTCGAGCCGGCCCCTTTGAGGTGCCCCAGACCAGCGACATTGCCTGGAGATCCTGAGCGTGAACGGCTGCGAAGAACCGATCGACAGCCCCGATTGAGGTTTTGGCCCCTGGAGTATTGTCGACCGTCGAGGTCGTGGCTGGAGGCGCGGTGTGACACGCGACGGCTCCCGCTACTACAAATGCAAGCAGTAACTTCTTCATCGTGATGAAGTTATACTCTGGCCGAATATGCGAGCAAGCTACCAGCGACTATACGTAAACATCGACCACGTCGCCACGCTGAGGCAGGCGAGGCGAGGCTATGAGCCAGACCCCATAGAGGCCGCGCTAGTCTGCGAGGCGGTGGGAGTGGATGGCATCACGGCGCATCTGCGGGAAGACCGCCGGCACATACAGGACGCCGATGTCGCGGTCCTCCGTGCGGGGATCCGGACCTACTTCAACCTGGAACTCGCCTGCACCGATGAGATGGTGGCGATCGCCATCGCAACGCGCCCCGACCAGGTTACGCTCGTCCCCGAGCGGCGGGAAGAAGTAACAACCGAAGGTGGGCTTGATGTCGTTGCACACGCGAGCAGAGTGGAGCGAGCCGTCGCTTCTCTCCGAGATGCCGGGATCAGAACGAGCCTGTTCATCGGCCCGGATGCTGACGCGATCCGCATGTCGCACAAAGTGGGCGCCGAGGCGATCGAACTTCACACGGGCGAGTACGCCAACAAGCCAACTGACACCGCTCCGCTCAATGCATTACGCGAAGCATCGCAGCTTGCAGCGGATCTTGGGCTGGCCGTTCACGCTGGACACGGACTCACCGCGAGCAACCTGGGTGCGGTAGCAGAAATTCCTGAAATCGAGGAACTGAACATCGGACATTCCATCATTAGTCGCGCGATCTTCATGGGGCTTGCCGCGTCCGTGAGCGAGATTCGCAAAGCGATGGACGAAGCCCGTTGAAGAAACACCTTCGCGCGCTGATCGGTATCGCGATAAGTGGTGTGCTGCTGTGGTGGGTACTAAGAGAAGTAAGCCTCGCGACTGTTCTGCACGAGTTGTCGCAGGCGAATCCGTGGCTGTTTGCGATTGCCACAGTGTGCGCAACGCTGATCTTCCCGCTCCGCGCGAGACGCTGGCGCACGATTCTCGATCCGATCTATCCCAAGCTTCCATTCGGGCCACTTTGGCGTGCGACGGCGATCGGGATGATGGTGAACAACGTCGTGCCGGCGCGCGCGGGCGAAGTGGCGCGCGCGTACGTGCTCACACGCGAAACGCCGGTACCGTTTTCCACTTCGATTGCGTCGATCGCCGTCGACCGTGTATTCGACGCCATCGTGGTTCTGCTCCTCGCCTTTCTCTCGGTGCTGGATCCGCGCTTTCCCTCGAACGTGCGCATAGCCGGTGAGTCAATCGTAAGCTGGGCGATTGCAGGCGCGTCCCTGATCGGCGTAGCAGTCGTTCTGTTTTACGCGCTCGTATTCTTCCCCGGTCCACTCATCCGGCTGTTCGAACTGTTCGCACGTCGGCTTTCACCCAAACTCGAAGAACGTGGTCGCGCAGCGCTCCTCAAGTTCAGTGAGGGATTGAGCGTGCTTCGCAGCCCGAGACACTTTGCGGCCGTAATGGGGTGGACAATTGCGCACTGGCTCATGAATGCGCTGGGCTGGTGGATCGCAATGATCGCGGTGGGAATACACGCACCATTTTCCGCAGCGCTGCTGCTCCAGGCAATGGTCGCCCTGGGAGTCGCTGTGCCGGCGGCGCCTGGATACTTCGGCATATTCGAAAAGGTTGCTGTGCTCGGTCTCGCGATTTACTCCGTGAGCACTTCGCTCGCGACCAGTTGGGCGTTGGGCTTCCACGTTCTGTCATTCATTCCGATTACGATTTTCGGCGCTGTGTACGCCGCGCGGATGAATCTGAACTTGAAGGACCTTCAGTCTCAGCAGAACGCTGCGTGAACGCGCTGTGACGACACGCGTTGCGGTACGCGCGCAGGCAAAGTTGAATCTGTGGCTCCGAGTACTGGCAAGAGAAGAAAACGGCTACCACAGCATAGAGACGTTGTTTCACCGAATCGAGCTGCACGACGACGTCATCCTGACGCTCAAAACGAACGGCGAGCGATCCGTCAGCTGCAGCGTGGATGTGGGCGCCGAGCGCGACAACCTCGCGTATCGTGCAGGTGAACTGTATTGCGGCTCGGTGGGCTGGGATACCGGATTTCATATCGAAATCACGAAGCGGATTCCCGCTGGCGGTGGCCTTGGGGGCGGCAGCGCGGACGCTGCCGCGACGCTGATCGCTCTCAACAGCTTGGCGCCGGCCGCCCTTAATCGGGCTGCATTGCGAGAGCTCGGATCTCAACTCGGCGCGGACATCCCCTTTCTGATGTCGGATGCGCCCGCCGCGCTTGGATGGGGTCGAGGTGATCGGATGCTCGAACTGCCCGCGCTGCCGCAGATGCACGTTGCCTTGGTTGTGCCGCCGTTTGGGATCAGTACTGCGGAGGCCTACCGACTTGCGGATGTCGGCGCCCGGCGTGCGGGCGGTCAATTGTCGATGGACGACCTCAGAAGTTGGGATCGGCTGGCAGAGATTGCCGGCAACGATTTGGCGCGATCGCCTGCCGCGAGGGCGGACGAGCGGCTCGCCGGTGCTGTGGATGCGCTTCGACAGGCCGGCGCTCAGCTGGCAGACATGACCGGATCGGGATCGGTGTTGTTCGGGATATTTGCTTCTGAACCGGATGTTGGGGCTCTGGAACGATCTACTGGCTGGCCAGTAGTGCTCACACGAACGGCCCTCAACGTTGAAGGGGCGAGCCTCTTAGACTAGCTTGTAAGGCTCTGTCTTTTTGACTGCCCCCTCGTCCAATGGCAGGACATCGGTCTTTGGATCCGAGAATGGTGGTTCGAATCCACCGGGGGCAATGGGAATAGGTAGTACGTGCTGGATGAGGGCAATTTCTGCAGCAAAGCCGCGGCTGAGATCGCGACTCACATTGACCGGCGCCTCAGGCGTCATTAACCTTAAAGGCTGTACAAAAATGGACGGCCTGTCCGTACCGAGCCACGGCGCCAAACTACTCTCCGGAACCGCCAACAAGGCGCTCGCCGAAGAAATTGCGCGTCACATGGGGATCGAGCTTTGCAAGAATACGTCAACCCGCTTTGCGGATGGCGAGATTTTTGTCAGGATCGATGAAAATGTTCGCGGCAACGATGTCTTCATCGTTCAACCGACGAATCCGCCAGCTGACAACATCATGGAGCTTCTGCTCATGATCGACGCAGCTCTCCGCGCCTCCGCGGCTCGTGTCACGGTTGTCATGCCGTACTACGGTTATTCGAGGCAGGACCGAAAGGATCAGCCTCGTGTTGCGATAGGCGCGAAGCTCGTGGCGAACATGATCCAGAAGGCGGGCGCCGACAGAGTGGTGGGAGTGGATTTTCACCAGCATCAGCTGCAGGGATTCTTCGACATTCCGGTCGACCATCTCTACGCCGCGCCGGTGTTCACCGCACACTACCGCAAGAAGCAGTTGCTGGATCC
>JBDTAZ010000092.1:0-20974 GCA_039924325.1 Gemmatimonadaceae bacterium
CGGACTTCGGAGCTCGGCGTGGACTTTGTTGTAGACCCGGGCATCGACTGGACGATGTTCGGAGCGCGAACGATCACGAGTGAGATGGATTCGACATGGTCGATCTTCGCGGATCGACTGATGTACCCTGCCATTCAGCCAGCAGAGGTGGAACTCGTAAGGTCGCAGTTTATCAGCGGCGAGAAACAGGAACGTGACGATCCCGATGCGTACGTTTCCGACTTGGCCGACAGTGTAGCCTTTGCCGGTCATCCCTACTCCGTATCGCCAACCGGTAATGCCACATCGCTCGCTCAGATAACTCCAGCGATGCTTCGGAACTACCAGCGAACCCAGTTCGTGAAATCGCGGATGCTCATAGTAGTTGTCGGCGATGTGACGCGCGCGCACCTGGAATCGCTGATCCATTCGACACTCGGTCGCCTGCCTGCCGGTTCGTACAAGTGGACGCTTCCAGAACCGATTCCCATAACACCGACATCGGCCGTGCTGGTTCAGCGCGAACTTCCGACCAACTACATACTGGGCTACGTCGCCGGTCCACTGGCCTCTTCGCCCGACTACGCAGCGCTCCGAGTCGCGGCGACTGTACTGACCGGGCAGATGTTCGCGGAAATTCGTGGTCGACAGAATCTCACGTACGACGTACACGCACCATTTCTGGAGCGAGCCGCAAGCGCATCGGGCCTCTACGTCACCACTGTCTCTCCGGATACGACGTTGAAGCTCATGAAATCATTCATCGTACAGCTTCAGAACGAGACTGTCACGAGTGACGGGCTCCAGCGATTGGAGCTACAGTTCATAACACAATACTTTCTCGATAACGAGACGAACGCATCACAGGCGGACTTTCTGGCGCGATCGCAACTTTATCAGGGCGATTATCGCCACGCCATGACTTTCGTTGAAGATCTCAGATCAGTAACACCGGCAGCGGTACAGGCGGCCGCTCGCAAATACATGAAGAATTTCCACTGGGCGTATCTTGGTGACACAACCAAGGTGGACAGGGCGCTACTACTCAGCTTCTAGCGGGCGCGCTCGGCCAGGACGTGACGCACATCGTCGAGCGTCACGCCCTGTGCGCGGATGGCAACCAGCGTATGGTACAACAGATCCGCGGCCTCCTCCCGGATGCGATCGCGGTCGTTGTCGGCGAGTGCCACAAGCAGCTCAGCTGACTCTTCGCCGATCTTCTTCAATCTGAGGTTGCGATCGTCGAGGAGCCGGCGAGTGTAGCTGTCACTCGGACCGGCGTCATGGGAGCGCGCCTCAATTACAGATGCGAGCTCTGTGAACGCGTCACCGTTCGTCTCATTCACGAAGCAGGAAGTCGTTCCGTTGTGGCACGCCGGTCCAGCCGGTAGAACCCTGGCCAAGACGGCATCCCCGTCACAATCAGCGGTGAGTGATACAACACGCTGCACGTTTCCACTGGTTGCGCCCTTGTGCCACAGGCCGCGGGTGCGCGAACGGTAGTGCATCTCCCCGGTTTTGACTGTCAGCTCGAGTGCTTCGCGATCCGCGTGTGCAACCATGAGCACTCTACCGGATTCCGCGTCCTGTGTCACCACGGTAACAAGACCGGTCCCCTTGTCGAAATCGAGATCGTCAACTGTAACTGTCATGAAGATGCCGGGATGAGGATCTGGCGAACCGATCGTGCCAACGCCGCGTTGGTTGCAATCACGTCCCCGCCGAAAGGAGTCGGATTTCCGAGCCAGTCCGTGAACACTCCGCCGGCCTCGGTGATGATCGGATAGAGTGCAGCCGCGTCCCATGGTGCGACGACGTCATCCAGCATTGCTTCCGCGCGGCCAGTTGCGACTAGCAAGTATCCGAAGCAATCGCCCCAGGTTCGCGCCACGCCCGCCTGACCTGCAAGTGTGCGCCATGCCGCGCTTCGATCGACTCGGTTGGGGAAACAGTCGTCCGTGGTTAGAACTGTGGATCGGTCAATCGCACTCTCCGACGACACGCCGCAGGTACTGCGATTCCAGAAACATCCCTCACCAAGTGCGGCTGCCACCGTTTCCCCAATCGCTGGAAAATAGGCGCAGCCAGCGAGCACGGAATCGCCTTCGGCCACCGCGATGAGCGTTCCCCACAACGGGACCCGTCTGATGAAACTCTTGGTCCCGTCGATAGGGTCGATTATCCAGCGTCGTTTCGCATCAGGCCTGACATCATCGAATTCTTCGCCCACGATTCCGTCATTAGGAAATCGCGCTTCGATCCACTCCCGCGCAAGCCGCTCAGCGCCGCGATCCGCAACGGTTACTGGCGAGCCATCCTGTTTGAGGTCCACATCGAGCGGCTTGCGGTAATGCGACATCGCAAAGTTGCCTGCGAGTGTGGCAACCTCTTCAACGGCATTCATATACGATTCGTTCACGCGGCGTACCTTACACGCAACGAAGCTGCGCGCATCCGGGATTTGATCTCGCGCACGCTAGTGGTACCGTCGTGAAGAACTCCTGCAACAAGTGCCGCGTCGGCGTGACCTTTTTCCAATGCTGCCACGACGTCGCTTGCAGAGCCTGCGCCACCAGAAGCAACGACCGGGACGCTCACGATATCGGCCACCGCGCGCGTAAGCTCGATGTCGTACCCATCGCGGGATCCATCTCTGTCCATGCTGGTGAGCAGGATCTCACCCGCACCCAGGGTGGCTGACCTTTGCGCCCACTCGATTGCGTCCAGATCGGTGGCAATCCGCCCACCATGCGTGAACACCTGCCATGTGCCGCCGGTTCGCTTGGCATCGATACTGGATACTACACACTGCGCGCCGAAGATTTCGGACGCCTCAGTAAGCAACGACGGATAAGCAACAGCGGCGGAGTTGATAGCAACCTTGTCAGCACCGGCGCGCAACACGTTCGTCACGTCGGCGACAGTACGAATGCCACCGCCAACCGTAAGCGGTATGAATAACCGCTCCGCCGTTCGCCGGACAATGTCCAGCAGCGTACTGCGCCCTTCGGAGCTCGCCGAGATATCAAGAAAAACGATCTCGTCGGCGCCGTCGGCTTCGTAACGGGAAGCAAGTTCTGTCGGGTCACCGACGTCGCGAAGATTCAGGAAGCGAGTCCCCTTCACTACCCTGCCATCCTTCACGTCCAGGCACACCACCAATCTGCGAGTGAGAGTCACTCAACCTCCAAAGTCACTGCGCCCTTTGTGCTGAACACTGCGCCATCTCCGGAATCCTTCATGGAATCGCGTATCGCCAGCGCGACCGCCTTGAACGCTGCCTCGATGATGTGATGCCGGTCAGAACCACGGAGGACTCGGATGTGGATCGTTGCACGAGCATTGTCTGCGAACGATCGCATCCAGTGGTCGTAAAGCCCACTCGGTAGCGGTCCGCGATAGAACGGCCGCCCACCCATGTCAACAGATGCCTGAACAAGCGCTTCGTCCATTGGGATCGTCCGGGTACCGTAACGCGCCGCTGACTGCGGCATGATATCCGACACCGCACGACCCATCGCGATGGCTACATCCTCGATAGTGTGATGTCTGAGATCACCCTTTGCATTCAGCGTGACGTCCAGCCCGGAGTATCGCGCGAACGTGACCATCATGTGGTCCAGAAATGGCACGCCCGTCGCGACCATACCCTTCCCCTTTCCGCGCTGGATCTCCAGCTGTATTTGTGTCTCAGTAGTGACGCGCTCAACCTTCGCCCTTTCCCTCATTGAATCATCCTTGCGGCCATTCCGCGAATTCTTCGGCGACCGCTGCGGGATCCAGCGCGCCAGTGTAGAGTGCCATACCTATTACTACAGAAGCAACGCCTCGATCTTCGAGCGCGCGCAGATCCCCAAGCGACCCAATGCCGCCGCTTGCACACACTGGGTGCAAGCTCTCCTCCACGACTTCTTCCATCAATGGGAGATCGGTACCCTGCATCAGTCCTTCCCGATGGACCGCCGTGACCATTATTCCAGCGAGCGCAAGGGTGTTGAGATCCCCGATCAGATCCAGTATGTAACGGTCTGACACAGTGGACCAACCGTGAGTTACAACGTGCCGATCACGCACATCGGCTGCGACTATCAGTGTCCCCGGAAATGCCTCGGCCATGTCTGTAAGCCAGTTGAGACTCTCGATCGCGCGAGTGCCGAGCACGATACGCCTGGCGCCATCCGCGAAGAGCTCTTCGATTCTGTCTTCCGTTCGGACTCCGCCGCCCACCTGTGCTTCCATGGACGTAGCTCGGAGTACCTCACGAATGGATTCGGCGTTGGACCCACGTCCGGTGGCAGCATCGAGATCGACAACGTGAACCTGGCGGAAGCCCGCAAATTCCCATCGATGCGCGACCGCCGCCGGATCGTTCAGGCGGAGCTGCTCAGCATCATACGAACCGCCAACAAGCTGTACACACGCACCCTCGCGGATATCTATCGCAGGAATTGCGATCACCGACACACTCCATGGACAAAGTCTCGTACGAAGCTGACACCAGCACTGGAGCTCTTCTCTGGATGGAACTGCACGCCGATCGCATTGCACACCGACACGACTGAAGCGAATCGGTCGCGCTCGTGAGTGCTGTATGCCATGATACAGTCATCCGAGTCGGGTTCGCATACGTAACTGTTGGCGAAATATGCCACTTCCGGGAGAGACTCATCGAGTGATTCAATCTCGTTCCAGCCAATCTGAGGAACACGTGCCGCCCGCAGTCTCCTCACGCGTCCGGGGATTACGCCGAGCCCGCTTCCCGCTCCTTCTTCACTTGAATCAAATAGCAGTTGCATGCCAAGGCATATCCCGAGTGTTGGCAATCCACCCAAAATCTCCTCGCGCATTCTCTGCGCTCCCGCGGAGAGGCGAGCGGCCGCATTGCTGAAGGCTCCGACTCCCGGAAGCACCAATGCGTCAGTCCGGAGCGCGGCAATTGGATCGCTCTCCAGACGCACTTCGACGGAGTCTCCGGTATCGAGTGCCTTAACGAGAGAATGGATGTTGCCGGCGCCGTAGTCGAAAATCGTGATTACTGTCTTCCGGGTCATTTGCAGATCTCCCGCAGGGACTCGGCGCACTGCTCCATCATTTGCCAGGGGCCGATCGAGATACGCAATGCGTCACCAATTCCCGGAAGCGACGCGAACGGACGTACAGCGATCCCCGCGTCCCGTAATCGTCGGTCCCATTCAATGGCGTTTGCCACTGGCACGAGTATAAAATTGCTGTCGCTTCGCAACGGCTTGAGACCGATCGACTCAAGACACGCCATCAGCCGATCGCGGTTGGCGACTGCCATTCGAACATGCTCGTCTACCCATGCGCGACCGTCGGTGAGCGCAGCTACGGCGGCCCGCTGAGCAATCCCACTCACCTTGTACGGACCGCGCGACTTCTCAATTTCTGCAACCATCAACGGGTCGCCAACCGCGTATCCGATACGTAGTCCAGCCAGGCCGAACGCCTTGCTGAGTGTACGCGTAATCACGACACGTGACGAAACGCTGAGAAGTTTGAGGCAATTTTGGGCGGCAAATTCGGCATATGCCTCGTCAATTACTATCACGCCTTCTGTGTTCTCGATTATCTCTTCGATTGTAGCAGCGAGGAACGAGGTGCCAGTTGGATTGTTCGGTGTGCACAGGTAATTGATCTTGGCGCGAGCCGATATGTATCCCGCTGCATCAGCATCCCCCGTAGCAGTGAGGGGAATAGAAATTTCCTTGAGGCCATTCATCTTCGCGAAAATCGGGATCATCGCGAACGACGGCTCTGGATAGGCAATCAGATCGTCCGGCTCGCCAAAGGCGCGGATTGTTGAATCAAGTACATCATCCGACCCACAACCGGTCACTACCATATCGGGAGAAACGTTCAGATAGTCAGCGATTGCTTGCTTGAGGCTATCCGCGTACAGGCCGGGGTAGCGCGTAACGGTGCATGGCGCGCTGTCGGAAATCGCGCGCAATGCTTCTGGGGGGATGCCCCAGAGGTTTGTGTTGTCACTGAGATCGATCTCAGCCGGCGCACGGTTTGGCGCATACAGAGAAATGCCCCTGTAGCTGTCGCGAGTGAGACGGAGAGTCATGATCGACTCCGTTCGTGCGTTCCCCACTGCCGGGCTGTCGCGGCGTGCGCGAAAAGGCCCTCTGCATCCGCGAAGGTCCCAACGTCACTGGCCAGGCTCGCGGCAGCACCTGGATCAACTTGCTGGTACGTCGTGAAGCGCACAAAATCCAACACCGAAAGTCCGGAGTATGAGCGGGCAAGGCCGCCGGTCGGTAGAACGTGGTTGGCACCGGTCATGTAGTCGCCGAACGAGACAGAACTGGACTCGCCTACGAAAATCGTTCCGGCCGCGCGGAGTCGCGGGAGCAGCGATGGAGCGTCCTTTACCGCGAGCAGCAGATGCTCCGGCGCGAAGTCGTTGCTGAATTCGATAGCGCTTTCGACATCCGACGTCCAGAGGAATGCACCTCGCGACGTCAGTGCCGTCTCGATTGTGTCGCGACGCTGCTGGCCGGGTAAGGTCGCCATCACACGTTCCGTGATCGCGATTGCTACTTCTTCACCGATTGCTACGACAATCACGATCGCTTCCGGATCGTGTTCGGCTTGCGCCAGGATTTCTCGGGCGACGACTTCGGGGTTGGTGGAGGCATCTGCTATCACCAATAGTTCGCTCGGGCCGGCTGGCGAGTCGATTCCGACCAAACTGGCCACCTGAAGCTTTGCCGCCGCCACGTACGCGTTGCCCGGCCCGACTATCCGATCTACCCTTGGAACGGTCTCTGTCCCGTAGGCCATGGCTGCAACAGCACCGGCTCCGCCAATCGCGAAGACCCGGTCAACACCCGCCAGTTCCGCGGCGGCTAGCACGACTGCGGACGGAGATCCATCCGGTCCCGGGGGGGAACAGAGCACCACGTCGCCCACGCCGGCGACTCTCGCTGGCACCGCTCCCATCAGAACGCTACTAGGGTAGGCTGCCCGCCCGCCGGGAGCATAGACGCCGACTCGGTCGAGCGCGATCGGTTGCCGAGTTATGACGATACCCGCTTCTGGAGAGACCGTGATCGGCACAGGAAGCGAAGGCCGCTGAACCGACTCGATGTTCCGGATGGCCCGGTTGATAGCTGATATCAGGGCGCTATCGATGGAGTCCAGTGCCGCTATCCATCTCTTTCGCGGTATCTCGAGCGACTTGAGAGCGACGCCATCCAGCCTCAATGCCAGCTCCTTGAGAGCGGAATCGCCGAGTTTCGCGACATCATCGAGGATTGACCGGACGGAAGTTGCAGTTGCACTATCGAATAATTGATCTCGCCGGATCAGGGCTAAGCGCCGGGCAGCTGTAATGTTTTGTAGACTCTCTGTAAGAAAAATCTGGCTAATGTAATCTTTTCCGCTCATCGAATGAGCCTCTCAATCTGTGTTACCAAGATTCCTTCACCGCCAAGAGCCCTCAGATCGGCAATAGTTCGATATATCGTAGCCGCGGGAACGACGGCATGTACTGCGACGTGCTTTCCACCGTCGAGTACATCGATCACCGTCGGACCATTCAAGCCAGGCAGGATTTTGCGAACCGTGTCGAGTCTGTCTCGCGGGACATTCGCCATGAGGTACCGTTGTCCTCGCGCCGAAGTCACTGAATCGAGGGCAGTTGAGAGCTCCTGGAGTGCCATTTCCTTCGCTGGAGCCCACGTCGATCGATCTGCTGCGACCGCGAGCTGTGCCGTGGACCACATGATTGTCCCGATCTCATGGAGACCGTTTGTCTTGAGCGTGGAGCCGGTGGACACCAGATCAACGATCGCGTCCGCGATGCCGAGGTGCGGGGCTATTTCAGCGGCGCCGGATATGGGGACGACTATTACGTCGAGACCGTGATCCTCAAAAAAGCTGGTGGTGAGGTTTGGGAAGGATGTGGCAACGCGAGTACCGGGCGGCAGCTCATCTACTGACGAGACTCCGTTCTCTTCACGAGTCGCGACGGCAAGTCGGCACTTGCCGAAGGCCAGGTCGAGCTGGCTCACGATATCGAGGCGACTTTCGGTAATAATGTCCATTCCAGTGACACCAGCATCCGCGGCGCCGTCGGCGACGAATTCGGGAATATCCTGGGACCTGACGAAGATCGCCTCGAATTCACCGCCGAGTGATGCACGGAGGGCTCGATCGCTGAGCGCGCGGACCTCGAGGCCGGCGTCATTGAAGAGGTCGCGAGTGTCCTGAGCGAGCCGACCCTTGTTGGGAAGAGCGATTCGGAGGATCGGCTCACCGACCGCAGGTTTTCTCGTCGGCAGGGGCACTGTCCTCGGGTTTTTCAGATTCATTGGCATTGGTCAAGCGGAGAATTGGGGATACCGAAAACAAAAAGGGCCCGTCCAGATATTGGACGAGCCCGGAAGCGACGGATCGGCTGGTCAGCCCATCACATGCGACAACTTCCCCGGCCCGTCAGGACATGGAGATGATGCTGCGCGTGGTGGGTAGTTGTGTGGGTAGCTGTGCGAACCATTCCAGTAATCTGACAGGGTGCGGAACCGCTGTCAACGTTGATACTGGGGTCGATTGTGAATAGTTTCACAATACTCACGGGAAACCTCGCGAGCGCACCTATCCAGGAGAATTAAGCAGATGCGGTATTTTGGTTTTACTGCCATAGCGGCCAGCGCCCTCATGCTTGCAGCATGCGGCGGTGGCGAGAAGGCTGCCGATACAACGGCTGCCGCGGCGAGTCCCGCGGCTGATACAACTGCTGCCGCTCCAGCGGCCGCAGGATCGACCTCCACAGCAGCGGCTGGTGCCGTTGCCGCGGCTCCGATCACGGGCACGATCCACGATGTGAAGATGATTGGCGATGCGCAGGGTTACAGATTTGACCCAGCTACTATCACGATCAAGGAAGGGGACGGCATCCGTTACACCAACATCAGCGGTGGCCCACACGATGTTGCTTTTGATCCGGCACTGATTTCAGCAGCGGTCAAGCCACAGCTTTCGGCCAACATGCCGAACCAGATGAGCGATCTTGCCGGACCGCTTCTAATCCAGCCGAACGCGACCTACACGATCTCGTTCGCGAAGATCCCAGCCGGGACCTACGAGGCGCACTGCACACCGCACCTCGCCATGAACATGAAGCAAGCAATCACGGTTCAGTAAAAGAATCCAGACTGACGCATCTTACCGGCTGCCTCGGAGCTCAAACGCTCCGAGGCAGCCGGTTTGCTATTAAAGTGGATGGAGACGACACTACGGCACGGTCGTCTATGGGTATGGAACCAGTCGGCGGTATATGGACACCGAGTCGCATGCCGGTGTGGGTGCGGCAATCCGTTAGCGCACGCTCTGAACTGACAGGAAATGGAACCAGATAACGCGACGTATGTCTGGATTGCAGCGAGAGCTCGTAACGCACTCAGGCGCCGCGCGCTGATGAGCAGTGTCGCTGGCGTTGTCTTCGTCGGCGTGCTGCTAGGGTTGATCGCGAGTCCACGCGATGCATCTCGCGTTGTGGCGGCCACTATCCCCAAGGTGACCGTAAGGAACGGCGACACAACGGGTGCAAGCGATGCGTTGATTCTTGCTCGTGGATCGATTCGACAGGCCGACTCCGCGCTCGCAGCTGCCAGGCGAGTTATATCGCTGGAAAAACCGACCGCTCCGGTTCCGCAGGACACGTTATCTCCATCGCTCCGCGCGGAACGCGATTCTTTGAGTGTGCTACTGAAAGATCTTGAAGCCGACATGGCGAGGGCCGCGGACTCGCCGCTGCCACCAGCGTTCAAGGCACTGGGATCGTCTCCGGCACTGTCCGGAAGCCCGCGCGTTCGGGTATGGATGGACTCGCTTGACCAGGTGGACAAGTTGCGGGCGCCGTTTGGTGCGCTGGGTGCGGGCGACCCGATTTACGTCGCGCTGACCGCGCGCGTGAATGAATTGGGAAGACTCATTCGCGATGCGGCGACCGATCGGCGATCGGAACTGAGGTCACGCCTGGCACCGCTGCTGGCGCCGCCACCGCCACCTCTGCCAGTCGTCACGGTCACACGCATAGATACGAGTGGGTTCATAATCGCAAAACAGAACGCCACGCAGCAGTTCATCAACGCGCAGCGTCTGCTGGACTCGATGCGTCACTCGAATGCGGTAATCGATACGGTGGCCAAGCGCGCGCGCGCTGTTGCGAATGTAGGAGCACCGCCCATCGCGATGCTCGGCTCGGCGCTAGTGATCGCGCTGGCAGTAGGATTCACGGTGGTATTTGTTGGTGAGCTGCGTCACCCCCGTGTTGCGCACATGCGAGAGGGTGAAGCCGTGGCGAACGTCCGCGTCCTCAGTGTGCTCAGACCGAGTCCCGTGCTGGAGCGGGGGCGAAGACGCTCGGATGTCGAAACTCCGCCGTTGATCGATGTAACCTCCGATCGATATAGAACGCTCTACCTGCACCTCGCCGCAACTGAAGCACGTGTACCAATCGTCACACTTGCAGGTGACATACCGGCTGTTGTCGCAACCGTAGCCGCAAACATTGCTGCTGTAGCGGCATACGAAGCGCGCAACGCGCTTCTAGTCGACGGCGACCCTTCAACGAGCATGATTGCGTCGATACTGCACGTGGAATCCGAACCCGGCGTTCAAGGGGTTCTGGGAGGGCGTGTGGAACTGTCATCTGCGATCATCACAACTACAATTGGTAGAGACAGGCCGCTCGCTATATTGCCGAGTGGGCACGGTAACATCGCCACTGCGAAGCCTGACGCAGTGCGTGAGATGCGCGACACGCTCAGGCGAATGGCGCGACGCTATGACTTTATTGTCATGTCTGTTCCGATCAGCTACGCCATGCTTCCCGAGAACACAATCGTGGCGGCGCCAGATGTAATTCTCTGCGCACAGGTCGGTGTGACGCGAATCGCGACTCTCCGATCAGCTGTCAAGGGGCTCAGAGCCGCTGGCAAGCTGGTGTATGGTATTGTGCTTTGGGACGACGAGCGTCCGCGTATCTAGCAGTGTATCCAGTAGCGTATCCAGCAGGGTATCCAGCGGCGTAACCAGAAACATCGCGAGACGCGCGTGTCTGTAACTGCGCTCTGCAGAACTGAACGTGTTCTGTTAGCGTAACTGCACCTTGTGGAAGTGGCGAGCCTGTTTTCCGCTCGGCGGAGTTAAGGTCAACACACTATCGGCGATTACAAACTGAGCAATTGCCGGAAGTTCGAACGACTCATCGTTTGAAAGGTGCAGCGTGTCGGCGCGGACGACGTACTTGCCTTTTTCGTCGCCGACACGTGCTCGCACGTGCATCGAACCGTTGGCGTCGAAGGCGTAGTGCGCCGCCATCTCGGAGCCGACCTGAATTGTCCAGTCGCCGATGATGGATTGTCTGGCTGCTGATGAACCGGAGCGATGCAGAACTCGCGGCGCTTTTGTGCCCTGTTCGTTCACGACCAGCGAGTCTCCCGCAATTGCGAAGGTTGCGGTATCCGTATGCGACGCACCAACGCTCGGCAATGTCACAGTCTCGATAAGTCGATTCCCGTCGACCTGGTAGGTGCCGTCTACCGAAAGATCCTTTGTGAGGTCGAAGCTTCCGTCAGTGGTGAAGCTGAATGTCTGAACAACGCCATTCGGAAGTGGGGTGTCGGCTCGCCACGCTCCAATCAGAGCTGGCGCGGTTGCCTGAGCCACCGCGGTTGTTGCGGTGAGCGCCGAGCTGGTGAGCACCGAGCTGGTGAGCAGGATGGCGGTGCGTGAGAGGGCCTGTCTGGCGGTGGTGCGAATCTTCATCGGTGATGTCAACAAAGCAGGTGCGAGGTATTGGGCTCGGTCGAGACTGCGGATCAGCGTGAGGAAAAGACGATTTACGGGGGTGGAATGAAACAGCGCTACACCGGTTGCCCGTAGGCTCGCTTCGGTACGGTCCGTGCAGAGAGGCCATCGCATGAGCAAAATTCTACGCGGGCTGGCGGCGGGCTATGGCGCCAAGAAGCTGGGCGGCGGCGGATGCGGCTGTGGCACGATCCTCATCTTCGTCATACTCTGGTACGTCCTGGGACACTTCGGGATCTTCAAGTAGGCTTGTCAGCCGGGTAGCTTGAACGCATGGCCGAAGTAACGCTGGACCTGCGGGGAGTTCCCAAGAAGCAGGCGTATGAGGAGTTAGCGGCACACATTGCCGCGGTACTGGCTGGGATCGACGACGAGATCGCCGAGATGGCGACAGTCAGCTCGCTGGTTCACAACGCGTTTGGATTTTTATGGACAGGATTCTATAGAGTCGTGAAGCCGGGCGCGTTGATGCGCGTGGGGCCATACCAGGGAACTCTTGGCTGTCTTGAGATTGCATTCGGGCGCGGCGTGTGTGGTGCCGCTGCGTCGGAACGGCGAGTAATCATTGTGGACGACGTCGCCACATTCGGAGATCACATCGCGTGCGACTCCCGTTCACAATCCGAAATCGTGCTGCCAGTGACAAACTCGAGCGGGGATGTGATTGCTGTATTCGATGTCGATTCGGAAAGTATCGGGACTTTCGATTCGGATGACGAAGTTGGTCTCGCGGTCATCCTCGCGCGGTTCGCCAGGTAGAGCTTCAGCTTGCTATTGCAGCAGCTGACTCGTTCGTGATATCCGCGCGGTAGGTTCGTTCTACATATGCATCGAGGAGTTCCAGGAACTCGGGCACTATGTTGTCGCCTTTGAGCGTAATCGCAAGCTTCCCATCGACATACACGGGGGCTTTGGGATCTTCGAATGTGCCTGGGAGCGAGATACCGATATTCGCGTGTTTGCTCTCGCCGGGGCCGTTCACGATACAACCCATGACAGCGACCTTCATCTCGACGACGCCTGGATACGTAGCGCGCCATGACGGCATCTGTTCACGGATATAGGTCTGTATGTCCTGCGCCATGTGCTGAAAGAATGTGGACGTTGTACGACCGCATCCAGGGCATGAAGTGACTTGCGGAGCGAAGGACCGCAGACCGAGTGATTGGAGAATCTGTTGTGCAACGAGAACCTCCTCGGTTCTGTCGCCGCCAGGTTTGGGTGTCAGCGATACACGGATTGTGTCACCGATTCCTTCGCTGAGCAGTATGGAAAGCGCGGCTGTGCTGGCCACAATTCCTTTCATTCCGAGCCCTGCTTCAGTGAGTCCGAGATGAAGCGGATAGTCGCAGCGCGCGGCCAGCAAGCGATAGACGTGAACCAGATCGTCTACGCCGGACACCTTTGCGGAAATGATGATGCGATCATGTCCCAGTCCGGTTTCTTCGGCCAGAGTTGCCGAGCGGAGAGCGCTCTCCAGCATCGCCTCGACGTAGACGTCGTGCGCGTCGAGCGGGTTCGGACGCGCTGCATTTTCGTCCATCATCGAGGTGAGAAGGTCTTGGTCCAGCGATCCCCAGTTGACGCCAATGCGAACGGGCTTGGCATTATCGATCGCTATCTGGACGATGGTGCGGAAGTGTTCGTCGTGGCGTTTGCCGCCCACGTTACCAGGATTAATGCGATATTTCGCAAGCGCGCGCGCGGTTTCCGGATACTTTGCGAGCAAGAGGTGCCCGTTGTAATGAAAGTCGCCGACTATCGGAACGTCGATGCCGAGGTCTGCCAGGTTTTTGACAATTGACGGCACGGCGGCTGCTGCGGCATCGTTATTGACGGTTACGCGTACCAGCTGTGAGCCTGCGGCTGCAAGAGCAGCTACCTGAGCTACGGTGCCGGGAACATCGGCTGTATCTGTGTTGGTCATGGACTGGACCACCACAGGATGGTCAGAGCCAACGGCGACGTCGCCTACGAGGGTTGTTACCGTGCTTCTGCGCGGTCCGAAGGGCATGGTTGAAAAGTAACCAGAGAGAGGAAAACCGATGTCGGAAAGCGAGGCGGTACCGGGGGCAAAGCCCCCGAGCAAAAAGCGGCGGCGTGGTTGGCTGAAAGTTGGCCTCCCTTTGATTGTGGTCGTGATTGTGGGTTGCGCGATCTGGGTCTGGGTGACGCTGGGATTCGTCTATGCATCCACTCAGCGTACGGGCTATGTAAGGAACCTCTCACAGCGTGGCTGGCTGTGTAAGACGTGGGAGGGTCAGTTAACCGTATCGCCGGCGCCAGGGATTGCCGACACAACGACGGCCGCGACTTTCCGTTTCACGATTCGCAACGACTCGGTGGCGAAGGCGCTTCAGCTTGGTGAAGGGCACCAAGTGACCCTATCGTACGACGAGCACCGCGGTATCCCGACGAGCTGTTTTGGAGAGACGCAGAACTTTGTGCAGGGGTTCCGGGTCGATCAATAGCCGGCGCTAATCTGCGCTCCCCCGGCGGCGCGAATTGGCTGAGTCCGGGAAAAACTTGTCTATTGCCTAATTTTCGGGTGCCCAATACTTTGGGGCCCAGCATAGGATCGTCCTATGGGTTTGCAGTCGGAACCCGAGCTACCAGCGCGTAGTGGGGTAGGCGTTTCCTGGTTCCGGACAGGTTTCAAATCAGGAGTTAGTTGGAATGCGCACGACAGGGAAGGTGAAGTGGTTCAACGACGCGAAGGGGTTCGGTTTCATCACTCCCGACGACGGTCAGAAGGACTGCTTCGTCCACTATAGCGCCATATCTGGCAACGGGTTCAAGTCGTTGCAGGAAGGTGAAGCGGTGGAGTTCGACATTGTTCAGGGGCAGAAAGGCCCCGCGGCGGAAAACGTTACTCGGATGAACGGGTAGCCGGGTCCGAAGCGATGGCAGACAGGGGCGTCTCGGCGAGAGGCGCCCCTGTTTCGTTTCGGGAGCTGCGATTTGGAGGATCGTGAGAAATCGCGAATGCCGAGGCGCGCAGGGCGAGGACGCGGCTTATCTTTTGGGCGGGCGTCCTCGTCGGGGCGACGGGGCTATTTCCACGGCGCGAGCAAGAGAGTCCAGAACGTTGGCTTGCAGCGAGTCGGCCTGGACCTTGATGCGAAGTCGTGGGGATACTATGAGATCGCCGTCGGTAGAGTTCAGGAGTTGAGAGGCAAGTTCAATCGCTGCCGGAGCTTTCATGCCCACTGTATCAATAAGCTCCTTGGCGAGCGACAGTATGGTGACGGTGGCGAATGATAGTCGGCGAGCGACGCCCTGCGAAATGCGGTGTGAGCCATCCAAGTCGTTATGGGACAGAAGGTTATCGAGCCATTTGGGGGTGACTCCGAGGGCTGATGCAACGGTTGCGGTATTGTAAGATGGCATAATATCCTACCAATTAAGGATATTTAGAATTAACCTAACTAATTAGGATAAATATATATGAGGTTGTTCGTCTGCGCTACGATATTGGTGGCTGGTGCGACACTGGCAATTCCAGCTCACGCGCAACGGTCGATCCATTTTGGAGTGGCCGCTGGCGCGTCCGTCCCAGTGGGGGTGCTGGATAGTCGCGTTGGCGCAGGCGCGACCGGCCTTGCAATGGTCAGTATGGGCCCGCAAGATGCTCCCATGGGGCTTCGGCTCGACTATCAATACAGTGAATTCAAGGGTAAATCGAGCTCCGGGACCACAGCTGGCGACATGCACCTGAACTCGGCGACCGCAAACCTCATCGTGCCGTTTAGGGCTGGCTATGCGAAGCCTTACCTGATCGGGGGGTTCGGCTACTATCCGCTCCGCCTGCCTGGCGCCGCGAAGCGGGAAAACGACTGGGGTTCCAATGGCGGCGCGGGGATAAGCTTCGGACTGCCATTTGCAGAGACTGGAGCATTCCTTGAGGTGCGGTACCACGCAATAAATCGGTCCAACGCCAAAACGTACCATTTCGTACCGATCACATTTGGGGTGCTTTTCTAGGCAAAGCAATTCCCGGTGATTAACAGGAAACCTTTTTTGTTCGTCATGACTACTACGAGGGCGAAGCACGACGTTGGACGCGCGCAGAGGATCCGAGGATCCGAGGCGCGTTTGGTTGGCACTTCTTAACTAAAAATCGGAGCGGGTATGTCAATGTTCTCAAAAATTGTAGCGATTGCGGCAATTACAGCATCGAGTGCTGCTTTCGCCGGTGCACAGGGCGTCACAAGCGCCACGAAGCCGTTTTCACTTGGAATATCAGGAGGCGCGTCGATTCCATCGGGCGATCTGTCGAACTACGTAAACACGGGATACAACATCGGCGGGCATGTTGCGCTTGGAACGCCGACGTTGCCGATCAGTTTCCGTGGAGACGTCAACTATGACAACTTCGGCGCCAAGGGTGCAGGCAACAGCAACGTACACGTGTGGTCGTACACGGCAAACGCAGTGTACAACGTTCCGACGGGAGCGGGAATCAGCCCGTACATCATCGGCGGTGTCGGTGGCTTCACGCCAGGCTCCAGCACAACGTCGGGCGGCACGACCTACTCCGCGAGCAGCAGTACGCAGTTCGGTTACGACGTAGGCGCCGGCCTGACTATTCCGCTTTCCGGCTTCAACGCATTTGTCGAAGCACGATACAACCACTTCAATAACAACGGCGGCGGAAGCACGGCATTCATTCCGCTCACCTTCGGCGTGATGTTCTAAACTAAAGCAGCTGTAGTTACCAAACAGCCCCCGGTCAACTCTGCTGACCGGGGGCTGTTTCAGTCCGTAAGTCTCATTGCCGTGCTGATCTCCTAACATTCTCAAGTAGCACCAGCGCCAGAATCACGAATAGCGCTGCGCCGCGCCACTCCGCCGGAATTGCAATCCGCGGCAGAATAGCAATCCCGATCGCGATGCATAATACGATGCCGATGGTGAAGCTGCCATCCTCGACGAACAATCCCCAGAGTTCGCGCAGGGCGGTGGTCACTATGCTTACGACGTTCATGCGGCGCCGCCGCCAGCGGAGCCATTCGTAACAGGCAAGCGTTGACGTGCCGCCGATCTGGCGATGATTACTGCCAGCCATGAAACGATGAGAAATGCTGCTACAAGCGCGACGAGTGCGAGATCTTCGCCGAGCCACGGGAAGCGTAGCCCCTCCCCAATCCAGAACACTCCGAACGCGGACAGAAGAACTCCAACCGCAAATTTGAGGGTGTTCTCAGGCACACGTGCCAGGGGGGCTCTGAGAGCGACTGCGGCGACAATCACGAGTGCTCCGGCAACGATCGCACCGAACGCTGCAGGGAAAAGCATTCCTCCCACCCCTGTGGCGATCACGATGAATACAACCTCGAGCCCCTCCAGCGTAACCGCTTTGAACGAGGCGACAAATGCAACCCAGTCAATGCGGCTTCGCGCCAATGCGTCGTGTTCGAGCGTTGCGCGCTCGCGCTCGAAGATCGCCGTTTCGTCGTGCAGCGCAATCACGCCTGCAGAGCGCAGGATTGCCTTGCGCAGCCAACGCATTCCGAACAGTAGAAGAAGAATACCGACAACGAGCTGCAACGTCGTAAGCGGGATTTTCTGAAGCGCAGGCCCGAACGCGATAACCAGTAGCGCAAGCAGCGCGACCCCGGCCGCCGTACCGATCAGCGCAGAGCGCCAGCCGCGAGTAGTGCCCACGGCAAGCACGATGGTAAAGGCTTCAACGAACTCTACTACGGATGCCAGGAACGCAGCGATGAACGCTGTTCCGGCGTGAGTCCAATTCATCTCGGCGGTCTCTCCAAGAAGGACGATATCGTCAGTCGGGTGACGTGGAAGGGAAGTAGGAGAGCAACCTTCTCCTACTTCCCTCCCGATTGCGTCTGCCAGTCACCGGTGATATCAAGCCGCGCTTCATCGGGAAGGCTCTGCACCGGCGCAGCATCACGCTTGCCGCGATAGAGAATTACCTTCGCGCGTTCGAGCGTGATGAGACCGGCGTCAATCATTTCGTCAATCTCAGGAAGAATCGTTTCGATATTCTCCTGAGTTTCAACGCACTCGATCACAAGTGGAAGATCGAAAGCCAGCAATTCCATATGATCGGCCGACAGGCGACCACTGGCGCCGAATCCCATTACGCCACGAAACACCGTCGCGCCAGCGTATCCGCGATCGTGCAGAAGTTTGACAAGCGCTTCGTATAGTGGCTTACCGCGATACCGGTCACGCTCACCGATGTGAATGCGCATGAGAACGCGTTCGCCCTTCAGGCCTCGCAACATGACTACGCTCGGATGCGGAAGGTGAGAGCCGACTGCGCAAGTGCAAAGCCGGCAAACGTTGCGATCACCGATACTACCACGCTTAGTATGACATACGTGGCCGCTCGACGATACTGACCGACTTCAATCAACGCAGCGGTTTCGTAGGAAAACGTCGAGAATGTGGTAAAACCACCACAGAAACCAGTTGTAAGAAAGATGCGAGTCTCAGGCGACATCTGGGTTCCGCCCAGGGCGAGTCGCAGGATAAAGCCTATGAGAAAGCTACCTACGATGTTGATCAGTAACGTGCCCATCGGAAACGCGAAGCCAACTCGTTGCTGGATGGCAGCACCAACAACGTAGCGGCTGACGCCGCCCAAGGCACTTCCGACGGCTACGTAAAGCCAGATCAGCATGGATGATCAATGATTAGGGTTAGCGCAAGTCGCCATCGAGACGTGCCTCGGCCAGCAGGTTGGCCTTGTCGCGGCCAACGTCCGCCTGAGCGGAAACCTTACCAGCCGAATTCGCATACGTAACGGTGCAATCGTGTGCAGCAGCGTTGCCGTCAATGCGAGCCGTGTCATCGCGGGACGCATGACCGACATAGTTGATTGTCACGTCGAAATGCCTACTCCAAAAGAACGGAGTAAGTGTAAACGGTTCGGCTGCTCCGAGCATGTTGCGAGCGGCGACCTGACCCTGGCGTTGTGCGACAACCCAGTGTTCAACGCGAATCTGACCCGCGCGCGGATCGGGCCAGGACGCAATGTCTCCGGCGGCGAACACACCCGGCGCGGATGTCTCCAGTGTGGAATTGACCACCACGCCATTGTCGACCACCAGCCCCGCCTCCTGAGCAAGCGACACATCCGGCCGAACGCCCACGCCGATGACGACAAAATCAGCCGGCAGCGAAGCACCGCTCGCAAGCTCGACGGAGTTTGCGGTGATGGACTTCACACTGGCTCCCAGATTAAACTTCACGCCCTTGCTCTCATGCAAGGATTGAATCATCCGACCGAGGTCGGCACCAAGCACGCGTTCAAGCGGGAGCGACTCCGGTGCAACAACGGTAACAGCTACATCGCGTTCACGAAGTGCAGCGGCTACTTCAAGCCCAATAAAACTCGCCCCTATAACAACTGCGCGCTTGCCTTGCTGCGCGGCAGCGATGATCGCATTGCTGTCGTCGAGAGTCCGCAGATAGTGAACCAGCGGCAGATCCGCACCTGGTATGGGGAGCTTGACTGGCGAGCTACCCGTGGCCAGCAGGAGTGCACTGAATTTGTAAATCGCGCCTGTTTCTGTTGTGACGTTACGCGACTTGGTATCGATGCGCGCAATGCGCTCACCGCGGATCAGTTCGATCTTTTTGTCGGCGTAAAATTCTTCTGGGCGGAGACTGACCCATTCTTCTTCCGCGTGTCCGGCGAGGTAGTCCTTGGAAAGATTGGGGCGATCAACTGGCGCCGTATGGGACTGATCGAAAAGCTGGATGCTTCCTGCGTAGCCGCATCTGCGCAGCATTTCTGCCGCTGCGACGCCGGCGGCACCAGCCCCGACGATGACAATCGACGTTGGGGGGCTTGCCAGCGGACGCAGGTACACTGACGGTGGATGGATGCCTTCTCGCACGAAGATGGTGCCATCTGTCTCTTCAACGCGGAAACAAGCGACCCTATCAAGCGCCGGTGCACGTAGCGCTTCACCGGTCTTGAGACTGAAGCAGGCGTGGTGCCACGGGCAGCGCACAGTATCGTTGACGAGGATTCCCTCGGCAAGAGGTCCGCCGTAGTGGGTGCATGTGGCGCCGATGGCGTAGAGCGATCCACCGGTACGCGCCACAAGCACGGGCTCGCCATCGACGTTACCAAGAAGCATCGATCCATCCGCAATCGATGAAGCGGGAACCCCGTTCCTTAGGTCGGGTCCCTTTGGAGTGTCATCTTGCGAGTCCGACATTTACACGCCTCGTTTTCAGGGAATGAGCTGGAGTCTGCGTACCGCATTGCCGAGTGCTGCGTGGGCGGCGGCTAGCTGTTCGCCGACCGCATCCGGGCCCGTACCGCCAGTCACGTTGCGACGGGCGACCGAGGCATCTGGAGACAGCCAGTCGAACACGTCATGTTCGAACGACGGATGGGCCGCGGCGAAGACGGTGAAAGGCATCTGATTGAGGTCGACTCCGGTGGACTCACTGTTTCGTACAAGTGTACCGACGACGCCGTGCGCCTCGCGAAAGCTGGTACCCTTTGCCACAAGGTAGTCCGCCAGGTCCGTCGCCATCATTGTGGATGATAGAGCTGCGCGCATGCGCTGTGTATTGAAACGGAGTTCCGCGAGTGTGCCTGCGACGGCCGGAAGGACGAGCAGCATTGTATCCACGGAATCGAACAGCGGACGCTTGTCATCCTGAAGATCCTTGTTGTAGCCGCTCGGGAGGCTCTTGATCGTGGCCAGGAGGGAGGTGAGGTTCCCGAGCATTCTTCCCGCTGAACCGCGCGCGATTTCGAGCGCATCAGGATTGCGTTTCTGCGGCATCATGCTGGATCCCGTAGTGAACGTATCGCCGAATGTCACGAAGCCGAATTCGCTGGATCCATAAAGGATGAGATCTTCACTAAGGCGCGAGAGATGAACACCGAGCATGGTGATTGCGTACAACATGTCGGCGACGAAGTCACGATCGCCCGTGGCGTCGATGGAGTTCTGCGACAGCGTGTTGAAGCCGAGTTCAATTCGGATCTGATCGCGGGGAATCGCGAATGCGCAACCAGCAATAGCACCGGAGCCGAGCGGAAGTGAAGACGCCGAAGAGGCCGCGTTGGCGACGCGGGAGCGATCACGCTCGAGCTGCCAGAAGTGACTGAGGATCCAGTGAGCCGCGGACACCGGTTGCGCCCGTTGCATGT